>DAOLIU010000043.1:0-22642 GCA_035328385.1 Nitrospira sp. | reverse complement strand
GGAGTCGATCCAAGCATTCGTGAAAACGTTGGCGAAGCCGGCCTCGGTTGCCGGTACGGGACAGTGAAAGGAGAGTCATGATGACGACGATGACGAGTCCTGCCAAGGTCTCCGTAGAGAACTCTTCTCGTTCCTATCGTCCGCGCATCGTCAATCGGATCATGGGAACAATCCTGGCCGTGAAAGCCGGCGTTCATGGACTGGTACAGATCAAGACCGATGAAGGCGGGGCGCTGGAGCTGCAATTGGACGAACGGATGTTCGATCCTCTTCCCTCCGATTTCATAGCGGTCGGTCAGCGAGTCCTGATCGCCATCGACGCCGATCGGGTCAATCTGGTGCCTCGATGTTCGCGGCCCGTTCTGGCCGACAATGAATGGCTGGGCAGGATCGTGTTGGTGGAGCATGATCTGTCTCTTGTCACGGTTAAGATCCGCGGCCAGCAGGTGACGCTCAAGAGCACGAATATCGGGCCCTCGCTGCAGCGTGGATGGTGTGCCTGGGATCAGACGATCGTGAGCATCGCGCCGGACGCTGTCCGAATCATGCCGATTGGCTCATGCGCCAGGCTCCGGCGGCGGTTGTTGACCGAGTACGAGGTTCCGTCGTTGGTCCGTTCGGCCGAATGAACTCACTGGCTGAAACTTTCGACATTGGCAGGGGAGCAATGACTCGAACTACCGCCGGGCTTGCCTGTGTTGCGCTGGCGGTGTGCACCGGATGCACCACATCCGCGGATTTGGACAAAGTCAGGACGGACCTCCAGAAGGACATGCAGGAGTTCCGGGGAAAGTACGACCGCTCATTGGCGGAGATTGACGCGAAGCGGAAGGCGGGCGAAGAAATGCAGGTACGTCTTTCCAAGGAAGTGGAAGCTCAGGGAAAGGCGATTGCCGGTCTGGCCAGCACTACAAAGGAGCTGCAGATCCAAAGGGCTGCGACGGGGGACACGACGCTGTTGAAGGACACGATCTTGCGATCCCTGAAAGCCGAGCAAGCTGATTTGGAGCAGCGCCTCAAGAAAATGACGGAGTATATCAAGGATCTCGAACAGTCCGGGCCGGCTTCAAAGCCCGCGCAAAGCGAGGCGTCAACAGCGGGTCGGCGAGGGGAGAAGCCATCACCTGAAGGGCAATCTAATGCAAATGCGCCGGACGAGCCTCGTCCGGCCAAATAACTACTCCACGCGTTGCCGCAGTGTCTAAATGCGCATGCCAGGCGCTCCGGCGACTCGTGACCGGCGGAGATGAGGCCGATCATCTCCGCTCTTTTCGATAGGGAGCACGACCATGTGCTCCCTATTTTTATTGGACCCCGTAAGTTTGATCCGTTCCTGCGGATAGATGCATATCTGCTTTTCCCTTCGTGTATGTTGGGAGAACAGGGGAGAGGCCGATGCCTCTCCCTCGTACCCCTGACTTTCCGAATCCCATGCCTGCAGCCCAACGGGAAGTCAATGCAGGATGAGACGATTGAGGATTCCCGTCCGTTCTTCTTTCTCACGATACAAACGGGTTCAGACTCGTGCGCCGGGCGAAGGCGGCGAGGCCGAAGAGGCCGGTGAGGAACAAGAGCAGGGCGGCCGGCACGGGAACGGGGGCTCCACCGGGCGTGCAGCCGGGGGTGCCGCAAATGCTGAACATGCCGTTGGCGGACAGCACGGCGCGGCCGACATCGCTGAAGACGTTGAGCTGGGCCCCCACGCGGGCCTGGCCCTTGATCATGGTCAAGACACTGTCGAGATTGCCCTGGAAGCTGGCCGCGCCCATGACCCCGCCCAAGTTTCCCGCGAGGCCCCAGGTGGTATTCCAGGAGGCGGGGTCGCTGGCCGGGAGCGTGGCCTCGGTGCCGGCCGGCGTGGACAGGCTGAGCTGATTGCGCCAGCCGTCCATGGTGGATTTCACCGGCACCACGCTGTTGACGGTCTGCGAATCCACGATCTGTTGCGAGGTCATGGTGGACGCCGTATTCATGAACGTATTGAGCTGGGTCTGGCCCTGCGCACTCACCAGGCCCCACAGAATCGGGTTCGAGCCGGCCGTGACGGTGAGCGGATTGAGCGAGCTGGATCCGATGTCGATATTGACCGTCGGGCCGGCCAGCAACGTCGAGGCCGGGCCCAGGTTGCGGTAGTACTCGGTACCATTGGAGAACAGCGCCAGCATCAGGTCACCCGGTTCGACTTGCATCGCCCGGGCGTCGAGTGGGAGTCCGGTCAAGCCCAAGATGGCAACGAGGATGGCTGCGACACATTGGGTCACGATTGAGCGAGTCATGGAGTCTTCTCCTCTATATAAAATAAGTACGAGGTTAAAGGTGTTGTCTCAGGGTTCAGTGGCTCGGCGCTCTCTTACGCCGCGACCGGCTGCTGTTGCCGCCGCTTCAACCAGGCCCAGGAGCCGACGCCGAAGAGGCCGGTGCCATAGAGAAACACCGCGGCTGGAATGGCGACCGGGGCCACCGTGCCCTCCACCTTGCCCTGCAGGAAGAACGTGCCCAGGGCCTCCTTCACGCCGCGATCGTGCCGGCCGGTCTTGATCTCGGACTTACCATCGACGAGATTGTTCCAGGACAGGGAGAATTCCTTGGTCTCGGGATTGAACAGCCCTTTGGCCTCGCCGCCGATGTTCCAGAGATGCAGCTCGCCGCCGCGCTTCCAGCCCAGGAACAATGAGGAGAGATCGACGGTGATATTCATGCCGTCGATCGTCGCGGTCGGCGCGGGCGCGCCGAGCAGATCGCTGGTGAAGAGGCTGTACTTCTTGCCGTGCGAGCGCACGGGGTCGGTGATGTCGCCCCAAGCCTGATAGCTGCCCAGCTTGATCGTGCCGTCCTGATCCAGGAGACGGTCCGCCACCCGGCCCTGTTTGCCGCTCCAATTGGCGGCGCCCATCGAGAAATCCAACTGCGTCACCAAGGCCGCCTCGGCCTTGTCAAGAGTCCCGCCCATCGCCAGAAGCCCACCAACCATGACAGCTGCCAGCACACCGGACTTCACACACATCCATTCCTTACGCATTACGCACGTCCTTTCTGTCGGCAAACGCGCTCCTGGCGCGCCCCGACCGTAAAAAGTTGATCAGAATTCGATCGTACGCTTCTTACGAAGGAGCTTGTGTTACGGAATGGTCAAGTTCGGGAAGGGCAATGGAGAAAGGACGACCTCTGATGGCCCGCGCCCCGCTCTCTTCGCGTATTCGATCACAAGCTCAGTCCGCGAAAATCTTTACGTTCCCATAACATAAACTTGAGGAGAGCCTGTCCCTGCCAGATCGCAGCGGGAGGTAGACTGGACATTCTGTAATCGGATTGGCCAGGGCTTTCTATGCCTTCAGCACGTCCTGTAGACCAGGCATCATCGTTCACAGGACTGACGAGTCCAGGTGCATCGTTGTGCGCCGCACCGTCGTCCAACATTTTTATCAAACGGGCCGAACCCTCCGACGCGGACGCTCTCCGAGAACTCTTTGACATACAAAGCGGGACGGAAGAGGGAACGGCGCCCGATGCGAGAGGGCCGGATCTAGGCCGACCGGGCCGCATGGTCTGGATGGCGTCTCGAGGTACGCGAGCCATCGGTATGACCGGCGTATTGGTCCGGCGCCTCTCCGTAGGGCACGAAGAAATCGCGGTCGCCTATTGGACCGGGTTCTTCATTGATCCGGCCTATCGAAGCGCTTTTCTCTATCCGCGGTTGCTCTCGGCGATGTTCAACGGGGCACGTGACGCCGGCCTGACTACGATGTACGCCGCCGTACGACGACAGGCCGCTGACGCCCCTCTCAAAATGGGATTCAAGAAGGTCGGCGACCTTCCCGTGCTGGTCAAACTTCTTCGGCCGGCGCTGTTCCTGGCCAAGTATACGAAGATCGTGAGGAACGACTGGGCCGGTACGTGTGTACAGGCGGTCTGCCGCTTGCCGGACGCTTTCTTTGCATGGGGCACGCGTCTATTCGAGCCGCGGGTATTGGGACCATGGCGGGTGCGAGAAGGAACCTGGAGCGGATCGACCGTGGCGGGCCTCGCCGAGCTCTATCAGTCGGATGGCATGATCCAGGCAGGTCAACATTGGACGGTCGACATGTTGCTGGCTCGATATGGATCCGCACAGCATGAATATCGCGTGATGGAGGTCCGGCGCGGAAACCGTGTG
Source organism: Nitrospira sp. (assembly GCA_035328385.1). Lineage (GTDB taxonomy): Bacteria > Nitrospirota > Nitrospiria > Nitrospirales > Nitrospiraceae > Nitrospira_C. Next base: position 18,489 of record DAOLIU010000043.1, on the reverse strand, counting down.
GTTGCGGCTGCAATCGTTCGCATCGTGGATCGCCGGGACGCCATCCGCGCCGCCGTCATCATGGATCTGATCCATGAGCCCGAGGCGGTCTCGGCCGGCCGGCTTGCGCTGGATGCAGTGGAGCGCCTTGCGCGAGCCGCGGGATGTGACGTCGTGTTGTACCTCGAAGGAGGTTCGGCCGCGTCCAATCGGCTTCTTCGCCGACGAGGGTATCGAGCGTCGTCCGAGCGGTACTCGCTTCTCCTATGGACCGATCCTCGGGCGGACACGCCGCGCTTTCCCATGGATCCCCGTAACTGGCGGGTCACTTTCGCCGATCACGATACGTTTTAGATCTATGCGATCGCCGGGGGAGCGGTACATGGCCGACCGGACGGACATGCCGGAGCGTCCACAGCTGAGATAATCCAAAAATATTCAATATGTCAGTGTCTTGCATGTCTCTCCTACGTCATTCGAGCTATGGATGTTTGAGCGAGCCAGGACGATCTTTACGTTCCCGTAACACAAACTTGATGGGGGTGTGCCCTGCCGGATTGCGGCAGAAGGTTAGACTGAAATTTCCGTGGCTGTCTCTATTGACTACGGATGTTTATGGTTTTGGCACGTCCTGTAGACCAGGCTTCCTCAATCACGGGACCGGTGAGTCCCGTTCCCGCTTTGCGCGCCGCACCACCGCCGTCCGACGTTTGTATCAGACAGGCCGAACGCTCCAATGCACATGTCCTCCGACAACTCTTCGCGCCGGGTGTCGTGGAGCGCCTTGTGCTTGCCGGAGGAGTGAGGCGTTGACCATCTCCCAGATCTGGCCGCGAGGCGTCTATGGCAGAGTCGAACCACTCTTCTTATTTCTTCTCCCTTCGCGTTGCCATGCTGAGTCTTGCCATCACGACGATCCTGTTCGTGCCGAACAGGGGCATGGCGGCCACCGTCTACGTCGACCCCACTTGCAGCAATAACGGCGACGGGACAATAGGGGAGCCCTGTGCTGCGTCACGCGGGGCACCAGGGCCCCGCAACACGTGGGTGGGACTGAAATGGACTCCGGGAAATACCTATGCGGGACAAGGCGGGACGATTTCCAATCTCACTCGCTTTATCGTCGAGGGGAGCGGGACGGCGGGAAACCCGATTACCATCACCTCCTACGGAACGGGGCGGCACGTCCTGAACGGAAATGGCTCTTACGCCATCGCGTTCATCAACCGCTCCCATATCACCCTCGACAATGTGGAGGTCCGCAGCAACGCCCAGCACGGCGTCTATTTTTCGAACAATGCTTCGTCCAGGAACCTCGTCATTCAAAATTGCTACTTCGCCAACGTCGTGGGAAACGCCGTCCAATTCGGGGAGAGTAGCCGCAACACGGACTTCGACAACGTCGCGATCGTCAACAACAAGTTCGAGGGCATCGGCGGAGCGGGAATTGCCAGCACTCCGTTTGATATCCGCTCGGCGCAAAACTGGAACAATTTCACCATCGCCAATAACACCTTCACCAACATCGGAACGTCGTCAACGAACAGCGCCATTGATTTTTTGATGTCCGGAGGAACTTCCGCCACGATGACGAATCTGACGATTACGGGAAACGCCATCAGTCAAACGAATGTAGGGGAAACTTCAGTCGCCGTTCCATCAATACGTCTGGCAAGAAGTCCGATCGGATCCGCGGCCGAGAATCGGTTTTCCACCGTCAATGTCAGCGACAATACGATTACGACGACCGACATGGGAATGATTTACCTTGCCCATGCCAGGCCTCCCGCTCGTATTGCGAACAACACCATTTATGATCTCGCTTCGAATGCGGCGGTTGCCGTGTTTTACAGCGACGGCGTTGAGGTGTCGGGAAACACGATACGGAACATTGCGCCTCTCGCCGTGTCGGACTACATCGACGGGGCGGGGCTGGATTTGGAAGTGAACAGCAATTTGTCGGTGCATGGCAATACGATCACGGGGAATCTCGGTCACGCCAGTCGCGTCAATTCGGGGCAAGGCATCTACGCATATAATGACAGGGGCTCGCTGGTGTTCAGTAATCTTCTGGTGGGGAACAAGCTCGGCATCATGTCGGACGCCGGCGTCAGTATGACGACGTTTGCCAACAACACCATCGTCAATTCCATTAAATACGGGATCTGGGCTTCGCCCTTCGCGGCCTACGCGCATTGGTTCGTCAATAATGTCATCACAGGTTCGGGAGAGTACGGCATCTTCACCGTAGGTAAAACGGACCAGATGTTGACCACCAACCTGTTTTTTGGAAACACGTCGGGAAACTACGGATCGCAAATCGGCGGCGCGTCCGATTTGACGGTTGACCCGCTTTACATGGGCTCTGAAAACTTCGAGCTCAAGGCAGCGTCTTCTGCGGTCCGTGCGGGAACGTGGTGGGGATCGTCCTGTATTGACCTACGGGGACGCCCCTGTATCCAGGGACGAATGGCTCTCGGCGCCTACCAACCGACCCAGGACGTGACGTCGCCGGGCGTGCCGGCCGGTCTGAAAGCCCAATAAAGACCCGACGGATACCACTCTTAACAATTAGTTAACACAAACTTGAGAAAAGCCGTTTCCATGGGATGACCGGGAGCCGTTAGAGTGTTCTTCCATCGGACGGATTATAGGCCTTCCGTCCGCTCAGCCTAAGATTCGATGGCGACCGTTAATGCTCGGTCATGATGTTGAAACGTCACATCCTCAAGAGTGCCACTTCCTCAGTGGCCCAGGTGGTCGTAAGCGGCATCGCGCTCCTCCTGCTGTACAAGTTTCTTCTCGAAACGATCGGCGTCGCGCAGTTGGGAATCTGGTCGTTGGTGCTGGCGATTAGCTCAACCGTGCAGGCCGCGAATTTCGGCTTGACGGGAACCATCGTGAAAACCATCGCGGATTACGATGCACGCCAGGATCGCCGTTCAATGGCGGGTGCGGTGCAGACGGCCTCGATCTCCGTGGCATTCCTGAGCCTGATGCTTCTCGGCCTCGTCTACTGGGGCGCCATGTATTACTTTGCTTTCGCCATGGATCCGCCGGCCTATCAACAGGCCCTCGATCTGCTGCCCGTCGCCTTACTGGCGTTCTGGATCTCAATGGTGACAGGCATTTACCAATCCGGCCTGTATGGGTGCCAGCTCATTGCGCAAAGCAATATCATCCTGATCCTCGATTCCATCGGCTATCTTTGCCTCTGTCTCTACCTCGCGCCCCGGTACGGTCTCGCCGGGATCGCCTACGGACGCGTCATTCAAAACGTTGCTACCCTTCTGACTTCCGTGACAGTCCTGAAGCGGCATCTTCCGCACCTGCCGTTGTTGCCTCGCCGCTGGGATAAGACCCTCTTCAAAGAAATGTGGGGATACGCGACGGCATTTCAATTCATTTCGTTGATGACGATGTTGGCCGACCCGGTGACCAAAGCATTCCTCGGGAGATTCGGGACAATGTCCACGGTGGGTTATTTTGAGATGGCGAGCAAGCTGGTCCAGCAATGTCGCGCGCTCATCGTCAGCGCAAACCAGGTCCTTGTTCCGACATTTGCCCACCTCAAACAGCTGGAGCCCCACAAAATAGCGACGCTCTATCTCAACTCCTACCGTGTGACTTTGTATCTTTCGTTGGCGGGCTTCGGTTTTCTGGCAATCTGCGCTCCGCTAGTCTCGGACCTATGGGTGGGGAAATACGAACCATTTTTCGTGTGGTCGATGATCGTGCTGTCCCTGGGATGGCTGACCAACACTCTTTCCATACCGGCTTATTTCGCATGCCTGGGAACGGGAGCCATGCGCATCAATGTGCTCGCTCATTTTATGATGACCGCCATGAACATAATCCTGGCTGTCATCTTCGGTTGGTTTTTAGGAGGGCTTGGGGTGGTGTTGTCTTGGGGAATTGCATTAGCGCTTGGCGGAATCCTATTGACCGTTCTCTTCTGTCGAGTAAATCGTATTAAGTTCGAAGATTTGCTTCCGGCGCACGCCAAGATACTTGTCTTTTGCTGCGTCGCCGGGATCGGCTTCGCGTACCTGATCCGGCTGATCCTCTCGGAAGGATCACAATTGCCGATGGTGCAATTTCATCTCCCATCGATCGAACAATCGTTCGTGGTGAGCGGGGCAATGATACTTGTCTATTGTGGGTTCATGTGCGTCGGAGTGTTGAGCAGTCCATCGCTGAAGGATTTGCAAAGACTGGTTCAGGGTGTGTTCTTTGGAGCCGCGCGCTCGGTCGGGGGCAAAAACTGACATCCAAGAAATGACCATTACGCATGTCGATAACAATTACAGGTGGAATCAATGTCCTCTTTGTCGTTCGGACAATGTCCGCAAGATCGGTCGCACGCATCAGGGAGGACAAGTAAAGTTTTCCTCACGGGACATCGAGCTCAGCAGCGATCCGGAGCTATGGGTTTGCGATCAGTGTGCTTCCGGCTTTGTTCAGAACACGATTCCGGAGGCCGTCGCCGCAACGTTGTATTCAACGTCCGACGCCGGCGAACGGTGGTCGAGCATGCCGTTTGATCAGATGAAAACGACCGAGGTGGTTCACGCCATGTCCGTAGTATTTAGAGACAAAGGGCGTGTCTTGGATGTCGGTTGCAACACGGGCGAGCTGTTGGATTTTGCAAAGGCATTCGGATGTGTGACCTCGGGCTTGGAATTTTCCCGTCCGAGCCGGGAGGTGATACTCAGCAAAGGGCATGCACCCTATCAATCTTTTGACGAGGTGTCGGATACGTTTGAAATCATCACGGCATTCGATGTGGTCGAACATCTTTACGACGTCCCGGCGTTTCTGAATATGTGCCATGGCAAGCTGGTTGACGGGGGCAAGTTGATCGTGTTGACGGGCGATATTCAATCTCCGACCGCAAGATGTACCGGCGCTCGTTGGTGGTACGCCCAGCCTCCCGAGCATATCGTGTTCCCGTCCAGAAACTATTTCGAGGGACTGCGCCAGTTCGCACTTGCCGGCTGGCTTCCGACGTACGCCTCAAAGGGATACAGGCTCCCTCCGTATCGCGTGTGGCTGAGCCTGCTAAAGAGAGCCATAACAAGGCAGAAATATGATGGGCTGCCGTCATGGTCTCCCGATCATGCCTTAATCTGTCTGACTAAAACCTGCTAGTTCGGCGCCGGATTGGTGCGTGGAGTTAACGGTGATTCATCTGTCTTCGGTGAAACGGTGGTTGCGGAAGCGCGGATATCTCGTTTCGCGCTACGACTTCAGGTACGACCCGATCGCCGTGAGGGACGGATTTTGTGAGTCCCGACGCGTCAATGTGATCTTTGACGTCGGAGCGAACACCGGACAATTTGCACTACAATTGCGAGCCGGTGGATATCGCGGGAAAATTGTTTCCTTCGAACCGCTGTTCGCCGCATTTCACCAACTCACCGAAGCCGCCGCGCACGATCCCGATTGGGCGGTTCTGAATTACGCATTGGGATCCCAAGAGGCGTCCGCCGACATCAATGTCGCCAATAACTCCTGGAGCAGTTCGCTGCTCGATATGCTTCCTGCGCATACGAAGGCTGCTCCGGGTTCCGCCTATATCGGCAGGGAACGCATCATGATTAAGACCCTCGATTCGGTGTTTTCCGACTACTGCAAATCCGACGACCGCGCATTCCTGAAAATCGATACGCAGGGATTTACCAAGAGGGTACTGGAAGGAAGCGAGAAGTCTCTCGCGTCGGTCAGGGGATTGCAGATCGAAATGTCCCTCGTCCAGCTCTATGAAGGCGAACCGTTGATCGACGAGCTCGTGTCGTTTCTGCGAGGCAGAGGCTTCACGTTGGTGTACGTGTTCCCGGAATTTTTTGACGAACGCACGGGCCAGGAACTGCAGGTCAACGGCCTGTTCTTTCGCCTTTGATTAAGACATGACGCTGTCCTTGCTCATGATTCTCGGTGTCGTCGGGCTGATCGCCTTTCTCCTCGCGCGTCCGCGGGTGAAAGTGTTCATCGCGTTTTTTGTCATGACCTCGTGCTTCGATTTGGTCCCGAGCATTGTGTTCGGCAAGAGCGTCTGGGATTTTGGCGCGATTCTTCTTGGCATCGCCTGGGTCCAATTGGCGTTCGCCAAGCCGAAGATGCCGTCCCGGACAACGAGCTATGTCGTCCTCATCCAAATCTTCATCGGGTGGATGGTGGTGTGCCTGCTCTGGTCGCTCCTGTTCTATAACTACCCCCTGCTGAACACGCTCAAAGCTTGCCGCCAAATGATTATTGGATTCTTGTCCTTTTTCGTGTTCCAACGACTGTTTCGGAACGATCCGGATGCATTCGAGTTCTTCATGAAGGCCCTCTATTGGACCACGTACGCGCTCTTGCCCGTCAGCCTTGTGGGATACGTCGTGCACAAGCCGCTGCTGTTCGGGTTGCAAAGAGAATATGCCGACGTGATCAGATCATTGCCGGTGTTTCTTCCAATCGTGCTCATGCATTTTTGGATCGTCGCTGCAAAGCTATTTTCTGGCGAGAGAGTGAAAACCCATGAGTTGCTGTATGCGGCGATGGTGATCGGCGTCACCGTCCTCACATTTACCAGGGGGATCTATCTGACGGTGCTGTTCGTCTTTTGCGTGATGCTTGTCACGCTGATGTCCCGGAAAAGGCTGAATTTTACTGCGACCGCCTCGGTGATGGCCGTCGCCGTCATCCTGGTCGCCGCTCTCGTGTCCGGCGGATACGCGAATCGGGTCGTGGAACGATTCAGCAGCGCTATAAACCTCGTGTCCGGACAGAAACGCGCGGGCGGGCATGATGACGACACCTATAACGGCCGCTTGGCCCTGGCGAAGGAGCGGCTGGAGCTTGTCGCTCGACACAATCCGTTCGTCGGATACGGATTTATTCACGAAAACGACGTGCCGAGCGCGTTGAGGAACAAGCTGAAGTACGGCTCAGTCGTGTACACGCCTGAATATCTGGACATGTACCGAATGGGCTATCCCTATGTGCTCGCCCTGCATAGCGCGGACATCGGCTGGGCCGACATCATTATCGATACGGGAATTCTCGGGCTTATTCTGTGGATGCTGTTTTTTGCGTTTTTCGTCAGAGAGTACTACCTCGCGGCCCGGCGCACCCCAAAGCCACAGTATTATGCGCAGCTTGGTCTGTTCCTCCAAACGCTCGTCGCCGCCTTATTGATGTTCGAAAGCAATACCTTCGTCAGTCTCGTCCAGATTGCTTCTTTTATGCTGGCCGGATGCTGGTATTGCTCCCAGGTACGCCTTCGAAGCGGTTCGCAGAATTCTCAAACCTCCGGCAGGCCGATAGAACACCGGCCATTCGGCAACCTCGTCTCTTTTCCGCGACGTGCCGGGACACGGGGAAACATACAGCCCGCGGTGTAGCCATGTCGTCCACCACTCCAACCCCAACGTTGACGATCCTCACCCCGTCCTTCAACCAGGGCCGGTACATCGAGCAGACCATTCGTTCCGTGTCGTCCCAAGACTATCGGCCGGTCGAGCACATTGTGATCGATGGAGGCTCGACGGATGGCACCGTCGACCTGCTCCGGCAATTTCCCCATCTGCAGTGGATTTCGGAAGCCGATCGAGGGCAGGCCGATGCGCTGAACAAGGGGCTCGCGCGGGCGGCGGGCGACATCATCGGATGGATCAATTCCGACGACTACTATGAGCAGAACATCTTTGCCTCGGTGATGCGGTGTTTCGAGGACCCTGCCGTGATGTGGGTGATCGGGAACCTGACGTATGTCGACGATGAGACGTCGGAAATGGCTCCCGACAAGAGCCGCGCCGTCACGTTCGAGCGACTCGCGAGGAATCCCGACATCGTTCGTCAAACACCTGCGTTTTTCCGAAAGGCCTTCATTGAACGGGCAGGCGGCTGGAATCCTGACTATTTCATGGCCATGGATTTTGACCTGTGGGTACGGCTGGCCAAGCTGTCGGCCCCTCGAATGGTGAACAGCAATTGGGCCTTTTTCCGCCTGCACGCGCATCAAAAGACATCCCATGCCAACGTCATCCGCCAGAAAAAGGAAATCGTGACGATTCTAAGACGCGAACGGGCGAAATGGAGCTGTATCGCCGCGCTTTCTCTTCGCAAGCGGTGGTATTGGGCGAAGGGGCTTTTGAAAGAGCGTCTCATAGACGCCGGTCTCCTCGGCAAGACTTTTCCAACGAAGACCCGTACGACATAAGACTTTGAACGCCATGAGAATCGTTCATTTGATTTGGGGGCTGAAGGTCGGCGGTTCCGAAACCATGCTGGGCGACATCGCGAACGAGCAAGTGTCGTCGGCTCAGGTCGTTCTGGTGGTCGGCAATGGGGTTATTGACGGCTCGGTCCTGCAGGCACTGAACGCCAAGATCGATACGAGACTCGTTCACAGGCCGCCGGCCAGTCGGAACCCGTGGCACATCATGAAACTGATCTACGCGCTGAGAGAGATCGGTCCCGATATTATCCACGTTCACCAGAACAGTTTCGCCACCCTTGCTCCTTTTCTTTCCGCGCCCATGGTACTTACGGTGCACGACATGAACGGAGATCTCCAACATCTGGAGAAATTCGCCGCAGTCTACGCAATCTCCGAGGCGGTGAGGCAGGACATCGTCGCAAGGCATCCGGGGGTGACGCCGATCGTGATTCACAACGGCATAAACTTCGCCAAGGTCACGCGAAAAACGCGCTACGGCGGCGACCCCTTCCGGATCGTCCAGATCGGTCGGCTCTATCACGAGACAAAGGGCCAGCATGTCCTTCTTAAAGCCCTGCACCACCTGAAAAGCGAACTGCCGGAAAAACAGGTGGAAGTGGATTTTGTCGGTGAAGGGATCTCTCACGAATATCTGTGCAGCCTGGCTGAAGGACTTGGCATAGCGGGATCGTGCCGGTTTTTGGGGCAACAGTCGCGCAGCCTCATTTATGAGCGCCTGCACACCTACGATCTTCTGGTGCAGCCCTCGCGATCGGAGGGATTCGGCCTCGCCGTCGTCGAAGCGATGGCGGCCGGCGTGCCGGTTCTGGTCTCGGACATCGAAGGTCCGATGGAAATCATCGATCATGGAAACAACGGCTATTGTTTTCGGACGGGAGACCACTTGGACTGCAGCGAAAAGATCGCCCGAATTATCAAGGAATCGGCGCACGAAACTTTCACGGCGCAACGACGTGAATCGGCCATCTACGCGAGACGCCGATTCGATGTGGCGGCCACGGCGAGAAGATATCTTGAGGAGTATGAGAAGGTGATCTGTCTGAACGGGGAAAGGTCAAAGAATGAGAAGCGTGTCAACTGAACTGGCTGCCGTCGCACTCGTTGCATGCTGGCTTCTGACGGCGGCATGCGGCGGCAGTGATGGAGTCGACGGCGGAGGGGGGAGCGGGAACACCGTGCCTCTGGCAACGGATCGTTCAACGTACTATATCGATCCGACCTGTGCGGTCAATGGAAACGGCACCACGACGACGTGCGGTGTCGACGGACCGTTTAACAGCTGGAAGAAGGTCGCGCCCTGGGCTGCAGGCAACATTTACGCGGGGAAAGGCGGGACATTCGAGACTACCAATCTGGGAATACCGGCGAGCGGGGCTCCGGGCGCTCCGATTACGATCACCTCTTACGGAACCGGACAGTTTACGTTCGTCTCGACGGGTCCCGTGCCTTTGTTTGCATCTGGGAAGAATCATCTCATCTTCGACAACATCGCCGTTCGTTCGACTGCGAACCATTGTCTCTACTTCGGAGGAGTCGGCTCGGACGTTATCGTGCAAAACAGCACGTTTCTTTCATGCGGTGCGGACGGAGTCGGGACGGCCGGTGTGACGATCGACGCACAGAACGCGACGACGGTCTATACCCGCTTCACCGTGCACAACAATGATTTCACCGATATTACGGGACCCGCTTTCACCGTGCACATCTCCAGCACAAACCCGGGGGCGTGGCAGGACCTGGTCATTACGCACAACAACATGACCAACGTGGACAACGGGGCAAACTCCACGGGAGCGATCGTCGTCATCATCGAAAACGGGGCGACGGCGACCTACTCAAACGTCACGATCACCGACAACGTCTTGACGCGGGTCAATGACGAACTGGATTCTTCGGTGTCGCCGGTCTTTCCTCCGGCTTCAATCAAGGTCTCGCAAAATATCATCGACCATCCCATTTCATCGGCCAGGCGTTTCTTCGGGGTCAACATCTCGAATAACACCATCACGAACGGCGCCGGCGGAATCTACGGCTCGCACTGGGGAAATTCTCCGACGGCTTCGAGGAATACGATCAGCCACAATACGGTGGCAAACGTGTATACCGCCGCCGCCATCGGCTTCAATGCCCTGACGGACGTGCTCATCGCGTCGAACGACATCAGTTCGATCTCCACGGGGAAGGGGCTGGAGTATTGGGACGGCATGGGCATTGACATTGATTACGGCAGCTCGCAGATCGAAGCGGCGCACAACGTTATCCGTGATTGTTTGGGGCAGGTTTCCAACCTCACCGAGGACCTCAGCAAACAGGGGCAACTGAGCGGGCAGGGGATTGCCACCTTTTCGGTCAACAGCTCCATCATCCATGGCAATCTGTTGGTCGGAAACCGTCACGGTCTCCTGGTCGGGGATGAGACCAATTTGGATCTCCCGTTTTCGCCGGGACCAAATGTGTGGGCCAATAACACGGTCGTCGGCTCCACGTTTTCCGGCATCGATCTCGTCTGCTGCGCCGCCCTGCCCCAAGCCCACACGTTCGTCAACAATATCGTGGTAGGCAGCGGAGCGGCCGGCCATGGAGGCTATGGATTCCGCAACGGCAACCGCAACCCGCAAGTCATGACGACCAACCTGTTTTTCAACAACGCGTCGGGACATTATTTCAATCAATCCCTTCACGCAACGGACATCACCGACAAAGATCCGTTGTTTGTGGGTCCGGCGGATTACCGGCTGCAGCCGGCTTCCCCTGCGCGCGCGGCAGGGACGTATTGGGGGAACCAATGCTCCGACGTACGAGGGACTCCCTGCGTACCAGGACAGGTTGCCCTCGGAGCGTATCAGCATCGCAGCGGAGACCCCTGATTTCGGTCGATCGGCATAAGGGCGGCTCTTCTCATGGATATCCTTGCAGTGTTCTATAACAAGCTCTTGTACCGGCCGTACGTCCGCCGCCGGCTGAAACATGCCGGACGCGGCTTCAGACTGGGTTATGCGTCCGAATTTCTCCAGCCGGGGCTGTTCAGGATCGGCAATAATTTCTTCACCGGCCCCCATTGCTACTTCGATACGAATCAATTCAGCCCCGTACGGATCGGCGACGATGTCATGTTCGGGCCGTATTGCAAGCTCATTGGGGGAAATCATGACTACAGCTACACCAAGGGGCCTCTTTCCGACCATCGATTTCCCCGGCCCCACCAGAAGGAAATCGTCATCGAGAACGGAGTCTGGATCGGTGCGAATGCCGTGATCCTGACGGGTGCTCAAATCGGCGAGGGTTCGATCATCGGGGCCATGGGTTTGGTCAACCACGTTGTTCCGCCATATACCGTTGCCGTGGGAGTGCCTGCCAAACGCTTGTTCGCACGTTTTCACGACGACAACGACCTGGCTGACATTCTCAGGAATGTCGGGAGTTCTTACACGGTTGAGATGGTGCGGGCCCTGCAGAACCAACACGGAGTGGAAGTCGCACGCGCTCGATGAATCTTGTGAACAGGTCCAAAAGAGAAGCCTCTGCCGTCGGAGTGATGGTCGTCGGGCCAGACGTCCGCTCTCAGGGCGGGATAGCGGCGGTTATTGCGAACTACAGGCGGACCAGCTTTTGGGACGAGTACAACTGCGAGCACTTCTCGACGTGTGCGGATTGGGACTGGAAATGGAGCAGGATGGTTTACTCGGCTTGGAGGTGGTGCGTCTTTGTCCGGACGGTCCTCCTCAAGAGGCCGGCCGTCGTCAGCGTCCATACCGGCGACCGGAGCAGCTTCTACAGAAAATTGTTTTACATCGTCGTCGCACGGCTCTTCTCCATCCCGGTCGTGGTTCACGTGCACCCCACCTCATTCATCGAGTTTTTCGTCAACGGGAATCGCTTGACGCGATTCGCGGTCGCGGCGACCGCCGGCATCTGCAACCGAATGGTCTTTCTTTCGGACATTGCCGCGGACCAGTTTCGCAAGCTCCTCCCACATACGCGAATGGCCGTCGTTCCCAATCCCGTCGATGTGGAGCGATACGGCGTTGAACAACGCGCACCCATGAAAGGCAATTACCGTATCCTGTTCATGGGATGGATCATCAGAGGAAAAGGCGTGTACGACATCGTGGATGCGATCCCCGACGTGCTTGCGCGCTTTCCCGAAGTGGAATTTTTGTTCGCGGGAAACAAGGAGACCGAGCGACTCAAGAAGATCATCGACGAGCGCCGGCTTTCCCGCCATGCGAAAGTGTTGGGCTGGGTAGAAGGCAGGGAGAAGCTGGAGCTGTTGATGTCCAGCCGCCTGTTGTTGTTGCCCAGCTATTCGGAAGGGATTCCGAACGTCATTCTGGAAGCGATGGCGAGCGGTCTTCCGGCGATCACCACTCCTGTCGGCGGGATCCCAAGCGTCTTTGTCGAAGGCGAGACGGGCTATTTTGTCTCCCCGGGCAATACACGGGAATTGAACGCCCGGATCGTTCAAATGTTGAGCGATGACGAGGACTGCGATAAGATTTCACAGCTGAGCCGCCGCAGGGCCAAAGCGTTGTACGACCTCGAGGTGATCGGCCGTCAGCTGGAGCATCTTTACCATGAGTTTCAGCCGTAGCCGTCCGATCCGGCGGCCTCGCCGGCCTTTTTGCCCCGGGCGGTCGCGGCGTCGCGGAAGAGCAGATGATGCTTATACACGATCGGCGATCGGACGGCGTACCGTGGTCCTCATGAGCCGGGCTCTTTGTCCACCGTGATCAGGATCCGTGTGTGGGGCCGGCCTACCGACTCCCGATCATTGATCTGTCGGAACTCGCCGACGGCCGATGTCAACTTCCGATCCCCGGCTGCGGGTCGTCTTCAATGGGAAGCTCTTCAATTGCGCCGAACTCCTCCGACTGCTCGCGCAAACACGATACCCATTTCGCTCGTGGAGCAGAACAAGATTCGGGTGCAACTCTTTGACCGGCGAATTCAAGCGAAATTGCGGCCTGAGCTCCGCGCTGAGGAACAGTGTCCAGAGTGAGTAGTAGGCAGTCGCCGTGAAACGGAGGGATTCTTTGTGGCAGATGACCGTTGCGTTGCCGTGATCCGTCAGGAGCCTCGATACGAGGAGAAAGTGGTGCGTGATTCCGTGAGTCGCGCCATTCGCGCGCTGGGAATCACATGGCAGGAATTGGTCGCGCGCGGTGACCGCGTCTTGCTCAAACCCAATTTCGTCCGTGAATCGCATACTGAACGGGCGAATGAATGGGAACAGATCGTGACGCACGGGGCGATCATCGAAACCGTCGCTCGAGAGGTTGCCGAGGCTCTTCAGGGGGCCGGAACAATTACAATTGCCGATGCTCCCCAAACGGACAGCAACTTTCAGAAGATTTGCGAACGAACCGGACTGCATCGATTAACGGAGGCTCTGAGACGTGACTATCCTAACATCGCTTTCGAGATGTTGGACCTTCGGCGGGAGTATTGGGAAACGACTCGCGGCGTGGTGGTGCATCGGCATCGGTTGGCGGAAGATCCCCGCGGATATACGCTGGTGAACCTCGGAACCGACAGCTGTTTTTACGGTAAAGCCGGCCGTTTCTACGGGGCAGACTATGATGCGACCTTGACGGCTGAGCATCATTCCGAAGGACGGCACGAATATTTGCTCGCCCGCAGTGCCATGGATGCGGACGTCTTCATCAATCTTCCCAAGCTCAAAACCCATAAGAAGGTGGGGGTCACGCTGAGTCTAAAAAATCTTGTCGGCATCAACGGTGACAAGAATTATTTGCCGCATTTTTGCATCGGAACGCCCGATGAAGGCGGCGATGAATTCCCCGGTAGCGGCGCGAAGGATAAACTTCAAAGCCGGCTTATCTCGACTTTCAAGCGCGCGGCGCTGTTGTCGGGAACGGCCACAAAGATCTGGGCTCCATTGGCAACGAGCGTTGGGAAAGCCGTATTCGGTTCCACCAGTCATGTGGTACGAAGCGGGAATTGGCACGGCAACGATACCACCTGGCGCATGACGTTGGATCTCAATCGAGCACTCTTTCATTTCGACGGAGAAGGGAAACGGCGCCGGCGCCCGCTTCGGTACTTGACGATCATCGATGGCATCGTCGCCGGCGAAGGAAATGGCCCGATGGAGGCCGACCCCAAGCCATGCGGAGTTCTGATCGCCGGAGTCAATCCGGTTGCGGCGGATTATGTCGCCGCAAAACTAATGGGTTTTGACTGGCGCAAAGTGCCTACGATTCGGGAGGCCTTTGCCCTGCCGAGCCTTCCGCTGGTCGATTTTGAACCGTCGATGATCGAGGTGTTGCCTGAAATGGGAGAGTGCTTCCGTTTCCGGCCCCATTTCGGATGGGTCGGACACATTGAGGCCTAATGGAGTGACAGCAGCAGGTTGTCGGCGGGCATGATTCTCGGAAAACCTCTCTACGATAAATTACCGGTATGGACGCAGTCGCTCGCGGTCAATTTGATGAGCGTCAAGACGTATTACGGCAAGTATGGCCGGATATTTCACGACGCTTCGGCAAGACTTACCATCAATGAACGCAAAGACCGAGGGCAGTTGTTGGATGAACAAGAACGGCAACTATTCGGCCTCTTGGAATACGCTCGTCGGCACGTCCCGTATTACCGACAGTTAGGATGCTCCCCAAATCGTTTCCGAGACTGGCCGATCCTGGATAAACAGTCGGTCGCCTCGAAACCGGATGAGTTTGTCTCCGACCAGTTTGCGTCCAGGGGCCTGATGGTATTGCGGACGAGCGGGACGACGGGCACGCCGTTGCGGGTCTGGGTTTCCCGAGTCTATCATCAAACCGAAATGGCATTTCGATGGAGGCATAAGGCGTGGGGGGGTGTTCCGTTTTTAAGCCGATCTGCGTATGTCTCAGGCCATTCCGTTGTGCCGGCGTCACAACTGGGCCCGCCCTTTTGGCGTCTCGACCATGTCGAGAAGCGTCTTCTGTGCTCGTCGTATCATCTGAGTCCGACAGGTTTACGCGCCTATATCGACGAATTTCGCCGTTTTGTACCCGTGTTCATCCATGGCTATCCCTCGTCCCTCTATGTCCTTGCCCAATACATGTTGGAGCATCAGATTCAGGACATTCGCCCCCGGGCGGTATTTGCCGCCAGCGAGACATTGCTGGACTTCCAACGCGCAGCCATTCAGGAGGCCTTCGGTACTCGCGTGTTCAACTGGTACGGCAACACCGAAATGACATGTAACATCGTCGAATGCGAGGCAGGCGGCCTTCATTACCGGACGGATTATGGCGTGTTGGAGATCCTGGATGACGGTGCCATGGTTTGTACCGGATTAAACAACCTCGCCATGCCTCTCATTCGATATCGCGTCGGCGACGTGGCCGTCAGCCGTGAAGGTCTCTGTGCCTGCGGCAGAGCATTTCCTCTTCTGGAGAAAGTGGAAGGACGGATGGAAGACTATGTCATGACCCCGGACGGCCGGCGGGTGGGCCGGCTCGACCATCTATTCAAGGATGCCCACCACGTTCGCGAAGCCCAATTGGAGCAGCGCCAGATCGATGAACTGATCATCCGAATTGTCAAATTGGACGGTTTCTCCCCGGAAGATGAAAGGGTCATCAAAGCCGAGGCCCGTCAGCGGCTAGGGGATTCTATTCGTATCCGGTTTGATTATGTGACCCATATCTCCCGCACCTCCTCCGGTAAGTTTCGATTCGTCCTTTCGGCCCTCGCGTAGCGGCTCCATGAACGGGCAGTGCGGTCAAGCTCGGCTCTGTTTTTCGGGGGAGACGGCCAGGGATCCGGTTCGGACTCTTCAGGGGAGGCGGGTGGTGCACGACAATTTCCCCCGCTCCGGGATGCGGAGGCGTTCGGGGTCCGTTGCGGGCAAACTCAAGTCTGAGATGCGCGCCTTCAAAATACCGACGATCCTCTCTCCGGCCTTCCCGTCCCAGAACTTCGGGGTTCTGGGGCGTAACGGCTCACGGAGCTTCTTGGAAGCGACCCTCAGGATTCTCGCAGTCGACATCCCGCAGAGCACGTTCGTTCCTTCGGTCACGGTGACCGGACGTTCCGTATTCTCCCGAAGCGTCACGCAAGGCACGCCGAGCACGGTGGTCTCTTCCTGAATTCCTCCCGAGTCCGTCAGGACGATCTTGGCGCACGAGACGAGCCGCAGAAAATCCAGATAGCCGAGTGGATCGATGCAATAGAGTCCTTCGGTAAGGTTCTCAATGCGCTCATCCGCCCGCAACAGGCGGCATTGCGATAAGAGGCCGAACTCATCGAGCCGGGCCATCGTTCGAGGGTGAATGGGGAAGATGAGCGGCAGCTTGCGGCCGATCGTGACCAGCGCCTTCAGGATTCCCCGAAAAACGGCGGGATCGTCCACGTTGCTCGGGCGATGGAGGGTCACGACTCCGTAGGGTGCGGCGGGGCGGTCACCGGTCGGCGCGGTTTCCGTTTGCCGCGGGCCGGCTGCCTGCAATCCGAGCCGTTCCAGAATATTCGATTCTCCCGCGCGAGCTCGGTGGCGCAATAACGTATCGACCATCGTATTGCCGACCATATGGATGCGGCGTCGTGGCACGCCTTCGCGTAATAGATTACGCACCGCGTCCTGTTCCGTCACGAACAATAGGTCCGCCAAGGCATCGGTCAGGATCCGGTTGGTCTCTTCGGGCATGGACCGGTCCCTGCTCCGCAGACCTGCTTCGACATGGACGACGAGCGGCCGGCGGGTGTTCGCTCCGCTCTCTCTGAACGTCATCTTCGACGCGACCAGCGCGCACGCGATCGTCGAGTTGACGTCGCCGACCACGACCACCGCGTCCGGACGCTCTTTTTCCAAGACCGGCTCGAACCGTTTCATGATCTCCGCCGTCTGGACGGCATGTGTTCCGGATCCAACTTCCAGATCAACCGCCGGACGAGGGAGTTTCAGGTCGCGGAAAAACGTGCCGGCCATCCGCTCGTCGTAGTGCTGTCCGGTATGGACGACGAGGTAGTCGATCCCGTTGCCGGCCGCATTCGTCGTGAGATTGTAGGAGTCAATAGCTTCGACGATCGAAGCGATCTTCATGAAGTTTGGGCGGGCGCCCGCGACGAGCAGCAGTTTCATCGAGATCCTGCCATGCAGATTCACGCGAAACGCCGCAGATAGTAGCACGCAGTGTCAGCGCGCTTGTTACGGGACTGTGAAGATTCGATAGATTCTTGATGCCGAGAGGCTTCCGGCCGGTCTCGTCCGCCCCGTCGCCGAAGGCGCCCGCGATTCCGTCCGGGTTTCCCTCCCCCACTTAAGAGGGGACGCCGTTTTCACTCTTTACGATTTGTTAACACAAACTTGATTTATCCGTGGCCAGCACGTCACCGAGCTCGCGATAGAGTGACGTGATTCCGAAGCCGAGGCTACGAGAGGACACGGTTGATGAAGCAAGTCGTCCAGAACATGAGGACGGGTGTCCTCCGTGTAGAAACGGTCCCCGCTCCCATCCCGGCCCATGGCGAAGTGCTGGTCGCCAATCGGGCGTCGCTGATCAGTCCCGGGACTGAACGTTCCACCGTCCAACTGGCTCAGAAAAGCCTGCTTGGCAAGGCACTCGATCGTCCGCAGGAAGTCCGAAAATTAGTCGCCGCCATGCAGAGGGACGGAGTATTCGCCACGCTGCAGCGGGCGTTCGATCGGCTCGAGGCCCCGGGAGCGTTGGGCTACAGTTGCGCCGGCGTGGTGTTGGCCGTGGGAGACGGCGTCGCCGGCTTTGCCGTCGGCGATCGCGTCGCTTGTGCGGGTCAGAATTATGCGTCGCATGCCGAGTTCGTCTCGGTCCCACATCGGCTGTGCGTCAAGATTCCCGACGATGTGACGTTCGACGGCGCCGCGTTCGTGACTCTCGGCGCCATTGCCCTTCAGGGAGTGAGGCAGGCGGAGCCTCGGCTCGGCGAACTGGTGGCCGTGATCGGATTAGGGCTTCTCGGCCAGCTGACGGTCCAATTGCTCGCCGCGTCAGGCTGTCGGGTATTGGCCTCGGATCCGGACCCCTCGAGGCGCGAACTCGCGAAGGAACACGGAGCGGAAGCGATCGCCGGCCCGGACGAATTGCCGGGAACCGCCCGAGCCTTCAGCCGATTTCGCGGCGTCGACGCCGTCATCATTACCGCCAGCACCGGCTCGAATCAGCCGGTCGAGACCGCCGGAGAAATAGCCCGGCACAAAGGCCGCGTCGTCGTCGTGGGCGCCGTCGGGATGACGCTGCCTCGGGAGCCTTACTACAAGAAGGAATTGGACTTCCGCCTGTCGATGTCCTACGGCCCCG
>DAOLIU010000042.1:0-22751 GCA_035328385.1 Nitrospira sp. | reverse complement strand
GTCCGGGTCTATCGCAACGACCAGCTCACCATCGGGCAGATCGAGGAATTGAAGCCCGGTCGCATCGTCGTCTCGCCGGGCCCCTGCACGCCGAACGAGGCCGGCATCTCGGTCGAAACCATCAAGCACTTCGCCGGTCGGATTCCGCTCCTGGGCGTCTGTCTCGGCCATCAGTCCCTCGCGGCGGCTTTCGGCGGCGAAGTGATCAGAGCCGATCGCCTGATGCACGGCAAGACCTCCATGGTCCGGCACGACGGAAAGACTCTGTTCCGGGACCTTCCCAACCCCTTTGAAGCGACGCGCTACCATTCGCTGATCGTGAAACGGGCCACCTTACCGGCCTGTTTCGAGGTGTCGGCCGAGACCGACGAAGGCGAGATCATGGGATTGCGCCACAAGTCGTTGGGGGCGGAAGGGGTGCAATTCCATCCGGAATCGATATTGACGGCGGCCGGGAAAGACTTGCTCCGCAACTTCCTGAAACTGTAGCCGAACGGCCTGCCTCCTGCCGGAGCGGACGGCGCGACGGAGCTCGCCGGCCGGCGGCTGAACGGGATTGTTGTCGATGATGATCAGAGAGGCCATCGGAAAGCTGGCGGATCGGACGTCGCTGACCGAAAAAGAAGCCGAAGAGGTCATGAACGAGATCATGGACGGAGCCGCGACTCCGTCCCAGATCGCGGCTTACTTGATGGGGCTTCGCCTCAAGGGGGAAAGCGTCGAGGAGATCGCCGGTTCCGTCAGGGCCATGCGGGGACACGCGATTCGCATTGCCGTCGGCGATCCGCTCGTGGTCGACACCTGC
This sequence comes from Nitrospira sp., assembly GCA_035328385.1. GTDB lineage: Bacteria > Nitrospirota > Nitrospiria > Nitrospirales > Nitrospiraceae > Nitrospira_C. The sequence continues at coordinate 21,946 of DAOLIU010000042.1, read as the reverse complement.
GGCACGGGAGGCGACGGGCGGCATACCTTCAACGTGTCGACCACCTCGGCCTTCGTCGTGGCCGGAGCCGGACTGACCGTGGCCAAGCACGGCAACCGCTCGGTCTCTTCCAAATCGGGCAGTGCCGACGTGCTCGCCGCGCTGGGCGTGAAGATCGACCTGTCCACCGACCGGGTGGCCGATTGTATCAATGAAATCGGCATCGGGTTTCTCTTCGCGCCGCTGTACCACGGAGCGATGAAGCATTGCGCCGTTCCGAGGCAGGAATTGGGCATCCGCACGATGCTGAACGTCCTGGGGCCGCTGACGAATCCCGCCGGAGCCAGCATCCAGGTCATCGGCGTCTACGAGCCCCGGCTGACCGAATTGCTCGGCAAGGTTCTCATGCATTTGGGTTCGCAACACTCCTTCGTCGTGCACGGTATGGACGGACTGGACGAGATCACGCTGACCGACCGCACCTTGATCTCGGAAACCAAGGGCGGCGTGCTCTCGACCTACGTGCTGAATCCGTCGGAATTCGGGCTGGCCAAGGTCTCCCCCAAAGAATTGGCCGGCGGCGGCCCGCAGGACAATGCGCTCATGACGAAAGAAATCCTCCAGGGCAGGAAGGGGCCGAAACGGGACATGGTCTGCCTGAACGCGGCCCCGGCATTGGTCGCCGGGCACAAGGCCAAGACCCTTGCCGAGGGATTCGCCCTGGCGGCCAAAACCATCGATTCCGGCGCTGCAGCCGAGAAGCTGGCGCGGTTGATCGCCTACACGAACGCCTGACCGGTCGCCATGATTCTCGATCGCATCCTGGAACATAAGAAAGCGGAACTCCGGCACAAACAGAGCCGCGGCTACCTGTCGAAATTGAAGGACAAGATCCGCGACGCCTCCGGGACGCTGGGGTTCGCGGTCGCGCTGGAGGCGACCCGTACCGCTTCCAGCCCCGCCCTGATCGCCGAGGTCAAGCGGGCCTCTCCCAGCCTCGGACTCCTGCGGCCCGAGTTCGAAGAGCGATTCGATCCGGTCGCGATCGCCCGATCCTATGCGCAGCACGGCGCCTCGGCGGTTTCCGTCCTGACCGATCGGGATTTTTTCCGAGGCAGTCTCGACCATCTTCAGGTGGTGAAGCAGGCGGTCCCGCTGCCCGCGCTCAACAAGGAATTCATGGTCGAGGAGATCCAATTTTACGAAGCGCGGGCCTACGGCGCGGACGCCGTCCTGTTGATCGTGGCCGCCCTGGAGCGCAGGCAGCTGGAGGATTTTTACGCCATGGCCCGCGCTCTGACTCTCGACGTGCTCTTCGAAACCCATCACGAGCGGGAATTGGACCTGGTTCTGGAACGCATCCCGGATGCCCGCCTCATCGGCATCAACAACCGGGACCTCAAGACCTTCTCGACGGATTTGGGCGTCACGGTGCGCCTGGCCAAGCGCATGCCGGCCGACAAACTGATCGTCAGCGAGAGCGGCATCCATAAACGGGCGGACGTCGAGCGGTTGCTCGAGGCGGGGGTTCATGCGATGCTGGTAGGGGAATCCCTCATCAAGGCGGACGCCGTCGACGCCAAGATCGCCGAGCTCCGCGGAGCGACCGCCGATCCCGACGCCGGCCGAAAGGGACCGCGATGACGCTCAGACTGTTCTGCCTCCTGGCCGGTTGTCTGCTTCTGCATGGCTGCGCCGAAGGGATGCACGGAAAATCGGATGAGTCATGGAACACGTGGATCGGCTCGACGAAAGACGACCGGGTCAGGGACCAGGGTATTCCCACGCGGTGCCATACGTTCAAGACCGGCGGTGAGGCCTGCGAATGGCCCATTATGTGGGGGCCGAACAGTAACGGCACGATCACGATCAGTTTCGATGAGAAGGGTGTCGCCTGCCAATGGGTCTATAAGGACTCCTACATCGAGCGGCGGAGCGTGAAACGATGTCCTTGAACCACGCCGCGGGAACGGTCGGTACAATCAAGATCTGCGGGATCACGAACGAGCAGGATGCGGCCGCCGCGCTATCCGCCGGAGCCGACGCCTTGGGATTCGTGTTCTACCGCAAGAGCCCCCGATGGGTCGATCCTGCCGTGGCTGGCCGTATCATCAAGTCCCTGCCGCCGTTCGTCGCAGCGGTCGGCGTGTTCGTCAACGAGGAAGTGAAGGTGGTCCGCGACCTCATGGACGGCTGCGGGCTTACGCTGGCGCAGCTGCACGGGGACGAAACCGCCGCCTATTGCCTCGAACTGGCGCGGCCGGCGGTCAAAGCCCTCCGCATCAAGGACCGCGGCGGCTTTCTCGCACTGGCTGAATTTCAAGGGCGCGCGGGGATCCGGGGCTTCCTGCTCGACGCCTACGCCGATGACGCCTACGGAGGAACCGGCCGCACTGTGGATTGGACGCTCGCGGCCGAAGCGGCGCGGAGCGCCTCCGTGTTGCTGGCCGGGGGGTTGACGCCGGAGAACGTCGCCGAGGCCATCCGGGCGGTCCGGCCCTACGGCGTCGACGTGAGCAGCGGCGTCGAGGTTTCCCCGGGCAAGAAAGATCCTGAAAAGATTCGTCGCTTCATCCAATCGGCCAGACAGGCATTCGCAATCTGAACCGGACCGTCATCACCATGACCAGAAGAAAACGCAGCTCCGCAGCAATCCCCGACGCCAGAGGCCGCTTCGGCGTCTATGGAGGCCGCTATGTGCCGGAAACGCTGATGCCGGCCCTCCTCGAATTGGAACAGGAATATGCGAAAGCCAGGAAGGACGCCCGCTTTCAGGAGGAGTTCGCCTATTACCTCAAGCAATACGTCGGCCGACCCACGCAACTGTATTATGCGGAACGGCTGACGAAACACCTCGGCGGAGCGAAGATCTATTTGAAACGCGAGGACCTGTGCCACACGGGCGCCCACAAGATCAACAATGCCATCGGCCAGGGTCTGCTGGCCAAGCGTATGAAGAAACCCAGAATCATCGCGGAGACCGGCGCCGGACAACACGGTGTCGCCACCGCGACCGTGGCGGCCATGTTCGGCCTGCAATGCGAAATCTACATGGGCACCGAAGACATGCAGCGCCAGGCCTTGAACGTGTTCCGCATGCGGCTTTTGGGTTCGACCGTGACCGGTGTCGATGCCGGGAGCCGCACGCTGAAGGACGCCATCAGCGAAGCCATGCGCGACTGGACGACCAACGTCCTCACGACGCACTACGTCCTCGGCTCCGCGCTCGGCGCCCATCCCTATCCCATGATGGTCCGCGACTTCCAATCGATCATCGGCAAGGAAGCCCGCAAGCAGATCTTGGCCGCCGAAGGGCGGCTGCCGGACTGTCTGATCGCCTGCGTCGGCGGCGGCAGCAACTCCATCGGTCTCTTTCACGCCTTCCTTCGCGACAAGAAGGTGAAGATGATCGGCGTCGAGGCGGCGGGGCTCGGCATCCCGAGCGGCAAGCATGCCGCGCGGTTCGCCGGGGGCAGGCTGGGAGTCCTTCAAGGCACCATGACCTATCTGCTGCAGGACGACGACGGACAGATCAACCTGACCCATTCGGTCTCGGCCGGCCTCGACTACGCGGCCGTCGGGCCGGAACACAGCTACCTCAGGGAAACCGGCCGAGCGACATACACGTCGGCCACCGACGAAGAAGCCCTGGCGGCGTTCGACCTGCTGGCCAGGGAGGAGGGCATCGTTCCGGCCCTCGAAAGCGCCCACGCGATCGCCCACACCGTCAAGCTCGCCCCCGCGATGAAACGGAATCAACTCCTCCTCGTGAATCTGTCCGGCCGGGGAGACAAGGACGTGCAGCAAGTCGCCCGCATGCGGGGGATCGCACTATGACGTCACGGCTGGACCAGACGTTTTCACGGCTTCGCGACCGGCGACAGGCAGCGCTCATCACCTATGTCATGGCCGGTGATCCCAGTCTGCAAGACACCGAGCAGCTGGTGCCGAAGCTCGAAGAGGCCGGCGCGGACGTCATCGAGCTGGGTGTACCCTTTTCAGACCCCATCGCCGACGGGCCGGTGATTCAACAGGCGGCGGAACGGGCGCTCCGGAGCGGAACGTCGCTTCGGGCGATCCTGCCGATGGTGTCCAGGCTCAGGCAGAAGACCCAGATTCCGATCGTCTTGATGGCCTATTACAACAGCGTCCACTCGTTCGGCATAGAGCGGTTTTGTCGGGAGGCAGCCGCAGCCGGTGTGGACGGACTGATCGTGCCGGACATGCCTCCGGATGAATCGGGCCCGCTCAAGGAGCCGGCCGCTGCCTCCGGTCTCCAGCTGATTTTTCTCCTTGCACCCACCAGCACGGATCAGCGGCGCACATACGTGGCCAGGCAGTCCAAAGGGTTCGTCTACTACGTGTCGCTCACCGGGATCACCGGCGCCAGGCTACGCAATGTGGACGAAGTCGGCCGCAACGTCGAGAAGATCCGCAAAGTCTCTCCGACCCCCGTCGCCGTCGGGTTTGGGGTCGCCACTCCCGAAGACGCGGGAAAGGTCGCGGCCGTCGCGGACGGCGTGATCGTCGGCAGTGCCATCGTCAAGCAGGTCGCGGCACACAGACAGGATGCCGGCCTCGTCGAGCACGTGGCCGGCTTTGTCCATTCCCTGAAGACCGCCATGACCCCTCAGCAGGCGTCCCGGCGGTAAACGCCTGCGGGTAGTGGACCAGTTTGCCATCAGACGCACTGATGTGTGGCATTCCCGCGGAAGCGGGAATCCAGTCAAGCCTTCTCCTCGGCATTTCGCCGACCAGGCGGCAGAGCGGTTGACTATGGATGGATGTGAGAAGAACGAACGGCTACGGAGCCGGAAGAGGGGGTCTTACCGTTTGGGAGTAGGCGGCATGTACTTGATCATCTCGTCGGCCAGATCCTTGGCCACGTCCTTCAGGTTCGGACGGTAAAACATGTAGCTGCTGGACCGTTCGTGCCGGGCTTTCCACACCGTGGTGCCGGTCGTGGCATCCACCAGCCGGAGACTCAATCCCACCCGGCCGACGTTGTCGCCTTCCTTGCGGACGTACTCCCAGGAATTGACCCGCACGACGAGAAATGAATCCACGCTGAGCGCCTTGCCCAGCTTGATGGCCGATTCCTTGTCCGATTGTCCCGTCATTTCAAGCCGCGAAAAATAGAACACCAGCGAATCGAAGGCCTCCTTCGATCCCTGGAAGATGTCCGTCACGCTTTCCGGGCTTACGACACGCTCGACGTTGGCCACCTTCGTGAGAGAACCGGAGAGTACGTCCTGAATGTCTTCCCGCGCGCTGTCGTACTGGCTTGCCATCGGCGGCAGTACCGCGATCGCCTGGGGCCGGAACACCTTGGCGCCGGGCCCTTCCCACACTTCCTGAAGCCCCCCGCACCCGGCGAACAACAGAAACGCCGCCAGGAACGCGCCACTCACAAACCTCTGTCGGATCCTCAACATGGGTTTCAGTATACCATTAGATTAGAGAAAGACGAGGGTCTAGAACGTCAACGACAGCGACCCGGAAGCCAGCGCCCCCTTTTCACGGAAATCGTATCCGCCGCCCAAATCCAACCGGAACGCGTACATCCTCAAGCCCAGTCCGGCCGTGGGAGTAAAAGGAATTCCGGCGTCCTGCATGTTCTTGAACGCGCCGACCCGCAGGGAGAGGAACTCGTTGAGGATCGTCTGCTCCGCGCCCAGGCTGAGCAATTGGCTCTTCACGCCCGGCACGAGCGTATTGTTGGAGAGGATGTCCACGTCGGCGGACAGGGTCAGGGTCGAGTAAGGATTGACGGCCATGCCGCCTCTCACCTGAGGCCCGAGCTTCAATTCTCCGACCGGACTGTCGAAGGTCGGTTGCGTGATGTCCTTGGCTACCACCCCGAACCGCAGCCAGGACGAGGGGCGGTAAATCGCGCCCAAGTCCAGGCTCAACGCGGTAGACAGCGTAGGCTTCCCGAAGTTGTCGCGCAGGGACACGTCCGTGCCGCCCGTCAGCGTCGTCGTGCCGTTGTAGGCCGCGCCCTGAATGATCTTTCCCGTCATGCCGATGGCGAAGGTCTTGTCGGCAAACGCGTAGGCATAGGACAAGGCGATTTGTCTCGCTTCGAGCCCCCGGAGGGCCATCTGCCCGGCCAGGCCGATCGGCGTGCCCGGACCTCCCGGCTGGGTCGCCTGAACCGGCGTCGAGACGAAACTGCCCCCGGTCGCGACATCGGAGACGTTGATGCCGAACGCATGCTCCCCGAAATGGCCTTTGATGTAGAGGCCGGCCGAGCCGTTCATGGACACGTTCGCGCCGGGCTGGTTGATGCGACTGGCGATGTTTTGAGCGTTCGAGAGGTTGCCCGCCGACGTATCGTTGACGTTGAAGGACTCCAGATCGCGGATGGCGTCGCCAATGCCCATCCGATCGATCCCTTGTCCGCCGGCCTGAATGCGGATGTCCACGGTCTGCGTCATCGCAAGCCCGGCCGGATTCCAATAGGTGGCGAGCGCGTCCGTCGTTACCGCTACGCCGGCTCCGCCCATGCCCATCGCGCGTGGGCCGACGATCACGAATTCCGTCGCCGCCGCTTGTGTAGAAAACAGCAGGGCCGTCGCCGCGGCGCACAATCGGATGGCTCCCGCATGGGCCATAGACTGAGGACTCCTTCGCACCGGAGAACTGCCGCCGAGTCTATTGGATGAATCGGCTCCCGTCAAGATTTTGGGGACTGTCGCCCACCGATCGGCGACTGTCCCCGAGCACGTGGACGGCAAAGAACACTCAGCGGCGACACCGATACCGCGCTGTCGAATAGTCGCCTTGAACGGGCGCAATGGGGTTCGCAGCGGCAATTGGGAGGCGGACACCGCTACTGCCGGAGCCAATCCCCCTTAGATGATCAAACCGTCCTGGATATGGATGATCCGGTCCGCCTGCGCGGAGAGCTTGTCATTGTGCGTCACGATCACGAACGTCGTGCCGCGCGCCTTGTTGAGGTCGCGCATCAAGCCGAACAGCGCGTCGCCGGTGTGGGTGTCCAGATTGCCGGTCGGCTCGTCCGCAAGCACGAGATCCGGTTCCATGAGCAAGGCGCGCGCGACGGCCACGCGCTGCTGCTCGCCTCCGGACAGCTCCCCCGGCTTGTGATGGAGACGCGCTCCCAAGCCGACGTCCTTCAGGAGGGCGACGGCCCGATCCTCGACCTCCGTCAGCCGCTTGCGTTGGATCAAGGCGGGCATGCAGGCGTTTTCCAACGCCGTGAATTCCGGAAGAAGATGGTGGAACTGAAAGATGAAGCCGATGCGCCGGTTCCGAAAATCGGCCTGCGCCGCTTCGGACAATCGAAAGACGTCCTGCCCTTCGAAGAGCACGCTTCCCTTTGTCGGACGATCCAACAGGCCCAGGATGTGGAGCAAGGTGCTCTTTCCCGCGCCGGACGCGCCGATGACGGCGACGAGCTCGCCCCGTTCGATGCGCAGGTTGATGCCCTGCAGCACCGTCATGGTCCGTTCGCCCATCAGAAACGACTTATGAACATCCGTGACCGTGATCATGCCGGCACGCGCCTGTACATGACGCCTTCGCGGTTCGATGCCGGACGGCTATTCATACCGCAGCGCGTCCACCGGTTCGAGCTTCGCAGCCTGGAGAGACGGATACACCGTCGCCGCGAAACTGATGAGTATCGCCGAGCCGGCCACGAGCAGGACGTCTTCGCCCAGCACGTGCACCGGAATCTTGGAGATGTAATAGACCGTCGGATCGAAGGTCCAGAACGTCTGGATGAGCCAGAGAAACGTGTAGCCAAGCGGAATGCCGATCGCGGTACCGGACAATCCGATGATCAACCCGTTCAGCATGAAGATCCGCCGGATGCTCTTCCTGGTGGCGCCCATGGCCTTGAGGATGGCGATCTCCTTCTGCTTCTCGTTGACGATCATCGTCAGGGTACTGACGATGTTGAACGAGGCCACGATCGTGATCAGCACCAGCAGCAGGAACATCATCGTCTTTTCCAGCTTGAGCGCGGACAGCAGATTGCGGTTCATCTGCATCCAGTCCCTGGCCCCGTAGGAAAAACCCAGCGCCAGCTCGACCGACCGGGCGACCTCGTTCGCGCGGAAGACGTCCGTGACTTTCAACTCGATGCCGGTCACGGTGTCCCCCATGCCGAAGAACTTCTGGGCCTCGGCCAAGTCGATGTACGCCAGCGACGAATCGTACTCGTACATGCCCGAATGGAAGATCCCGACTACGACGAAGGGCCGGATCTTCGGCACCATGCCCATGGCGCTGATCGGGCCGACCGGAGAGACGACGCTCACGATATCGCCGGGGAACGCGCCGAGCCGGAGCGCCAACTCTTTTCCCAGGATGATGCCGGGCTTTTCCGTGGGCTGCGGAGGCCCGTTCGGGTTGTCGGCCGGCGGCAGATTCACGATCGCCGGATGGCCGAGATCGGACAAGTCGCCCGCGGCCAGGTTCTTCTCCAGCTCGGTGACCTTGCCTTCCCGTTTGGGATCGATGCCGCGCAGCACCACCCCGTGGGCGCCCGCCTGCGTGGTCAGCATGACCTGCTTCAAGATGAACGGCGTGGCGGCGACGACGTCGGGGACCGTCTCGGCTTTCTGGACGACCGGACCGTAGTCGCTCATCGCGTCCTTCATCCGGTCCTGCACGATGACGTGGGCCGTCGTCCCGACGATCTTCGCCTGGATGTCCTCCTTGAAGCCCGTCATGATGCCGACGGTGCCGATCAGGGCCGCCACGCCCAGCGTCACGCCGGTGACCGAGACGAACGTGTTGAGCGAGATGGTCCGGTTGCGCCGCTTGGCGCGGAGATAGCGGAGGCCGACGAAAATTTCATAGGGGAGGGCGGCCATCGCGGTTCTATTTCTCCGGCCTCAGCTGGGGAAACAGCACCACGTCTCGGATGGAGCCCTGATTCGTGAACAGCATGACCAGGCGGTCGATGCCGATGCCCTCGCCCGCGGTGGGCGGCATGCCGTATTCGAGCGCCCGCAGAAAGTCCTCGTCGACCAGATGGGCCTCTTCGTCGCCGGCCTCGCGTTGCGCCGCCTGGCCTTCGAACCGCTCCCGCTGATCCAGCGGGTCGTTCAACTCGGAAAAGGCGTTGGCGATTTCCCGCCCGGCGATGTAGAGCTCGAACCGGTCGGTCAGCGCGGGATTCGAATCCTTCCGGCGCGCAAGCGGAGAGATTTCGATCGGATAGTCGGTCACGAACGTGGGCTGCTGGAGGTTGGGCTCGACCGTTTCCTCGAAAATCTCGTTCACCACGTTGAAGAGCGGCCAGGCAGGGTCGACGGGCACGTTCAATTGTTTCGCCGCCGCCAGCGCCTTGTCTTTGTCGTGCAGCACGGACTCGTCCAATCCGTTCACCTCCAGGATGGCCTGATGGTAGGACCAACGGCGCCACGGCGGCGTCAGGTCGATCGCCTGGCCCTGGTAGTCGATCGTCGTCTTGCCCAGGATCTGCACGGCCAGCGTGGAGACGAGTTCCTCCGTCAGGGCGATCAGGTCCCGGTAGTCCGCGTACGCCACGTAGAATTCCAGCATCGTGAACTCGGGATTGTGGATCGTCGAGATGCCCTCGTTCCGGAAATTCCTGTTGATCTCGAACACGCGCGGAAACCCGCCGACGATCAGCCGCTTCAGATATAGCTCCGGCGCGATCCGCAGATAGAGATCCACGCCCAGCGCGTTGTGGTGCGTCACGAACGGCTTGGCCGTGGCGCCGCCGGGGATCGGATGCATCATCGGGGTCTCGACCTCGAGAAACCCGCGTTCGATCAGGAACGAGCGGATCCCGGCGATGATGCGGCTCCTCATCGCGAAGATCCCGTGGACGTCCGGGTTCGCGATCAAGTCCACGTAGCGCTGCCGGTAACGGGTCTCGACGTCCGTGAGCCCGTGCCATTTTTCCGGGAGCGGCCGCAGCGCCTTGCTCAGGAAGGTCAGCTCCCGGACCTCGACCGTGAACTCGTTGGTCTTGGTGCGGAACAGCGTGCCGGAGACGCCGATCCAGTCGCCCAGGTCCAGCTGTTCGGTCACGGCGTACGCCTGGGGGGCGAGCAGATCCTTCTTCAGGTAGACCTGCAGGCGGTCGGAGCCGTCCTGCAGCACCGCGAAGGCCGCCTTGCCGAAGCGGCGGAGCGCCACCACCCGGCCCGCGAACGTGCAGGCGATCTTCTCCTGCTCCAGGACTTCCTTGGGCTTCTCGCCGTGCAGCGCGATCAGACGTCCTGCCCGGTCCTTGACTTCGAACCGGCCGCCGTAGGGCGCAACGCCGGCCGCGCGCAGTTGCTCGAGCTTCTTGATCCGCTGCTGTCGCTGCTCGTTCAGTTCGTCCATGGCCTTCGTCTACTGCTCGTCCGCCGCCGCTTTCGCCGGGGCGAGCAGGCCTCCCGTGAGCTTCTTCTTGAGATAGGCTTCGATGAATCCGTCCACGTCGCCGTCCATCACCGCGGACACCTGGCCGACTTCGTAGCCGGTCCGGTGGTCCTTCACCATCTGATAAGGCTGGAACACGTAGGAGCGGATCTGGCTGCCCCAGGCGATGTCCTTCTTCTCCCCGACGATCGCGTTGAACTCGGCTTCCTTCTTCTTCTGTTCCAGCTCGAACAGGCGCGCCTTGAGGATCTTCATCGCGCCGTTGCGGTTCTGGAGCTGAGACCGCTCGTTCTGGCATTGCACGACGATCCCCGTCGGCAGGTGAGTGATGCGGATCGCCGTCTCCACCTTGTTGACGTTCTGGCCGCCCGCGCCGCCGGACCGGAACGTATCGATTCTCAAGTCCTTGTCCTCGACGACGACGTCGATGTCGTCGTTGAGCTCCGGGTAGACGAACACCGAAGCGAACGAGGTGTGGCGCCGCTTGTTCGAATCGAAGGGGGAGATGCGGACCAGCCGGTGCACGCCCGCTTCGGCCTTCATGTAGCCGTAGGCATACGGACCCGTAATCGACACCGTGGCGCTCTTGATGCCGGCCTCGTCGCCCGCCTGCAGATCGAGGGTTTCCACCTTGAACTTCTTCCGCTCGGCCCAGCGCACGTACATGCGCAGCAGCATCTGCGCCCAATCCTGCGATTCCGTTCCGCCGGCGCCCGGGTGGATGGACAGGATCGCGTTATTGGGATCCAGTTCGCCCGACAGCAGCATCTCGACGCGCAACGTGGCCAGGCGCGGCTCCAACCGGTCCAATTCGACCGTGAGCTCGGCTTCTAATCCGGCGTCACCGCTTTCTTCCGCCAGCTCCAGCAGGGCGCCCAAGTCCTTGAGCGTCTGGTCGATCTCGCGCCATTCCTGCAGGTCGTGCTCGAGCGTCGCCTTCTTGCGGCTGACCTTGGCCGCCGCCTGGGCGTTGCTCCAGAAATTCGGCTGTGCGATTTGTCGTTCCAGCTCGTCGAGCTCGGACGTCATGCGGGCGAAGTCAAAGATGCCCCCGGAGTTCGGAGACTTGCTCACCGATCGAACGCACGCGCACACGGATCTCGTCCAACATCGCGGGGTCCTTTCCCTTGTTACACGGGGGTCGCGGCAATCGCGTCAGGTTCCGGCCCTTCCGTACGGAAGAGACCGAACAGACACAAGACAGCGCAGATTAACACACAGCCGTAGGCAAACACATCCCCGTGCCGGCTATAAAACGTGCGCGGCTGGAGCACGGGAACCGCCGCCTGCATCGAGGTCTGCGTAAAGATGGGGGAGGCGTCCAGAATCCGGCCGAAGGGATCGATGAACCCGGACACGCCGGTATTGGCGGCGCGCGCGAAGGCCAAATGATTTTCCACGGACCGGAACACGACCATCGAAAAGTGCTGCATCGGCGCCGACGATTCGCCGAACCAGGCGTCGTTCGTAATCGTCACGAGGAACTCGGCGCCGTTCTGCGCAAACCGCCGGACCAGGTCGGGAAAGATGACTTCATAGCAGATCAGGACCCCGAACTTGACCGGGCGGCCGTCGCCGTCACCGCCGGTCTGGGCCTGCCGGGGCATGAACGAGAACACGGTCGGGCCCGGCCCGGCCTGAAAATCCCCGATGCCTTCCACGAGCTTGTCGAGAAAGAAGAGGAGCGAGGACTTGAGCGGGATATATTCCCCGAACGGCACCAGATGCTGCTTGTCGTAGCGGCCGAGCAGCGTGCCGCCCGGCGCGACCAGATAGGCGCTGTTGAGCAGGTAGGGCCGCCGCTCGTTGTCGAACCGCACGGCCGGACTCCCGAACAGCAGGGGGGCCGAGGCTCGATTGGCGATCGCCAGCACGCGCAACTGGTATTCCGGTTCACGCTCGAAGAAAAACGGCGTGGCCGCCTCCGGCCAGACGACCAAGTCCGCGCCGCCGCCGAGCGTTTCGGTCAGCCGGTCGTAGCGGAGGAGGGTTTCGTCTCGATGCGCCGGATCCCACTTGATCGACTGATCCACGTTCGGTTGGACCACGCCGATCCGGAGCGACGTCTTCGGCGCCTGAAATCCTTCTCCCACGATCAGCGACGTGCTGTAGGCCCAAGAGAGTCCCACCAGAATCGCCGCCGTCGTCACGAGCTCCCAGGGGAGCCGCGCCGGTACGAAACCACGGAAGAGGGGCATGAGCCAGGCGATCAGCTCGGCCACCGCCACGTTGACGAGTACCAGGAGGAATGAAACTCCGTAGACCCCGAGATGGTCCGCGATCTGAATGACGTCGAGCTGGCGGTATTGGGAATAGCCGAGCAGCGACCAAGGAAGGCCGCTGAACAGATAGGTGCGCGCCAACTCCAGCGTCACCCACAAACAAGGAGCGGCGAACAGGCCGTAGCGGGGCACCAATGACCGGAACCAGACATAGCCGGCGCTGTAGAGCGCCACGAAAAGTCCCAGGTAGCTCGTGAGCAGCAGCAGGACGGCATAGGCGACGAGCAGGGGCACTTTGCCGTAGGTATGCATGGCCGTAACGACCCAGGCCATAATGCCCGTGAAGCCGATCGTGCCGCTGAGCCAGCCCAGACGGAATGCCAGCCATTTACTGGGGCTGTCGAGGGCAAGGTGAAGCGGAATCAGCGCCACCCAGGCCAAGAGACCGATATCGAACTTGGGAAAGCAAAATGGGAGGAGGAGACCGCTCGCCACCGCGAGCACGATTGAACGGACAGGCCACCGATACATCGCGCTAACTTAGCGGAAGATAAGGCTTGATGCAACGGCCTGCACAACGAAGCCGGGGACGGTCGCCTTTCCCCACGTCCAGAAACACGGCTCCGTCGGAGCCAGTTCCCTCCTTGAATTTGTCATTTCGGATTTCGAGTTTCGAATTTTGTCATTTGGGATTTGAGTTTTGGTACTTGTCGAGACCAGGACAGGCACCGGTGTTGCCCGGAGCCGGTCCTAGTGCGTCATGAACGAGAGGGGCGTCCGTTGATCGAAAGCGACCTGATCCAATTCCCAGGACGTGGCCGTGTCGTTGTGATCAAGCTGCACTCCGAAGAACTGGTCGCGCACCCACCGCACCGTGGCCTTCCTGATCAACAGCGCCGACTGGGTGGGGGGGATGAGCAGCACCATCAATTCCATTCCGACTGACACGCCGTGCGATCCCTGCAGGCAGCCGCCGCTATGGGTGAGATTCGCGGTCACCCCGCTCGCGTGAAACGCGCCGTCGGAATAGTACACCGCACAGGTGATGGGGACGCGCAGGCTCCTGCGTTTGTCAGAATGAAACATCATGAGAGCAGCCTCCTGGAAAACAAGACGGACGACGATCCGATTCTTTTCAATGAGAGCACGACCGGTTGAAGGACCCGTACCCCTGTCCGGTTCTGCGCGAGCATGACGCACGCGATCAGGGCGATGCCGCCGGCGTTGACGGCAAGATCGTCCGCAGACGTACTGCGGCCCGGCACGAAACCCTGGAAGACTTCAGTCCACATGCCGAACACGAAAGCCGCGCTCGATGCGGCGAACACCGCGTATGAAATCGGCCAGCCTCGCCGGCAAAGGCCGCGGGTCAACAGCCATGCCAAGATCCCGTACCCGGGCGCATGGGCCCATTCGAGAAGGGCGGGCGGCATCTGTGTGATGAGCCGGCCGCTCATTCCGACACCCGGTGCGATCATCGCGCCGAAACACAGAAGCATCATGTATCCGAATGTCGTGAACGATCCCACTCGTATCCTCCCGAGTCGATGCAGGAAGCGCGCAGTCGGAACCTACACAAGATTCGGACGCTGAAACTACTAGGCATTGGTAGGGGAGCGGTGAGGAATTCCTTCTTTCAATCACGGCAACGCCCGAGGCTGCAGTTCTTTAGAGGGGGTCATTTCAGCGTAATCAGGCTCAATTCAGACTGCATAACGACCCGGGCGGACTCGTGATCCGGAAGTGGATCCAGAGGTCCTACAGACGAATCGCGATCTCGGGCCGAATTGCCTGGACGTCCAGGGATCTGCCCAGGCCCGGCCTGTCCCCCCGCCCGCTACAGTGAATCTATCCGCACATCACCCATACACGCATACATGAAGGAGGGACGAACCATGACGGGAGGATGGAGAGGGTGGGTCTTCGCTTCGGCAGTCATCCTGAGTTTCACCGTGACGGGGTGCGCAAGGACAGGACCGGAAAAGCACACGGCCGTTCCGACGACAGGGGAGCGGGTAATGCACGACGCGGTCACCGGTCAGATTAGCGAAATGGGAACGGATCACGTGTCCATCAAGCAGACGAGCGGGCAAGTCAGGCATGTTCGCGTGGACAGCCAAACCAAGATGGACCAGATGGCGAAGGGCGATTATGTAAAAGCCTTCGTCTCGGACGACGGCTACGCCTCCACCATCCAACGGGTCGGCCCCTGAACGGAATGCTATCTCGCATTCCATACCACCGCTGGTTCCTGAGCATCTGCGCAGCCGCGCTCCTGATCGGCGGCTGCCGAGGACCCGAATACACGCCGGAGATCGCGGTGGCGCCGGCCAGACCGATCATCGATGCCACAGCCGAGTTTCACGGCCTCTACCCCGCACAGGCGCTCTTGTCCGGAAAGCAGACCTATGGACTCGACGCCCCGGATGCCAAGCGACAATCTCCCACGGAATTGACCGTCCAGCTCGAGCGGGAAATGTTGAAGGAACTCGCCGCGGCCGGAGTCTTTTCGCGAGTGACCGGCTTCGACCCCAAGCCTGACGTCGTCATCGCCGGCCGCATCGACGCGTTTCACGAGGAGTACCGCCCTCGTGCCTGGACCTACGTTCCGATCGTCGACAAGCGACTGGTCTCCCGGCTGTTGAACCTGAAAAGCCACACGAGCACCGGGGAAGCGAGGCTGACGCTGTTCGTCCTGACCCCGGATGGAAACCTGATCGGCAGCTATAAAGGCCGCTCCGCCTTCCACGAACAGTTCAATCCGACGAACGAGGTGCCTCCCGGCGCACGCCTCAACCATGCCCTGTCGGACGCGGTCAAGGACATTCAAGACCAGATCGTCCGAGACGCGCAGCTGCGCCAGCTGGCGTCACGATCCTGATCGGTGTACGGCACTTTCCATCGCACTGCGTGATTTTTCTTGAAGAACCGGCCGGTTTCGTCCACGATGAGCCGTAACACCAGCCTTCGTGCGCATCGAACCTTCGAGAGAGATCGCCATGCACATCCCAACATGCCGCCGCCTCACCGCACTGTGCACCTGCATCCTTCTTCTCGCAGCCGGCTGCGCCTGGCAAAGCACCTACGACCAGGCGGTCGCCGAGCGGGAAGGGGCCAAGGCGGAACTGCAGAGCGTCAAGCTTGAACAGGACCGTCTGGCGGAACAGGTCAAGGCAATGGAACCGTCCATGCAACAAGCCAGACAGCAGGCGGAACACGCGAATGCGTCGCTCATGGACGCGATCGACGCCGCGGAGGGAGAGCGCAAGATCGGCGAAGAACGCCAGGCCAAGCTCGCGCATCTCATCGACCAGCTGTCCGCACAACAGAACAGCCTGCGGCGGGCCATGCGCCAGGCCAAGGCCGAACAGCCCAAACTCCAGGCGGCCGTCGAGAAGTATCGGGCGCAACTGGACGAAGCGGACCGGCTCAGCGCCGCCGCGGCTTTCCCGCCGCCGCCTCCCGTTCATGACCCTATTGCCTCCGCGTCTCCGCTCCCGACGCCCCACCCCGGACCGGCCGTGACCCCTGCGTCCGTGTCCTCGCCTCCATCCGTACCGTCACCCGATCCGCTTCCCACCCCCGCGGCGAGACCGGTGACCAAGCGGGGAGTCGAACCGGCCGAGGAAGGCTTCTTTGCAAGCATGAAGGAATGGCTGGTTTCCCTCTGGCGTTCGGTTTTCTCTTGAGCGACGGGAATCTTCCATAACACCGGCTTCCATTGCTGCGTCGCGCGGCTGCAATTCTTGCTTGACCTCCGCCGCCCGGACCCAGGTCGCATTTCCTCATCCGCTTCATCTATGATGACTCACTCGGCAGGTCTGGTATCCGAATGCTCAACTCCGTGGCCCATCACCCTTGACCGAACCGGCCCCATCACAAAAAACAGAGGGTCATGACGGGCCGGCACGCAGCCGCCGCCGGCCCATTCCCCTTTACACGAGAGTCCTGATCGGCGCCCTCTGCGGCACGGCGCTCGGTCTGCTCTTCGGGAAGGCTCCCTACCTCGGCCCGTTCGGCAATGAGCAACTGGGCCTGATCGGCCTGGCGGTCATTACCCTGCTGAAGGCGCTCGCCATCCCGCTCATCTTCTTCGCCATCCTCGACGCCTTCCTCCGCATGAGCCTCCCTCTTCGGCAGGGAACCAGGCTGCTCGCCATCTGCCTCATCAACGTCTCGGTGGCCATGACGATCGGGCTGGTCATCATGAACGTGTGGAATCCCGGCGCGGCCTGGCACGGCCATCTCGATCAATTGCTCACCACCGAGCCGGGAGGAGCCCGTTCAACCGGCACCAAACCGGGCGAAGCGATCGAACATTTGGCCTCGTATATTCCCAGCACCATGTTCCGGCCCTTCACGACCAACAACGTCATCGGAGTCGTGCTGCTCGCGGTGGTGTCCGGTGCGACGCTGCGGCATCTCCGAATCAACAGGCCGCTTCGCGCGATCGAGCGCACCGTCGAGATCGTGGAGCGCATTTACCATTGGCTGATCCGTATTCTCGGCTGGATCATCGAGGCCGTCCCGTTCGCCGTGTTCGGCGTCCTCGCCCACGTGGTCGGGAAGGCCGGCGCCGGGGTCTTCTCGCTCTTGTGGATCTTTCTCGTCGCCATCCTCGCAGGCCTCGTCGTCCATGCGCTGATCTATTATCCGACCGTCGCCTGGCTCGTCGGCAAGAAACCGCCCGGCGTCTATATCGGCAAGGGCGCCGACGCGATCATGACGGCCTTGTCCTGCAACAGCAGCCTGGCCACCGTGCCGGTCACGCTCCGCTGCCTCGAGCGCATGAAGGTGTCGCCGGAGTCCTCACGCCTCGCCGCCTGCGTGGGGACGAACCTGAACAACGACGGCATCACCCTCTACGAAGCGATGGCCGCCCTGTTTCTGGCCCAAGCGCTGGGCTTCGAGCTGGCTCTCGGAAACCAGCTCCTGATCATCGCCGCCTCGATCGTCGCCGGGATCGGCGCAGCCGGCATACCGGAGGCCGGTCTGGTCGTGCTGCCGCTGGTCCTTTCGGCCGCCGGTTTGCCGGACCAGGTCATCACCGCGGCCATCCCGCTGATCATGACGGTCGATTGGATCCTGGCCCGGGTCCGCTCCGGGGTGAACGTCATGAGCGACATGTTGGTGGCGATTCTGCTCGACGCGGCGGAACAACGGCGGCGGCCGTTCCGCTCCTGATGCCGCGGGCTCGCTCGGCTCGGGGTGATTTTCCCTAGAGAAAACAGGTATCCTAATGGTGGGCAGCGACTGAGCCGCCGTGGTACTGTGTACCGATCCTCGGAGGAACATGCAGCCCGGCTGCCGTCACGCACGCACGTCCAATCAGAAACCGGAATCTCACCGGATTCACGCGAGGGGGTCACAATGAATTACAGATGGGTACTGTGGGGACTTTGTCTCTCGATCGGCCTCGCCGGCTGCGGCGGAGGCGAAAAGGCCGAAATCAAGGACGACCGGTTGACGGTCGGCAGGGTGCAAAGCGAAATCAAGGTCGGCATGCCGGCCTCGCAGGTCGTCGAAATCCTGGGATCGCCCAACATCGTCACCACCGACGAGAAGCGGCGGGAGGTCTGGATGTACGACAAGGTTTCGACCGACCGCGTGGACACCGCCAGCTCCTCGTTCGGCACCTTGATCATCCTGGGCAAGCAATCGCGGGACGCATCGAGCTCTCAGCGGCAACGCACGCTCACGATCATCATCAAGTACGACGAAGACAAGAAAGTCCGTGATCTTGCCTACAACTACACGCAGTTCTGATCGCTCCGCCGCCCGCTCCGGCCGGCTCGCCGGAAGGGCGGGTCGCTTCGCCTGCGCCGCCGGCCTGGCCCTATTGGCCGGCTGCGTCCAAGAGACGAAGCCCGACGAGCTGTTCCAGCTGAGGCCGGAAAGCCTGCGCAACCGGGCGATGTCCATCCGCACCTTCGACACGGCGAACGAGCTCGAACTGCTGTCGGCATCGGCGGCCGTTCTCCAAGACTTGGGCTACCAGGTCGAGGAGAGCGTGCACGAGGTCGGCTATTTCCGCGCGGTCAAGGAACGGAGCGCCAGGGAACACGGTCAAGACCTGCAGCGGATCATGTTCTTCTTTATCTCGCTGGGCGGGGCCGTCATGCCCGTCGATCTCCACCAACAGCTCGTGGCAAATCTGGTCACCAAGCCCCTCAACGTGGAGGGCACCAAGCAGCAGGTGCGCATCAGCTTCTACCGCATCGTATGGAAGGGCGACGGTCAGGCCAATCGGCAGTACATCCCGCCGGGCGAGCAGTATATGGAAATGATCCACGACCCGGAAATCTACCAGCAGTTCTTCGCCAAACTGTCCAAGGCCGTGTTCCTGGAAGCCCACGACATTTAGCACGAGGAGCCGGAATCTATGCGGAACACGTTGATGGCCCGACGGTGGGGCCGGGGAGCCGTAATCGGCCTCTGGGGCCTGCTCCTATATGGATGTGCGACGCCGGAGCAGCCGCAGACTCTGCTGGCTCCGACCGAGGCACAGCTGAAGATCCGCAACTATCAGACGCGCGTTTTCGACATGACCGACCGTAACTTCGCCATCCGGTCCGTGATCGGTTCGCTGCAGGACCTGGGCTTCATCATCGAACGGGCCAACGACGCCCTTGGGCTCGTGACGGCCGCCCGCTTCGCCGAGCCGAATTACTACGACGTCGTCACCATCACCGTGACCGTACGGCAGCTCAACCCGACACAGCTGACGATCCGGGCCAACGCGATTTACAACAATCGGCCGATCGAAGACCCCAAAGTCTATCAGAACTTCTTCTTCACCCTCGAACGGTCGTTGTTCATCACCAAGGATAGCCCGACCGCGCCATGATGTGTTCAGCCGGAGACAATTGGTCCTCGATCGGCGCGACGATGACGCTATCGATGTGTCGGGCAGTCGCGGCGTTGGCCTGCCTTGCGAGCCTTTCCGGCTGCAACAGCTACGAGCTGCGCCAGGAAAATCAATCGGACGCGCGAAACCAGGTCTGGCTCTCCGAAACGAGCCAGCTCAAGATCCGTGCCGCCCAAACCAGGGTTTTCGATACGACCGACCGCTTGAGGCTTCTCCAGGCGATCGTCTCGACCATGCAGGACCTGGATTTCAAGGTCGAAGTACTCGACCAGGACCTGGGGATCGTCTCAGGGAAGAAGTTCGTCGAGGTCGAGACCGGCTACATGGCGGACCCAGTCTCCTATTATCTCTACCGGCCCGATACGATGCTGTTCCTCGCCAGGAACTATCGGTCCTGGGGCCCCTTCTATTATCGCAGCAACCTCGTGCGCTTCACCGCGACGATCCGCCCGCGCGGCGAAACGCAGTCGCTCGTCCGCATCAGCGTCCAGTACTACATGCATGCACTCGAAGACCCGAAGCCTTATCAAGAGTTCTTCCGCACGCTCGAACAGTCCCTCTTCCTGCAGGGACACGAGGACACCTAGATAGGTCGTCTCCAACCAGGACAAACCGTCCCACCCGTTCGTCCTTCCCCATCACTGATTCGAGCAATCATCGGACAATTGAATGATTTCCGATTGGCCTTGTCCGGCCTGTCCCTTGCAAATTACAAATATCAACGCGAGACGCAGCAGGAGGATCTTTTCAACATCCTCCCAGTATGGGAATGGGACGCGAGAATGGCAGTCCCGGTCATGAGTCGTCGAGCGGGAGCCCCGGCCCAGGCAGGAGTCCAGGCTCAGGCCAAGGCTCTGGAACGGGCCCCGATTTCGGAAAAGGTCAGAATCCCCCGGACCAAGGGGGGGGCCCGACCTACCATCCGGAATCGGTGGAAAGGGCACCGGCCAAACGCCAGGATCAGGACAACAGACACGCTGACACATTCCCCCATCGGGGCGCCGGTCGAAAGGCCGGCTCCCCGAGCCATCCCGTCTCACTCGCCGGACTCTCCCCATTGAACCATGGCTCCCGCTCCGCTAAGCTTAGCGGAATCTCCCGGTCGAACCGGGCCGATCAACAGATAGGCACAAGCCCGACCATTCACCCGGATCGCGATGGACGAACTCGAAGAAAAAGCCCACACGCTCTTCACCGGCAAGACGACACAATTGGCCGCCTCGCACAACCATATCCGGTGCACGGTGGACGGCTGCCTGCAGCATGCCACCGTCGCCTGTGAGGTGACGGTCAAGAACGCTCATTTGGGACCGAACGGAGAAATCCACCACATCCCGCTCTGTTCCAACCACGCACAGGCGGGCGATACGTTGAGGTGGGAATGGAGGCGGGATCCGGACGCGAGCGCAACGCGCAAACTGAGGCTCGACGCCCTGTTCGCGTTGGATACGATCGAGGATTGACCAAACCCGCAAGCACCGCGCAAGAACGAGAAGGAGCCCCTTCATGGCCGAGCCGCACGATTCCCCGATGCCGACCGGCAACCATCCGCCGAAGGCCCAATTCATCTGGCAATGTCCCTCCTGCTCCCGGCGCTATCTGACCGACCAGGCTCCGGCGCAATGTCCCTATTGTCTGCAACCGGTCAAGGGTTGACCGCCCGAGGCCGTTCGCCCTTCCCGCGCAACGATACCGGACCGGGCCGTCCGGTCATGATGCGACGACACGATGACGCCGCGTAGATTTTCGATGATCCGCGAATTTCACCTCGCGGATTTTCTGACGCTGGCCAACGCCGCCTGCGGCGTCGGCGCCGTGCTCTTTTGCATGCGGTACATGGGCAGCGCCGCGACGGCCGATTTTCTCGCGGCGGCGGCGCTGGTGCCGGGCGCTCTGCTGTTCGACTGGCTCGACGGCCGCGTCGCGCGCTGGCGCCACGAACATACCGCGCTCGGTCGCGAGCTGGATTCCCTGGCCGACATCCTGTCGTTCGGCATGGCCCCCGCCGCGCTCGGTTACGCCGCCGGCCTGCACGGAGGGTGGGATTGGCTCGCCTTGACCTTCTTCGTCTGCTGCGGGGTGAGCCGCCTGGCCCGCTTCAACGTCACGGCCGAACAGCTGTCCGCCGGCGGAGACAAAGTCGCCTACTTCGAAGGGACGCCGATTCCGACCACGGTCCTGCTCGCCGCCCTCTTGGCGGTCCTCGCGTGGCAGGACCGGCTGGGGGAACGACTCTATGGAGGAGCTTGGACGATCGGCATCGCCGATCTCCATCCCTTGTCGTTATTGTTCGTGCTCTCCGGCAGTCTCATGATCAGCAAGACCCTGAAGATCCCCAAGCTCTGAGCCCCCTCCGGGAGGATCGGATGAGAAAAGCGGCAGGCCGTCTCCGCTACGCGCCCAGCGACCTGATCACCTTTTTGGCTTCTCCCTTTGCATCCTGGATGGACCGCTATCATCTTGAGCATCCCGACAGCGTCGAACCGGACGAACGGACCGA
>DAOLIU010000041.1:0-22839 GCA_035328385.1 Nitrospira sp. | reverse complement strand
GCGTCACGTCTGCGGACGGGCGCGAGTCGGTGAGCGCCCAGTGTCTTGAGGCGAAGCGTAGCCGTTCTCACCCGCCCGCCCCGAGCTGCCGGAGCCGCTCTTACTCGAGCCGTACGTTGAGCCTCCGAGCGACGCGAGAACGCAGAAGGAGGACTTTTTCAACGTCCTGCTAGAACTGAACGTAATGATAGGGGCCGAACGTGCGTCGGCAGCCGACCAGAAAATACTCGCCGACCGACGGGACCTGAACAGGCTTGACCCAACGCACGTCAAAGACCAGGAGCGTCTTTCGCCCGAGCCCCTGGGAGGTGTGCACTTCCAGCATCTTGGTCGGCATCGGCGCGCGGTCCATGAGGAGGAGGATTCCCTCATGACTCTGATCGAGCGCAACGGTGTCTCCCACTTGAGTGGTCGAAGAAAATTCCCCCGGTGACTCGCTGGCCTCATAGGAACAGGGCTGCCACTGCTCGACGCGAGGCTCCCGGCGACGTTCCCCTTCATCCTTTGGGGCCGCACTGACACGCACCGAGCTGTGCCGCAATCCAGGCTGGCGGATCGCCTGCTCGATACGGATCCGATGCTGCTCAAAAAAATCGGTGACCATGAGCTTGGTACTGTCCTCAAGTCTGGCATTATGCCGCATTCATATCGGTCAAGCAACCCTCGCAAATGCGGGGATCATCCGACCGCTTCGCCCTGACTGTTGGTGCTATTGGTACCGAACTATTTCCACCCTGTCGTCAATTCATCCGTGCGAAGAGGCGTCGCATCGCTCGGCTAATGGGCTCGCAGGGAGGCATCATTTATGGTAGCGTCACCGCAAGTGTGCACGCAGTGATACAGGGAGCGACCTATCGATCGATTGTCGCCCCATGGACCTGATACCAAGGAATGCACGGATACCGAAACGATGGTGCGGTGCAACGTCGAGCACCGATTCCTGAGGGCAAGCCTTTGAAAGAAGGAGATCCCACATGACCCAACCGACCGCGCAGCAAGTAATCGACTCGCAGAGACGGGACTGGAATCGCGTGGCCTCGGGCTGGGAACAATGGGACCAATTCTTCGACGAACAAATGGCTTATGTGAACCATCGCCTGATCGGCGATGCCCGCATCAGACATGGGCAGCGAGTACTGGATCTCGGATCCGGCACCGGTTACCCGGCTCTCTTGGCAGCGAAGACGGTCGGGACTACGGGAAGCGTGACCGGAATGGACGTGGCCGAACAGATGCTCGCGGCGGCAGAGCGCAAGGCGAAGCAACTGGGTCTCGTCAATGTGACGTTCCGTCCGGGCGATGTCACGCATCTGCCGTTCGACGCGGGTCGATTCGACGCCGTCACCAGCCGATTTTGTCTGATGTTTCTCCCCGAAATTCCTAAAGCTGCAACAGAAATCAGGCGGGTCCTGAAGCCTGGAGGATGGGTCGCAACAGCCGTCTGGTCGACGGTCGACAAGAATCCGTCCTTTCGCCTCGCCATGGAGACGATCAAAGAGGTCGTCAACCTTCCTCCGCCGGATCCATCCGCCCCTGGGATTTTTCGGCTGGCCAAGGCTGGTGAGCTTGCCGAGATTTTTCAGCGTGCCGGATTCGTCGATGTGTCGGATCAAGAATTCCTCGGCGAGTGGTCCTATGACTCGGAAGATCACTACGTCAAGAGCCTGTTCGAGCTGGCAGCGCCGATCCAGAATCTCATGGCGTCTCTCTCGCCCGTCCAGGTGGAGGAAATCACGCGCCGGTTGATCCGCGCATCGACACCATTCCGACGCGGCAATCGGATAAGTTTTCCCATTGCCGCGCGAATAGTGGCTGGGCGAACACCGTCTTGAGCCGCACACGGTCAGTGGCTCCGCGATGGTACCGACGCACGGCACGGCTTACCGCCTTATGTCTGTCCTCGACTCCGCGCCGGCTGCGCCATGCAAATCAAGTTTAAAAGTAAAGTTTGGAAGATGATGCCCTCCAAGGCATACCGAAGTGTCACGTGGCTAGTCACCAGGCTGACCGGAGGGGCCCTGTGCCTGCTTGTCGCCACCGCGTCGGCGGCCAACGATCCAGCTCTGCCGTTACTCTGGCGGGAGGTCGGCGATCAGGCATCACAGGGGCGCCCCTTTCCGCCCAAGAAGCCCTGGGTCATTCGGGAACGGGAAATCGTCTTCGATCCTGAGCTTCTGGCGCTCCTGAAAAACGCCGCCGCGAGGCCTCTCCCCCCTATCGCAATCGCCTTGTTTCATGGCTCTTCTTATGAACTTGATGTCAGTTCGAGTCTGGCACGTCTATCGGACGTTTCGACGGTCCGCGGGTCGTTGAAGCATGCACCGAGGGCAAGCTGGTCATTGACCATCAGCGGAACCGTGGTCAACGGCACGGTGCAGGTCGGGGACCGACTCTACAGGATCGAACATGTTTTCAACGGACGACATCGGCTGCTGGAAGTTGACCCAGCCAAGATGCCGTCGGACTAGCCAAGGGTCGCTCTATCGAGCCCGGAGAAGTCACGCACCATGCCGATACACCCCGTGCCAATGCAACCCGTGCTGTGGACGATCGGCCATTCGACTAGGCCGAGCGAAGCATTCACGGCAACCCTGCGTGCATGGGAGATTGAGCAGCTCGCCGATGTACGCACGATTCCCCGCTCGCGGCACAATCCGCAGTTTAATGCGGAGGCCCTGGCCGCCGAGATGGCGAGAGCAGGCATGACCTATGTCAAAATGCCCGGACTCGGCGGCCTGCGGAAGCCGCGGAAAGATTCGCTCAACAAAGGGTGGCGAAATACAAGCTTTCGTGGGTATGCCGACTATATGCAGACCGACCGGTTCGCGGCGGCATTGGAGACGCTCATACGGGAGGCCGCTCGGCTGCCCACAGCCATCATGTGTGCGGAAGCGGTGCCTTGGCGCTGCCATCGCCTCTTGATCGCCGATGCGCTCTTGTCGCGAGGCTGGTCGGTACGTCACATCTTGTCGGAGACCGATCTCCAACTGCACAGGCTGACATCTTTTGCGAGGCTTGAAGCAGGAAAAGTGACCTACCCCGAACCGTCAGATTCCACCCAGACTCCATCTCTCTTCTAAATCCATCCGGCAAGCGCGCTGCTCCTCTTGGATCAGCCTCTGCACAGCGGACGAACAACGAGCGAGAGGTCCGCCATGCGCGTCGCTCTCCTGCTGGTAAGAGGCAAGCGGACTCATCCAGCAACATCACCATTTCAGTCCCGGCGAGAACCGTCACTCGAGCGGACCTTCGTGGCTTGCCCAGACGACGGCAGGTCTGCTAAGGTGGGCCCGCGAAGCTAACTTGTGAAGACCCGCTGATACCCTGCATGGTGTGGGACCCCAAAGATCCTTGGAGCAAGAGAAGCGACCCGCTTGAGGACGTCCTACGACAGGCGCAGTCCCAATTCAGAAGCTTCCTGCCCTCCGGCGGCTTTCGAAACATTCTTCTCGCAGGATTGCTGATCTTCTTGGTCTGGCAAAGCGCGTTCATCGTGGGCCCCGATGAGGAGGGCGTCGTGAAGCGCTTCGGTATCCCCGTGCGAACCCTCGGCCCGGGCCCTCATCTGAAAATTCCTCTGATCGAAACGGTGCTGCAGCCGAAAGTGGCAAAACTCCATCGGGTGGAGATCGGATTCCGGACTGATCGGCAGGCTCGCCAGCAGATGGTGCCTCAGGAGGCCCTCATGCTGACGGGGGACATGAATATCCTCGCCATCGAATTCATCGTGCAGTTCAAGATCAAGGAAGCCGCCAATTATCTGTTCAACGTGGCGGATATCCATGACACCATCGGCAAAGCAGCGGAAGCCTCGATGCGCGAAGTGATCGGCAAGAGTAAGATCGACGAGGCGCTGACGACGGGCAAGGCGCAAATACAGCAGGACACGCAAGATCTATTGCAGCGGATTTTGGACCAGTACCAAGCCGGTGTACAGATTGCCGCAATCCAACTCCAAGACGTGGACCCTCCTGAGGCGGTCGCGGCGGCCTTCAAGGATGTGACCAACGCCAAGGAAGACCGCGAGAAACTCATTAATCAGGCGATCGGATATCGGAACGACATTCTGCCCAGAGCGAAAGGCGAAGCGGCCCAAACGGTCAACCAAGCCAAAGGCTATGCTCAGGCCCGCCTGAACCGCGCCCAGGGTGAGGCGAACCGGTTTTTGGCGACGCTCAAGGAATACAACCAGTCCAAAGACACGATCAGCAAGCGGATTTATATCGAAACCATGGAAGAGATCCTTCCTAAAATCGAGAAAATCATCCTCGACGGGAAAGCCGGTGAACGGGTGCTCCCGTATCTGCCGCTTGACCGTCCATCCAAGAAGGCTTCACCGGCACCGGAGGGAGCGAAACCGTGAGCAAGCAGGGCTTGACCATCGCACTGATCGCCGTGCTGTTCGCGCTGTTCGTGCTCGGCGCCTCCCCCTTGTTCGTGGTCGACGTCACTCAGACGGCCATCGTCGTGCAGCTTGGGAAGCCCGTACGCACGGTAACGGAACCCGGGTTGTACGTGAAAGTGCCCTTTGCGCAGGAAGTCACCTATTTTGACAAGCGGTTGCTGGACTACGATTCCGACGCGCAAGATGTCATCACTCAGGACAAGAAGACGTTGCTTTTGGATAATTTCGCCAAATGGCACATCACCGATCCCCTGAAGGTCTATCAGAATTTCCAAAGCCAGCGCGGGGCGCTCCAACGGTTGCATGACATTATTTACTCGGAGCTTCGAGTGGAATTGGGCAGGCACGATCTACTCGAGATCGTCTCGACCGCTCGCGCCGAACTCATGAAAGTCGTGACCCACCGGGCGAATGAAAAAGCGTCGGCCTATGGGATTGCAATCCAGGATGTGCGGATCAAGCGGGCAGACCTTCCGCAGGAAAATGAGAAGACGGTCTTCCAGCGCATGCAAGCGGAGCGGGAACAGCAGGCCAAGCAATATCGGGCGGAAGGGGCGGAAGAGGCCCAAAAGATCCGCTCCGACGCGGAGAAGGACAAGGAGATTTTGCTCGCCCAAGCCTACAAAGAATCAGAAGAAATCCGTGGAGAGGGCGACGCCAAAGCCTTCCGCATTTACGCCGATGCCTATCGGCAAGATCCGAAGTTCTTTGACTTTACCCGGTCGATGGAAGCCTACAAAAAATCCTTGGACGACAAGACCACCTTGGTTCTGAGCCCCGACTCAGAATTCTTCCATTACCTCAAACAGCGCTGACGACGGCTATGTGAGCCCAACGATCGCCCCGGTTTGGCCGTCGACATCGATTCGTTCCCCGGCCGGTTTCTTGGGCAATCCCGGCATCAACTGAATTCCCGAACAGACCGCCGTCAGGAATCCCGCACCGGCGAGCAACCGCAGCTCTTTGATCGGCAACGTAAAGCCGGTCGGCCGCCCCTTGAGCGAGGGATCATGGGAGAGCGACAGCGGCGTCTTTGCCATACAGATGGGAAGTTCGCCATACCCCAGATCGCCGATAACCTCAATTTGCTGCTCGGCGGAGGGATCGAAGGACACGGCCCCCGCCCCATACATCGCCACAGCGATCGCCTCGATCTTTTTTTGGATCGGCCAAGCCAGCTCGTACAGGTGCGAAAAGGACGCGGGTCGGCTGGTGGCTAAGATCACCGCATGAGCCAATGCTTCCGCGCCCTTCCCGCCGTCGGACCAGTGAGTTGAGACCGCTGCGTCAGTCGCTCCTGCGCTCTTGGCCCGTTCCCGAACCCATTCCAACTCGTTCTGAGGATCGCCGCTGAAGGCATTTACGGCCACGACGACCGGAACGCCGTGCTTTCTGACGTTGGCGATGTGGTGTTCCAAGTTGGCAAACCCTTTTTCGAGCGCCTCCATGTTGGGGCCGGTCAACGATGATGGCAGCGGCTGCCCCGACTTGATGGTCCCGCCGGTGCCGTGCAGTTTGAGCGCCCGTAACGTCGCCACGACGACCGCGGCCGCCGGCTTGTGACCAGAGACGCGGCATTTGATATTGAAGAACTTTTCCGCACCGAGTTCGCTCCCAAATCCCGCCTCCGTCACCACATAGTCGGCACAACGTAACGCGATCGCATCGGAGAGAATCGAGCAATTTCCATGGGCGATGTTTCCGAAGGGCCCCGTATGAACAAAGGCAGGAGTGCCCTCCAGCGTTTGCACTACATTCGGCAACACCGCGTCATTGAGCAGCGCCGCCATGGACCCCACGCAATCCAGGTCCTTGGAGGTCACAGGTCTTCCACCCTTCGTCAGGCCAACGATCACTCGGCTGAGCCGATGTCGCAGATCGTCCCGGCCGGTGGCAAGAGCAAGGATCGCCATGACCTCGGAAGCTTCCGAGATCACGAATTGACCCTTTTGGCCTTGAATCCCCGTGCCCAATATCAACTCTCGTAGCGCACGGTCGCTGATTCCAGACGTGCGAGGCCATGAAATGCGCTCAGGATCAATATGCAGCGCATTACCGTGGAAGATGTGATTGTCAACGAACGCCGAGAGCAGATTGTGCGCAGCCGAGACCGCATGGGCATCGCCGGTAAAATGGAGATTGATCTGTTCCATGGGGACGACCTGTGCCCTGCCTCCGCCCGTTCCGCCTCCCTTAATCCCGAACACAGGACCAAGGGAAGGCTCGCGAAGCGTCACAACGGCGCGATGGCCAAGACGACAGAGCCCCATGGTCAATCCTATGGAAGTCGTCGTCTTTCCTTCTCCCAGAGGTGTAGGGTTTATGGCTGTAACCAAGACATAACGAGCTTGAGGTCGATGCCTGAGCCGATCCAGGGCGGCGAGGGAAACTTTGCCCATGTGCCTTCCGTGGGGATGGATTTCATCTGGAGAGAGCCCCAAGAGCTTGCCGATTTCTTGAATGGGACGAAGGTTGGTCAGCCGACTATGATCAGCATCGTTCATGAGAATCTATCCGTTCTTTGGCCGCGACGCTCGCCGGAACTCGATCGCTTGTCAAAAAATGAGCGCGCTACGAATGCGGATTCGTAGCGCGCCATATTAGGGGGAGAGCCTTCGATCTCTAGTTGTCCTAATCGAGAATGTATTTCGTCGGATCGAAGGTTTGACCGTTCACTTTGACCATGTAATGGAGATGCGGCCCAGTGGCCAAGCCCGTGCTGCCGACTAAACCCACCACATCACCTCGCTTAACACGTTGTCCTTCCTTAACCAGAGCCTTGGCAAGGTGACCATAGAGGGTCTCGATTCCAAACCCATGATCCAATTTCACCAGGTTCCCGAGCTTCGAGTCGAAGGCGACGGTCGTCACCCGCCCCTGCGCAGGAGCCTGGACTGGCGCGTTCGCCGCAGCCCCGATATCAAGACCGTCATGCCAAGCCGGCTTCTCGGTAAATGGAGAAACACGAGGCCCAAAGCCGGATGTCACCCAGCCCCTGACAGGCCAGATAGACGGAGTGGCAGCCCATCGGGATGATTTCTGTTCGGCGGCCATGGACAGTTCCTGAAGGGCTTGCTCCTGGGTGCTGGCTTCACGTGACAACCAATCGATACCCTGCTTTACAGCCGCGAGAAGCTCATGCTCGTCAAGTTCGGACTGGGCTGCGAGGCTTCTGGTCTGATTGAGCGCCCCATTCTTATCCGGGTCCGGGAGTTGAAGGCCAGTAACATTATTCTTAGGGGAAGCCGAGGGGGACACGGCATTGCCCTCCGGAAGTGGGCCATCCTCACCACCTCGCCCATTCACTGTATCTCCGGTTTTCGGTGTCTCTATGCCCAGCATGACACGAAGCCGTTGATTCACCTCTTTCATGCTGCTCAGTCGTTTCTTTAAGTCATCAATGGCGGTAGAGAAGGCGGCGGTTTGTTGACGCGCGCTCATGGCTTCGGACCGGAAAGCTGAAAGTTCCCAAACTTCACCTGTTCTGATGACGTAATGCGACAAGACAAGGAGGTCAGCAACGATGAATATTCCACAAACTATCAATAACTTACGAACGAATTTCCGCGGGAAGCTAAAGCGCAAAGGCTTCGCCGTCGAGCCTCGAAAGATCACAACGGTGTACGAATCACTATTTTCTGTACCAGTTGTCTGTCCCATAAACATCACCCTGATTTGAGGGATTGTATTTGAGTGTACTCATGCAAGTCCCTTCGGTCAACCATCAATTTTGTTTCGACCGATTCACCTGAGCAAAAATCCATGCCAGATATGGAGCAAACCCACTTTTTAAAGAAATGCCAATAATTTCAGGAACTTCGTAAATATGAAGCGCCTTGATCGCTCTTTCCAAGACCGAGTAACGGGAAGCCGTGGTCTTCATGATAATCAGCACTTCACTGTCCTGAACCATTTTCCCCTTCCACTCATAGAAGGACTTGGCCTTATCAACAATGGTTGCACAGGCCACAAGCCTCCTTCTTACCAAGGTCTTGGCCATTCTAGCTGCGAGCTTGTGATCTGGAACCGTCGTTAAGACGATTAGACAGGCCCTAGATTGCTTGGTCATGAGAATTCGAGTTTTCCGAATGGCTTCACTTGGACGTAGAGTGCTTCGGAGCACAACCACGCACGAAACCATAATATGTGTTTATACATCAATAATACATAAGACTATGAATTCACTAGTCATTTTTCATGATAACTGCCGGTCAATCCCAATGAAGAACGCGTTCATTAAATGATACTCAGGTCAACTGTCAGATTGACAGGCGTTTTGCCTATTCCATATGATCCAATCATTCCAAATAAATGGGAGGCAACCGCACCAATGAGTTTCATGATCACGCCACGAGAGTTGAAGACTCGGCTGGACAATAAGGATCCGTTGGTCTTGTTAGATGTACGTGAGCAGTGGGAGTATGATCTAGCCAAAATTGATGGTTCGGTGCTTATTCCCCTTTCCTCTCTGCCACATTCCCTGTCACGGCTGGATCGAAATTCGGAAATCATTGCAATCTGCCATCACGGGATGCGGAGCGCTGATGCGACAGGTTTTCTTGCGCAGCAAGGATTCACCAAGGTCAAGAACCTTGTCGGAGGCATCGATGCTTGGTCGGCGCAAGTCGATGGAACCGTTCCGCGCTACTGACCCATACCCGCATAATGGAACGATCTATTCTGTTCAACCCATTCTCTGCCTGAAATAGTCGACCGTTCGCTTGAGGCCGTCGCTCAGGCTCATCTTGGGCTCCCACGAGAGCTCATGGCGAAGTTTTGCCGCGTCGATGACACTCCGCGCCTGTTCACCCTTCTTGGCAGGCCCATGCAGTTCTTTGCACGTCGAACCTGTGTGTTGCACCAGAATCCGGAATAAGTCGTTGATGGACGTCTCGACACCCGTCCCCACATTATAGGTACCAGCCGTTTCCTGTCCCATGACCGCCAAATTGGCTTCCACCACATCCTCCACAAAGACAAAGTCCCGTGTTTGTCGCCCATTGCCATTGATCACAGGCTGTTCATTATTCAAAAGCTTCTGAATGAATATGGCTACAACCCCAGCTTCACCTTCGGGATCCTGGCGGGGCCCATACACGTTGGCATAGCGAAGGTTCACGACTTGGACTCCACCCACACGCTCGTAATACGACAAGTACTGCTCTCCACAGAGTTTGCTGAGTCCGTAGGGCGACAACGGCCTAGTCGCATGCGACTCCGTCGCGGGGAACACATCCTGCTCCCCGTAGATAGCTCCGCCTGATGACGAAAAGACGACCTTTCGCACCCCATGCTTTACCGTCTGTTGCAGAATATTGAGCGTTCCCAGGACGTTGACTTGTGCGTCAAAAAGGGGATCCTCGACGGACTTGCGAACGTCCATCTGCGCGGCCAAATGCATGACGACATTGGGGCGTTCATTCCGGAACACACGTTCCAGTCGCCAACTCTGGATGTCGATCTTGTAAAATCGTGCGGCTCGGTTGAGGTTACGTCGTTTCCCGGTCGACAGATTGTCAACGACAACGACGTCATGCCCTTCTTGAACGAGTCGATCGACTATGTGAGATCCAATAAATCCCGCCCCCCCGGTCACCAGAACCTTCATGCATCCTCCCCTCGTACGCGCGCAGGATCGTCCGATCGAGCGCTCATCTTACTACGATACTCAAAGGCCACAAGAATTTCTCGATTTCCTTTGCGCCCCTTCACCGTCGACTCTCTCGTTCCAA
This sequence comes from Nitrospira sp., assembly GCA_035328385.1. GTDB lineage: Bacteria > Nitrospirota > Nitrospiria > Nitrospirales > Nitrospiraceae > Nitrospira_C. Next base: position 12,702 of record DAOLIU010000041.1, on the reverse strand, counting down.
GAGCAAGAAGTCCTAAGCCGGCCGCACAGTCCATTACCTTTTTCGCGACACCCGCGCGCTGCCTATCGTCCCGAACGATTCCTCCCGGTCCCACATTCCCCTTTCCGACCTCAAACTGCGGTTTCACCAGAGCGACGACGCGCGCGCCGTCTTGAAGAAATCGCACGACGCTCGGCAGAACGAGATTCAGAGAGATAAACGAAACATCGATCACCGCAAGCTGGATCAACTCCGGGACAAGCGACGGGTCAAGGTATCTGATGTTGGTCCGCTCAAGAAGAACGACTCGCGGATCTTGTCTCAACTTCCAGGCAAGCTGCCCATATCCGACGTCCACCGCGTAGACTTTCGCGGCAGCTTTTTGCAGCAGACAGTCGGTAAACCCTCCGGTCGAGCAACCGACGTCGAGACAGATCGTCCCGCTCGGATTGATCGAAAACGCCTCTAATGCAGGAGCCAATTTTTCCCCCGCACGGCTGACAAACGGGGCCCGTTTGCAGACCTCGATGCGGGCGTCACGGGGGACCAGCTTCGCTGGTTTGTCCACGATGCTACCGTCGACAAGAACACCTCCGGCCAGCACGGTTCTGACGGCGTTTTCGCGACTAGGAGCCAGCCCCTGGGAAACCAGCAATGTGTCCAATCGTTCGCGGGGAGAATGCGTTGGAGAAGTCATTGAACGGCGGGCACACACAGAAAGACCTGAGACCGCTACTGGCCTTTGGATCTTGACGACGAAGAGCCATCCTCAAGGTCTTGGGTGAAGGCATGAAGCCGTTTCTTTCCGTTCTGCTCCTGGACCAACACCTCGACCTTGCGCTCCGCATCCTCGAGAATCTTTAGACAGCTCTTGGAGAGACGGATCCCTTCCTCGAAAATCTTCAGAGATTCGTCAAGGGGAAGATCGCCTTTCTCCAGTTCCCCGACGATCGACTCCAAACGCGCGATGGCCTGTTCAAACTTCACACTCACGACCCCCTTGTCCGACACACAATAGCCGTCATTATAGCACTCCGCTCGGAATTTCAAACTGTTCTGTCCGGCAGCACGTCCTTCACTAAACAATTCAGTTTCCCGTCCACCAACCGGACAGCGATGGCCTCGCCGACTCCTATATCCTGAGTCCGCGTGAGTACGGATCCATCCGATATTTTCGTCAGCAGGCCATATCCGCGTCCGAGAACGGCCAAGGGGCTCAGACCGTTAAGGCGTTCAAGCGTCGCTTCAATGCGTCGCCTTCTTTGCGCGGCCAACACGTACGTCTGACGTTCCAGTCGTTTGAACAGGAGGGGTATCATGACAAGATGGCGTTTTACTATGACGAATGGACTCAGCTTGCTTAACTCGCGATCCGTTTGTCGAACCCGATCGGCCTCCGCCACGATTCTGGACCGAACCTTCTCGATGAGACAATCCGTCATGTCGTCCATCTGCTGAGCCTTCTCTCGAAGCCGAAACTGAATGCAGCGTAATCCCTTGGAACTGTAGTCCAACCGCCGATGCTCCGATGAACAGTGCCTTGCCATAGCCATCTCAAGCCTCACCGCAAGGTCACTCAGGTTTTCCAACACTTCGAGAAGGACAGGTACGACCATTTCTGCTGCGACTGAGGGAGTCGGAGCGCGAAGGTCTGCCGCGGCGTCCGTCAGCGTCATATCGATTTCGTGGCCGACCGCCGAGACAACGGGAATTCTAGACGCCGCGACGGCTCGTACCACGACTTCTTCGTTGAATGTCCACAGATCTTCCAGGGATCCTCCGCCTCGTCCGAGGATAATAACTTCTACCAAACGCTGTATGTTCAGCAGATTCAAGGCTTCGACGATCTGCTGAGACGCGGGTTTGCCCTGAACCTGCACCGGGACGATAATGACATGGAGGGTTGGCCACCGCCGGCCGAGCACGGACAGAATGTCCTTGAGGGCCGCCCCGTTTAGCGAGGTGACCACACCAATGGTCCGCGGAAACCTTGGAAGCGGCCTCTTCCTCAGAGGATCGAAGAGGCCTTCAGCGGATAAACGCGTTTTCAATTGATCGAACGCCACCTGAAGCGCGCCGACACCTTTAGGCTCGACCGCCTCCATGAGGATCTGGTACTCCCCCCTCGGTTCGTACACACTGAGGCGACCTCGCACAATGACGTGCATTCCGTCTTGCAGGGCAAAGCGCATGCGGACCGCGCTCGAGCGAAACAATACCGCTCGTATCTGACTCCTCTCATCCTTCAAGGTACAGTACGCATGACCCGATGCAGGCGTACGCAGGTTCGAGATCTCACCCTCCACCCACACGTCCTGAAAGACACTTTCCAGCGAAGCGCGAATGAGGCTCGTGAACTCTGATATGGTGAGAATGGGTCCCGAAGGAAGGAGGCTGGACTTGTAGAGTACGGTCGCCACTATCCGTCAATCGAGGATACGGATCCGTTCAATTGAAAGTGCTTTGCCGATACGCGCGTCCATATCGATGAGCGCGGCACAAAAAACGACGGGGCCGGGGGCGACCTCGAAGCGCCGCGGCATGCCGGTCAAGAACTTCTCGATTGCCAGTTCTTTTTTCACCCCGATGACTCCGTGAAGCGGCCCAGTCATGCCGATATCGGTCAGATAAGCCGTACCCCGAGGCAAGATCTGCTCGTCGGCCGTCTGCACATGCGTGTGGGTCCCGACCACGGCCGTCGCTTCACCGTCCAAGAAATGTCCCATGGCCATCTTCTCAGACGTGGCTTCGGCGTGCATATCCACGACGACGGCGGCAACCCGCTTCCTGAGCTTGGCCATCTCTCGCTTGGCCACCTGAAACGGACAATCCAACGTCGGCATGTAGGCCCGACCCATCAGTTGCAGGATGCCCAACTCCTCACCGCTGGAAGTTTGAACTACCACGCTGCCCTGCCCCGGCACACCCTCGGGATAGTTGGCGGGGCGCAAGAGACGTCGCTCCCGAGGGAAATAGTCAAGAATCTCCCGCTTATCCCACGCATGATTTCCCGTGGTGATGGCCGAAAGACCCGCTTGAAACAGCTCTTCGGCAAGCTCGGGAGTGATCCCAAACCCGCCCGCCACGTTTTCCCCGTTGCCGATGACGACGTCGATCCGTCGCTGGGCGACGAGCCGAGGCACCATACGGGCGACGGCGCGGCGTCCAGGCTCTCCCATGATGTCGCCGATATAGAGAAGCTTCACTTGGCGTACTCGATGTACCGGCTTTCGCGAATCACGGTCACCTTGATCTGACCGGGATAAGTCAGCTCTTGCTCGATCTTTTTCGCCAAATCGCGCGACAACTGGAACGACTCGTTATCAGTCACGTCTTCCTGTCGAACGATCACCCGGATCTCTCGCCCTGCTTGTATGGCATACGCCTTTTGCACACCTTTCTGAGCATGGGCCAGTGACTCCAGCTTCTCCAGTCGCTTGACGTAGGACTCCAGCGCCTCGCGTCTCGCCCCGGGTCTCGCCGCGGACAACGCCTCGGCGGCCGCCACCAGGACCGATTCCGGACACATCGGTTCCACCTGTTCGTGGTGAGCGGCGATCGCGTTGACGATCTTCTCGCTTTCGCCGTACTTTTTGGCGATCTCGGCCCCCAGCATGGCGTGAGGTCCTTCTTCTTCGTGACTGACCGCCTTGCCGATGTCGTGCAGCAGCGCCCCCCGTCTCGCCAAACGGACGTCCAAGCCGAGTTCGGAAGCCATCATGCCGCAAATGTACGCTGCCTCCCGTGCATGGTACAGATTGTTCTGCCCGTAGCTGGTACGGTACTTCAACCGCCCGAGAACTTTGATGAGTTCCGGGTGAAAGTCAGACAGGCCGAGTTCGAAGATGATTTTTTCCGCTTCCTCGTACATCAATTTGTCAATCTCGACTTTGACCTTTTCGACGATTTCTTCGATCCTCGTCGGATGAATCCTCCCGTCCTGCATCAATCTTTCCAACGACACCTTGGCGATTTCCCGACGCAAGGGATCGAATCCCGAAATGATCACCGCTTCTGGGGTTTCGTCTATGATCAGATCAATCCCCGTCGCGGCCTCGATCGCCCGGATGTTCCTGCCCTCACGTCCAATGATGCGCCCCTTCATCGCGTCGTTCGGAATCGGCACGACGGAAATCGTGGATTCCGACACATAATCGCGAACGACCCGCTGAATTGAACCGGTGATGATCTCGCGAGCCTCCCGCTCCGCATTTTCTCTGGCTTCCTCGAGCGTTCTCTTGGCTATGCCGGCGGCGTCCAGCCTGGCCTGACTTTCCATCTCGAGCAGCAATTGCTTCCGCGCTTCGTCGGCCGTCAGACCGGCCACCCGCTCCAGCGCTTCCCGGTGGTCTCTTTCGGCTTGAGCACATGCCTCTTCCTTGGCGCCAAGCTTTTCTTCGCGCTTCGTGAGATCCAGTTCGCGCTTCTGTGCTTCGCTATCACGCTTATCGATCGCTGCGCTGCGCTTGTCGATGGTTTCTTCCCGCTGGACCAAGCGCTTTTCCGCCGTAGAAAGCTCCGCCAATCGAGCCTTCTGCTCCTTTTCGAGCTCCGCCTTTGACTGAAAGATCAAATCCTTGGCTTCAAGCTTGGCCTCCCGAATGATGTTCTCGGCCTCGCGCTGCGCATTCTGCGTCAGTTGACGGGCTTGGTCCTCCAGTTGAGCCCTCTTAGCTCCGTCGGACATCCTCCGAATCAGCTCATAGATCCCAATCCCTGCTCCAGCACCCACTACTGCCATCAAGATGTACATGACCAGTGACGTAGACATGGGACTAGCCCCTTTCCAGTCGAGAGCAAGCGTGGTCGCCGCCTCGCATCGTATATAGATCGCGGTCGGAACTGAAAGAAGACGCTTTGTTCAGAGGTGACTGGAGCAGAGGCTACGGTCGAACGGAACGATGGGGACCAATTTATCTATTCAAGGGATGGACACCATGAGGATGGACGCGGGCTGGGTTGATTCGGACGCCTCGTTCCCCGAGAGGAAATCCTCTCGCAGTTCCACCATATCGGCTGGTCTTCCTTACCGAGTGCGGGGTCCGCACCTGAAGCGGCAGCGGAATCAAACCGACTCCATTGCCCACCGTACCAACCGATACAACGAACTCTATGATTCGAGCGAATATGGCCAGAACGTTGGCCAAGAAAGGAACGAGGCTCTGCACACCACGACTCTGTTTCAACTCCGCCAGCATGGCAATTCTGACGTCCATTCCTGCGGTATCGATTCGTATCCCCGAGTGCTCCACCGGTTCGAAGTTCGCCTCAGTCAATACTCCTAAATCCCTCGATTGCCTCCCAAACAGTCAACGTCACGATAACAAAGGGTTACGGATCTTTGCAAGCTGATTCATCGGAACAGCGACGTGGGAACCTGCTCTTCAATCGACTCCATCAGCGTCATCATACGCCGCTCCACGACCGCCTCCCCTTCCGTCCGCTTCTTCTCCGCCTCGAATAGTTGGTGGGCGAGATTCACCGCCGTCAACACGGCCAATTTCGAGGGAGTGGTCGTATTTAATCCTTCGGCCAAATGGCGCATTTGCCCGTCGACAAAACTCGCCAAGCGACGAATGTACTCCTCGTCGGCTTCCCCCCGAATTGCATACCGCTGGCCATAGATCTCGACGTACGTGGTCTTAGTCAAGGGCCACCTCCTTGCGGTCTTCCATGCATTCCAGCAACTCGATTTCCCCTAATACTTTCTCCACCCGCGCCTTGATGTCCAAACGTTCGCGCTCCCACCGCTTATTCGAATCGCTTTGTTCGGCCAGTCGTTCACGCAGAGACTTGAGATCCTCTTCAAGAGAGGTGTTCCTTTTCTTCAAGTCATGCACGAGTCTGACGAGATCCTTGACACGGGTCTCAAGCGCATCGAGTCGATCCATTGCCATCAGTTTACCCCCGGAAACCACAATAGGTTGCGGGGCACTATAGAAACTTGCCTAGATCTTGTCAAGAAACCCGCTCCGGCTCCGGTGCCCCGGGTATGCCGGACAAGCGAATGTATTCCCGATAACTCCGCAATACGCGCTTCACGTATTGTCGGGTTTCTTGGTAGGGAATCATTTCGACAAATTCGTCTTGACTGTACGAACCATGCTGATCACGCCATGAATTGACGACCACCGGTCCCGCATTGTACGCCGCAATCGTATAGACCAGGTTTCCGGAAAATTGTTCCAGCAGCTGTTCGACATATCGGACCCCAATTCGAATGTTCGTTTCTTGATCGAACAGATCGTCGCGTCCGACCGGAGGAATGCCAATCCGTTGGGCAACCGTATTGGCGGTCGCCGGCATCACCTGCATGAGACCTATCGCCCCGACCCGAGATACGGCTTTCAGGTCGTATTGACTTTCCTCACGAATGATGGCGGCGATCAGAAACGGATCGACGCCTTTTGCATTTTGGAGTCTTATCGTGGGAAGCAATCCGGTGGGATAGGCCACGTTCCAAAGTGCGGGAGAGAGTACGCCGCCGGTTCGCTCCAGTTTCTCCCGAAAGCGGCCACGGGCCAACCGCAAGGCATGGTGGTAAGCGCCGACCTCGTTGAGCATGGTCGACAAGAGAACGAGAGCTTCCGGATCTTTGCTGTATCGGTCGGTTAAGGCCGCTACTTCTCGGGCGGCATCGGCATCGAGTCCCAATGTCTTGAGCTCAATGGCGCGCCGATAGGCGTTCTGCTGTCCGATTTCACCCCGGTTCGCCGACGGTGGAAGAGATTCCTCGCTGTTAGCCAGTGGAGCATTGTCTACGACGTCCGCCGTGACGATCGTATCCCTCACAGGAACGGCCAGGCGCTCCCGAGCCAACTGACAATAGTACGTGTAGACATATCGTTGGCACAGCTGCCTGTACAGTTCGGCCGCTTGAGACGGACCGCCCTGTTCGGCCGCCCGCGCCATCCAATACAGCGCTTGGGGTTCGAATTCTCCGTCATGCCGCTCTACGATCGATTGCAAGGTTTCTGCGGCTTCACGATACTGACCGGTTCTGTAATGAACCCATCCGATCCGCCAACGGGCTTCCGCCCGTTGTGAGGCCGGCTCTCCGGTTTTTGCGACCGCGCGATATCGGGCAATCGCTTCATTGAACTGCTTTTGGTCCTCCAGCCAGATTCCGACAAACAATCCGATTTGACCTTTTTGTTCCGGGGACAGCGAACTGCCCTGAACCGTTTTGGCGAGTTCCTGCAGTTTGTCTCCCAGGCCCTGGCGCAGATACACGCGAGCCAGCCAGACGGTTGCTTCTTGAGATTCAGGCCCTGCTTCTTTCAGCAAGGCACGGAAACTTTCCCGGGCCTGATCATACTGTTTGAGCCGCACCTGTGCGACGCCAATCTTGAGCTTCGCTTCGGCCCGCCGAGGCGATTGAGGATCCAGTGCGAGAAACTTCTTGAGTTCCTCAATCGCCTCGGCGTGAAAGGCTTGGCCAAGGAACGCCTGTGCCCGGGCGAATCTGTCCGCGGCTTGCGGCGCCCACAGTTCCCCGCCGAGATTGGTCGCCAACAACGCTCCGGCTTCCTTGGCCTCCGGACTCGCCGGGAATCGCACCCACAGTTGCCTGAGAGTCTCTCGACCTTCCGTCACATTGCCGTCCCGCAGTTGGCAGGCGGCACGACGAAGAAAGGCCAGCGGGGCATGCGGCTCCTTGTCGCTAAGGGTAACGGCCTTGGCAAACGATTCACTGGCTTTTTGACAATCGGAGGCCTGATACCAGGCCTCTCCGGATCGATACGCCGCCTTTGGCAGGATGTTGGAGTCCGGAGTGGCAAGGGGAATGCTTTCAAACATGGTGGCCGCAGCCGTGCTATCGCCGAGATTTAACGACGCCTCCCCGAGCCAGAGCCGTATATAATCGTCGAGTACGGCGAAGTCACGCTGCCCGCCGCGCAAAAACTGGATCGACACGGCCGGATTCCGGTCGACGAGCAGGACTCCTGACAGCAGCCCGGCGCGCTTGGCCCATATCGTCGACGGAAACCGCTCCATCAATCGGCGCAACCGTTCGAGCTTGAGCGACAACACCTGATCTTTCGTGAGGGTTTTCCCAAGCCGTTCCTTGGGCAAGGCACCGGCCAGAAAGCAGGCTTCGGGGGCATCGCAGGCCTCGTTTTCGGCTGCGTCGGGAGCGGTGCCACCGTCCGCGTGGGTCGATGAAGCGAGAGCGGAAATTACGAGGATACCGCAGATCGCAGGAAGGATCAGACAAAGCCATGCCCGCGGTCGAATGCGATCATGCACGGTACGATCCCTGTATCTCACGGTGCACGTACTATATATCAGCGTCCTCATCGTCTTGCCAGCAATGGAGCCTTGCCAGCGGGACACCCTTCGCCTTGTTCCGGTTTTTCCCGCTATGTTAGCCTGAGCCATGGCTCGCGAGTCGAATCCCACCCCGACGAATCTCCTCGCCTTGACCGAGAACGGCATGGCGCAGTTGGTCGGAAAACTGGGCTGGCCGGAGTACCGTGCCGGACAGATCCTCCGTTGGCTGTACCAGCGTCGGGCGACGTCGGTCGACCAGATGACCGATCTCAGCCGTGCGGATCGATCCACGCTGAGATCGGCCACGATCATCCGGCGAGCGACGGCCTGCACGGTGTTCCGCGCTGCCGATGACACCCGCAAACTGGTGTTGACGCTTGAAGACGGGCTCAACGTCGAAGCCGTACTGATCCCCGACGACGATCGACTGACTCTCTGCGTCTCGACCCAGGTGGGATGCACGCTGGACTGCGGCTTTTGCCTGACGGGCACGATGGGCTTGAAGCGAAATTTGAAGCCCGACGAAATACTCGACCAGGTTCTCACGGCGCAGGATCAACTCGGGAAGGGCGAGCGCATCACGAATCTCGTCTTCATGGGCATGGGCGAACCCCTGGCGAATTTCGAAAATCTGGCGGATGCCCTTGCACGACTGACCAACCGAACGTGGGGTCCGGGTTTCTCGCCGAGACGGATTACGGTCTCCACTGCCGGCCTCGCGTCGCGCCTCAAAGATCTCGCCCCCCTCGGCGTCAATTTGGCCATTTCCCTGAATGCCAGCACGGAGGTTCAACGCCAGCGGTTGATGCCCGCGGCAAACGGCATCGCGTCCCTTCGGTCGCTCCTGGCCGCATGTCGCCGCTATCCGTTGCACCCGGGCCGCCTCCTGACGTTTGAATACGTGGTGCTGGCCGGAGTCAACGATCAGATCGACGACGCACGGAGACTGACAAAACTGCTCCGCGGGCTGCGCTACAAGATCAATCTGATCCCGTTCAACGAATTTCCCGGAAGCAGCTTTCGCCGCCCGGCGGATGCCACGGTACTGGCATTTCAGTCCGTTCTGAAGCAAGGGGGAATCGACGTGTTCATCCGCAAAAGCCGAGGCCGCGACGTGCTCGGAGCCTGCGGGCAACTCGGCAATATACAACCGTCCCAGGGAGAGCCCGCCTTGACACAAATTGAATCGCGTTGCTAGCATGCAGAGGTTCGTTTTTCTCGCCCAATCATGATCGTTCAACTGTCCCGGTCTCTCACAACATCGCTGCTGCTCGCGGTTGTCCTCGTGTCGGCACAGCCTGCCCAGGCCACCGATCCCGCCGAGTTTCTTCTCTCGAACGGGATGAAGGTCCTGATCATCGAAGTCCCCAAGGCACCGGTCGCGACCGTGCAAGTCTGGTACAAGGTCGGCTCGCGCAATGAGGTCATGGGACGGGCGGGGTTGTCGCACATGCTCGAACACATGATGTTCAAAGGTACCAACAAGTATCCCAACGGATCGTTTTCCCGGCTGATCAGGAAGAACGGGGGAATGGACAACGCCTTCACCAGCCAGGACTTTACCGCCTACTTCGAAAATCTCGCCGCCGACCGCGTGGGCCTCGCGCTGGAATTGGAAGCGGACCGCATGCAGGGTCTCATTCTGGATCAGAACGAGTTGAAGACCGAACGCGAAGTCGTGAAGGAAGAGCGTCGGCTCCGCACCGAGGATGACCCGCAGGGCGCGCTGGTCGAAGCTCTTTTCGCCCAGGCCTATATGAGCCATCCCTACCACTGGCCGGTCATCGGCTGGTTCGGGGACTTGGATGCGATGACCCTCGAAGATCTCCAGCGGCACTATGACACCTATTACTCGCCGAACAACGCCACGCTGCTGGTGGTGGGTGACGTGAAGGCCGAAAGCCTTCTCCCGACGATCAAGCAATTGTTTGAACCGATTCCCCGCGGTCCCGAGCCCAAACCGGTCCTTTCCATGGAAGGAGAACAGCGGGGCGAACGCCGATTTCTGCTCAAGCGCGAAGCACAGGTGCCCTTTGTCATGATGGGGTTCCGCGTTCCGAACTTCGCCAGTGAAGATTCATACGCCTTGGACATCCTGGAATCGATTCTCTCCCGCGGGAAGAGTTCGCGGCTCTACCAAAGCCTCGTCTACGATCAAAAGCTCGCGATAGCCGTCGGCGCCGAATACAGCCTGATGCAGACGGATCCCGGTCTCTTCTATTTCTATTCGCTGGTCAGTCCCGGGCAGAGAGTCGAGCAGGTCGAGGAGGCGCTGGACAGGGAAATTCGCCGGCTTCAGAACGAGCCTCCAACCGACCAGGAGCTACAACGGGCCAAGAACCAGGTCGAAGCGATGCACGTGTTCGAACAGGACTCGAATTTCCGCCGCGCAATGCTGCTGGGCCAGGCGGAATCGATCGGTGCGGGGTGGAAAAGAATCGATCAATTCCTGGAGCGCATCGCCGCCGTCACCCCCAAGGACGTGCAACGTGTCGCCCGCCAGTATTTGATCGAAGATGCCCGCACCGTCGGCATACTGATTCCCGTTCCTCCCAAGCAACCTGATCCGGCGCCGGCCGCGGGGCAGCCGGGGAAATCTTGAGCGTAGCGGCGGAGCATTGATGAGGATCACGCATTGGATCGGGCTAGGACTGTTGGGTTGCCTTGTCGTCCTTTCTGCATCCCCCTTACCCGCCGCGGAGATCGTTCCGACCAGGTTCATCGCGCCGAACGGCATGACCGTCCTAGTCCTCGAACAGCATTTTTTGCCGATCGTTGAAATTCATTCGCTCATCAAAACCGGCTCCGCGCAGGATCCGCCGGAAAAGGCGGGACTCGCCAATCTCACGGCGAGTTTGCTTGATGAGGGCACGACCACCCGCAGCTCGAAACAGATCGCGGAACAGATCGACTTCGTCGGCGGATCGTTGGAGGTGAAGGCGTCGGAAGACTTCACGACGGCCTCCGTGAGAGTCCTGAAAAAGGACGCGGAGTTGGGCTTCACCCTGCTCGCCGACATGCTCCAACATCCGGCGTTCAATAAGCAGGAGTTCGAGCGCATTCGCACCCAGATTCTCGGCGAGATGGCCAGCGATAACGACGATCCGGGCCATGTCGCGATGAAAGCGTTTAACCAATTGGTCTTTCATGGCCATCCGTATCGCTGGCCGCTGAACGGGACGGAAGAGACTCTCGGCAAGATCACCGTGGCGGATATCGCCGCTTTCTATGCCAAAGAATATGTCCCGGGACAGGTCATCCTCACCGTCGTCGGCGATGTCACCGTCGATCAGGTCACGGCATTGGTACAAACCCATTTCGGAGCCTGGAAAAAAGCGCCGGTTCCTTCCCGGAGCATGCGAAAGCCCGGTGCCCTTGAAAAGAAAACCGTGCAATTGATCGAGAAGGATCTCACGCAGTCGAGCATCGTGCTGGGCCACGGCGGGATCAACCGCACGAATCCGGACTTCTATGCCGTCACCGTCATGAACTACATTCTCGGCGCCGGCGGTTTCTCTTCCCGTCTGATGGATTCGATCCGGGACAAGCAAGGCTTGGCCTACGGAATCATGAGCCACTTCGATGCGCGGCTCATGCCGGGATCCTTCTGGATCAGCCTGCAGACGCGAAGTGAAACCACCAATCAGGCCATCACGGGCGTCCTCGCCGAAATGAAGGGCATTCGTGACGCCCCAGTCTCGGATCAAGAACTGGCCGAGGCCAAATCATTTCTCGTCGGCAGCTTCCCCCTTCGCCTGGATTCTACGGCCAAGCTGGCGCAGGTGCTGGCCCAGGTGGAATTCTACGGTTTGGGCTTCGAATATTTCTCGCAGTATCCCAAGTGGATCGAGCGCGTCACCAAGGAGGACGTCCAGCGCGTCGCCAAACAGTATCTGGATCCACAACGATACGCGCTGGTGGTCGTCGGCAATCTCGCCAAGTCCAAAGTGAAGCACTGATCAACCCGGCACGGCTGCCCGGCGATCACCGACTGTTATGATCATGACTCCAGACCATCTGGCCAATAAGCTTGCACGCCTTCGCGGCGTCCTCTCGGAAATGCAGTCCGTCCTCGTCGCCTTCTCTGGGGGAATCGACAGCACGCTCGTGTTAAAGGTCGCGCACGACGAGTTGGGAAATCGGGCTCTCGGCGTCACAGCCGTCTCCCCGACGTTTCCCCTTCTCGAACTTGAAACCGCCACGCGGGTGGCCCGAGAGATCGGGGCTCGGCATGAAATCGTCCGTACCGACCAGCTGACCATTCCCGCCTTCGTGCAGAACGATGCGACCCGTTGCTTTCACTGCAAGACCGACTTGTACCGGCTGATGGACGGCTTGAAGGAACCGCGAGCCTCGCGTTGGGTCGCGGATGGAACGAATCTGGACGACCTGGGGGACGATCGGCCGGGGATTTCCGCCGCTCGCCAATGGCAGGTCCGCAGCCCGCTC
>DAOLIU010000040.1:0-23036 GCA_035328385.1 Nitrospira sp. | reverse complement strand
TAGCCGGCCTGATTCCGGTACCGGCGCCGCCCCCCGATCCACTCAGAACAAAGAACAGCCTTCCCGGGTTACTGGCCATCTTCGAGGATGCGTCCATCTCGCTCATCTTGACCACCTCGGTATGTGAGGCCGCACTCGCGGATTTTTCATGCGAGATCGGTGTCGCCCTTCCACCTGTGATCTCTCTAGACCGGCTTGGCGAACCCCTGCCATCGGAACGCTCTGGACAGACCCTGCCATCGGAACCGAGCTCGTCGCTTGCCTATCTGCAATACACCTCAGGATCGACGACCAGACCACGCGGCGTGATGATCTCTCATGGCAATGTGCTGGCGCAGTGTCATGGGCTGACCGTAGCGGCGTCGGTCGGACCGGAAAGCCGATCACTCTGCTGGCTGCCGTATTTTCACGACTATGGACTGGTTCACGGGATCATCGGACCGTTTTATGCCGGTATTCCCGCGTTTCTCATGTCTCCGGTGACCTTTATTCGCCGCCCCCTTCGGTGGCTGGAAGCCATCGACCATTGGAGTATTTCCCACAGCGGTGCTCCCAATTTTGCCTATGACGCCTGCGTCCAGGCACGAGCCCAGCGGTCTGATTGGAGTGCTGAATTGAGCGGCTGGACCGTAGCCAGTTGCGGTGCAGAGCCGGTCCGTTCTTCCACAATAGAACGGTTCTGCGAGACCTTCGCGCCGCATGGATTCAAGCGCAGGGCGCTGATGCCTGCCTATGGGTTGGCCGAGGCGACGCTGGTCGTCACGAGTGCGGGGGGCGATGAGGCTCCGCTAATCGTGTCGCTGGCGGCTGATCAACTGGAACGTAACCGTGTCGAAGTGAAGGCTAGCCATGGAACCGGCACTCGCCCGCTGGTTGGTTGCGGGCGACCGCTCCCGGACGTGCAGATTCGAATCGTCGATCCGACGAACCTTGTCGACTGTCTGCCGGGTGAAGTGGGCGAGGTGTGGGTGTCGGGTCCCAGTGTCTCCGAGGGTTACTGGAACAAGGCGGAACTCAACGATGAGACCTTCGTGTCGACCGGAGAGGATCGAACGTCACGATATCTCCGCACCGGGGATCTCGGGTTTTATCATGATGGTCAGCTGTTCATTGCAGGGAGACTCAAGGATCTCGTCATCCTGAACGGTCGAAATCTCTATCCGCAGGACTTGGAACTTGCCGTGGAGGCATGTCATGCCGGGCTGCGGCGAGGCGGTTGCGCGGCCTTCACGATCGAGGGAGAGCGGGCCGAACAGCTGGTGATCGTACAGGAACTGGAGCGCACCCATGACCTGGATACCGACGCCATGGCGACGGCCGTCCGGACCGTGATCGCCGAGCACTGCGGCGCTCCGGTTCATGCCGTCGTCTTCGTCCGTTCCGGCGCGATTCCCAGAACGTCGAGCGGAAAGATCCAGCGTCGTGCCTGCCGGTCCGCCTATCTGAACAACACGCTCGCGATCGTGGCTTCGTACAGCGCAACGGATGCGTCTGGTCCCCAGTCGGAGGAAGACGTACCACCGTTACCGATCGCCGATGGCGACCAGGAAGCGGCGCTGATCCATGCATTTGCAGATTGTGCCGGCGTTGCCTCCAGCCAAGTCAGTCTGGACAGTCCGATCATCGGTTACGGACTCGACTCTCTCAAAATCACGATGCTCAAGCACCGGCTCGAGTCGGACTTCGGCATCGAGGTGACCTTTGGCCGGCTGTTCGGACCGTGCACTCTCAGGGACCTCGTCCGGATGGGCACCGGGCAGGCAAGGTCTCTTCATCAAGAGGCGGAGGAGTCTGGTACCAAGACCGCCGCTCTCAGGCCGTCCGGAATACGGGAGACCGACGGCGTCGAATCGGTGCGACCCCGCAGCATTTCGCCGGGGCAGCGGAGGCTATGGTTCATCGAGCAAGTGCATCCGGGAGGAGCGCTCAACCACATCGTGCTCGCGATGCGGCTCTGCGGTGCGCTCGATCGCGGCCGGCTTCAGGACAGCCTGACGGAACTCGTTCGCCGTCACGGGCTGCTCCGGGCTTGTTACTCCGTCGTGGCTGACGAGGTTCAGGAACATGTGACCGCAGAGGCGGACGTCCGAATGCGCCGCTTTTCCGTGGCGGATCTTCCGACAGCGAGCGTGGATGACGAAGTTCGACGCTGGATCAAAGAAGAGACGCTTGTTCCGTTTGACCTGAGCACGCCGCCTCTCCTTCGGGCCCTTCTCTTGGACCGGGGGCAGGAGGAACACATGTTGGTGCTGACCGTCCATCGACTCATCGCGGACGGATGGTCCCTACGCGTCCTCATGAAGGAGCTCGGCGCGATCTACGATACGGACGGAGAGGTCCGAGGGCTTCCGCTCCCGTCTGAGCAAGGATACCGAGACTACGTCGAGACTCAGCAACAGAAAACCTCGCCCGAATGGGTCTCGCAATTGGACTACTGGAAACGTCTTCTCGCTCACTGCCCCTCGGCGCTTGAAGTCCCGACGGACCGGACTCGCCCGCGAGTGCGGCGATACCTCGGCGGGGCTCGATACCGCGCGCTCGATCATTCGTTGGATGAGGAGATCGCGTCGTTCTGCCGGCGGGAAGGGGTGACGAAGTTCATGCTGGTCTATGCGGCGTTCGCGGTCTGGCTCCAGCGCTGTGCAAGAACCGACGACGTCGTGGTGGGAACGGTCGTCGCCAATCGACGACGGTCAGGATTGGAACAGGCGATCGGCTATTTCGCCAATACCGTGGTGTTGCGTCTCGATCTGGCCGACGTCGGGACTGTGCGCGACCTCTTGAGCCGCTCGCGAAACGTTGTGGCCGGGGCCTACGACCATCAAGACGTGCCGTTCGAGCGGGTCATTGAGGCGTTGAATACCCGAGGTGATGGAACTCCGGCCGTTCCCTTCAACGTCATGATCGTCTGGGAAGACGATCCGTTGGCCGACTTGGCGTTTCGTGATCTGACGGCCAGCCATCTGCCCATTGACGACGTCGCCGTCGAGTTCGATCTGACCCTCTTGGTTCTGAACAGGAAGGAGAGGCTTGAACTTGTCCTGTTGTACGACAAGGATATTTTCGATAGCTCGACGATCGATCGAATACTGGGTCAGATCCTGATGCTGCTGCAGGCGATGATCGCTCATCCGGCAACGCTCGTCGCTGAATTGCCCTTGCTGGCCGAGGCGGAACGCCGAACGGTACTGGAAGAGTGGAACGCCACCGAAACCGAGCTTGCCTGCGGGACGAGTATTCCGGACCTTCTGGCATTCCAGGCCCGAGCGTCGCCCGATCATTCCGCGGTGGTGTGCGGAGAAGGCCGCCTGTCCTATCGGGAGTTGGACGCCCAATCAACCGTATTGGCCCAAGCTATTTGGGAGGTAACGCGGGGAAACCCCGTCCGTGTGGGGCTGTGTGTGGAGCGTTCCGTCTCCAGCCTGGTGGCCCTGTTCGGAATCTTGAAAGCCGGCGCCGCATATGTCCCGGTGGATCCCGGTGCTCCGGAACAGCGTCAACGCCTGGTCCTGCAAGACGCCGACATCAGCCTCATAGTCACGCAGCGCCATCTGCGGACGCAGCTTCCCTTCGCCGACGACAAGATCATCGAATTGGAGGGGCTTCAGCAGCTCGGTTCGTCGCGGAGGTCGACCGCGCCTCTGCCACCCATACGGCCGGATCAACCGGCCTACATCATCTATACCTCGGGTTCGACCGGCCGTCCCAAAGGGGTCGAGGTGACGCATCGGGCGCTGCAACACTCCCTCGCGGCACGGTTGCACTATTATGGAGCGAGGGCGGAGCGGTGTCTGTTGACCTTCCCCCTTGCGTTCGACGGATCGATTACGAGCATCTTCTGGTCTACCCTGCACGGCGGGACCTTGATCGTTCCGCCGGAGGACAGCGCCCGCGACGCCGACCAGTTGACGGCACTGATCGCGAAGCATGCGGTCACGCACGTGGTACTCATACCTTCACTGTACGAGGTGCTGCTACGCCAAGGTCAACCATCGCTGCTGCGAACGTTGCAGGTGGTGGTCGTAGCAGGGGAGAGTGTGCTTCCGGACGTGGTGCATCGCCATTACGAACGTCTCCCGGACGTGTCGCTCTATAACGAATACGGTCCCACGGAGGCGACAGTCTGGACAACCGTATACAAGACGAACGGCACGGAACGAGGCGTGAGAGTACCCATCGGAAGACCCATTGCCAATGCGACGGTCTATCTGCTGAATTCCTCCATGCAGCCGGTCCCGGTCGGCGTAATCGGTGAACTGTACATCGGCGGGTCCGGGCTTGCGCGCGGGTACCATAACCAGCCGGAATTGACCGGCGAGAAGTTTGTGAATAATCCCTTCCGGCCCGGGACACGTCTGTACAGGACGGGCGATCTCGGCTTGTTCCGGCAGGACGGTAACATCGAATTCATCGGTCGGGAAGACGAACAAGTCAAAATTCGCGGTCATCGGATTGAATTGGGCGAGGTCGAGGCGAATGTGCGCGCGCTGCCGGGAATCCGCGACGCCGTTGCCGTCGTGCAGTCGGCCCCTCCGGTTGGACCGACGCTCGTCGCGTTCGTGACCGCCGATCAAAAACCGGCTCCGGCGAGTGCCTATCTTCTGGATCTTCTTCGGCGGAAAATACCTTCCTACATGGTACCGGCGGCTGTGGTGGTTCTGGATGCGCTGCCCTTGCTTTCCAGCGGAAAGGTCGACAGAAGGACGCTGCGGCAGTGGGTTGATGTGACGCGGTCGACCGGCCTGTCACCAGCCAGGCCACGCGATCAAATTGAACAGAGCCTCATTGAACTCTGGTCCGAAATCCTCGGCAGGGCCACCCCGGATGTCCATGAGAGCTTTTTTGCCCTTGGCGGCCATTCGCTGTTGGCCAGCCAAGTAGTATCCCGTGTCCGCGAAGTCTTCCGCGTGGAACTGCCCATCAGGTCGCTGTTCGACGATCCGACGATTGCGGGATTGGCCGATCGGATCAGGGCCGAGCAGGGCCGGGTCAACGTTCGGCCGCCGTTGCCGCCCATCATCCCGGTCTCGCGGTCGAAGCCGCTGCCGCTGTCCTATTCGCAACAGCGGATGTGGTTCATTCAGCAGCTTGCACCCGAAGCCACCGCCTATAATCTGCTCTTCGTCTCCCGGCAAAAGGGCGCGCTCAAGGTGCCGATCTTACGTCAGGTGGTCGATCTCTTGTCACGCCGCCATGAAGCCTTCCGTACCACGTTTGCCATGACGGGCGCCGGCCCGGTCCAGCGCATCGCCCCCTGGCAGGCTCCCCACCTCGTGGAGATCGATCTGCGACGACTGCCGAAGAAATTGCGCGAGACCGAAGCCCGTCGAATCGCACAGGAAGAAGGAAGACGGCCGTTCGACTTGGAACGGGGACCCCTTGCCCGCATATCGGTGGTGAAGCTCGATCAGGACGACCATATTTTGATTCTCAATCTGCATCACATCGTCGGAGACCAATGGTCGTTCGGAATTCTCGGCCGGGACTTCGCTTCCTACTATAACGCGCTGAGCCAGGAACTCCCGCTGCCCGAAATGCCTCTGGCCGTGCAGTACGCGGACTATGCGGCATGGCAACGCCGTTGTTTGACGGAAGCGGTTCTGAAAGACCAGGAAGACTATTGGCGGAAGACGCTGGCGGACCTTTCCACCCTCAACATGCCGACGGACTATCCACGCCCGTCGATGCAGACGTTCAGAGGAGCCTATTGCTCGCTAGACATTCCCGATTCGATGATCGAGACGCTCAAGAAGTTCGGCGCGCAAAACCGGATCACGTCTTTCATGACGATGCTGGCGTGTTTCCAACTGCTGTTGAGCCGTTATTCGGGGCAGACGGATGTCGCCGTCGGGTCGCCGATCGCGAATCGGACCCAAATGGCGATGGAGCAGTTGATCGGCACCTTCGTCAATACGCTGGTCATCAGACTGAATCTGGGCGGCGATCCGCCGTTCGTCGAGCTGGTCGAACGGGTCAAGGAGGCCTCGCTCGGCGCATTTACCCACCAGGACTATCCGTTCGACCGTTTGGTCGATACGTTGCAGACGGCGCGGGATCCCAGCATGGCCCCGCTGATCCAGGTGTTGTTCAACATGGTGAACGCCCCGATCGGGGATATTCAGCTCTACGGGCTCAAGTGGGAACCGTTCGAAGTCGATCCAGGATCCGCCCAGTTCGACCTCAGTCTCACCATCGAACTCGAAGTGGCCAAGAAGGCGTACCTGACCTTCAACACCGACCTGTTCAAGCGGGAGACGGCGGTTCGTCTGCTGCAGCATTTTCTGTCCCTTCTGCAGGATGCCGTGGAACGTCCGGACGCGCGCATCTCGGAGTTGTCCATGCTCGGCAAGTCCGAGCGGACCCAGCTGCTGGTGGACTGGAACAGCACGGCTTCTCCGTACCCCCATACGCAATGTTTCCCGGAGCTCTTCGAAGCACGGGTCCAACAAACTCCCGATGCCGCAGCGGTGTCGATGGACGGCGCCTGCCTGTCTTATCAGGATCTCAACGCGAGGGCGAACCGGCTGGCCAGACTCTTGGTGCGTGCCGGAGTACGGCCCAAGACGATCGTCGGATTGTGTCTGGATCGTTCCGTCGAGATGGTCTCGGCCTTGCTGGCCATCATGAAGGCGGGGGCGTGTTACGTGCCGTTGGATCCGGACTATCCACGCGACCGGCTCCGCTTCATGGTCGAGGATTCAGGCGCGCCGTTCGTGTTGACCACGTCCGCGCTCGCCGAACGATTCGCGGGGCAGAGCTGTCGCCAGATCTGCCTCGACAAAGAAGCCGCCGCCCTCCAGCAAGAGGCGGACGACAACCTGGCCCCCATGGCGACGGCTGAGGACTTGGCCTACGTGCTGTATACGTCCGGCTCCACGGGGCATCCCAAGGGCGTGCAGATCCGACATAGTTCGCTGACGAATTTCCTGTGGGCGATGAAAGACCAACCCGGGTGTACATCCCGCGACGTCATGCTTTCCGTGACGACGTTGTCCTTCGACATCGCGGCGCTCGAGCTCTACCTGCCGCTGTTGGTGGGAGGACGAGTGGAACTCGTGAGCCGGGCCGTGGCCATGGACGGCTGGCGCCTGGTGCGGACGCTGGAAGCCGTTCAGCCGACGATCATGCAGGCTACCCCCGCCACATGGCGTCTCTTGCTCGAATCCGGCTGGCCGGGAAGCTCCACCCTGACCGCGCTGTGCGGAGGCGAAGCCCTTCCTCCCGATCTGGCGTCCCAGCTGCTCAAGCGGACCAAGGTCTTGTGGAACATGTATGGGCCGACCGAAACCACCGTGTGGTCGACGATGGATCGGGTCATGCCCGAGGAGCCTGAGATCACGATCGGCCGGCCGATCGCGAACACCGAAATCTACGTATTGGACACGCATTTGCAGCCCGTACCGGTCGGAGTGCCTGGAGAATTGTTTATTGGCGGAGCAGGACTGGCGCAGGGCTATCATCGACGATCCGACCTGACCCGAGACCGGTTCATTCGCCATCCATTTTCACACGACCCTGAAGCCAGGATTTATCGCACCGGCGATCTGGCTCGATATCGAGAAGACGGAAAATTGATTCACATGGGCCGGCTGGATACTCAGGTCAAGGTCCGCGGGTTCCGGATCGAATTGGAAGAAATCCAGTCCGTGTTGAGCCGCCATCCGAAGATCCGGCAGGCTGTCGTCACCGCCAGGGCCGATCAACAGGGTCTCAAGCAACTCGCCGCTTACGTGGTGGCGGCGGACGGGGCCGCACCGGCTGCCGACGAGCTACGGGCCTATGCGCGGGCCTTCATGCCGGAATACATGGTGCCCTCATATTTTGTCGTGCTGGACAAGCTGCCGCTCACCGCCAACAACAAGATCGACGTGCGGGCGTTGCCGGCGCCGGAGACTTCCAGTCATGCCGGACGCGCCGCCCGCATCGCTCCGAGAAACGGCATGGAACTGCAACTGACGGCCCTTTGGCAGCAGGTGCTGGGCGTGCAGGAGATCGGCATCCATGACAACTTTTTCGATTTGGGAGGCCATTCTTTCAAGGCGGCCCAACTGTTCTTCCAACTTGAAGCCGTGTTCGGCAGGCAGCTGCCGCTGGCCACGTTGTTTCAAGCACCGACCGTCGCGGATCTGGCGGCGGTCCTCACGCAGGCCAATTGGAGGCCACCCTGGCAGTCGTTGGTGGCCATTCAAGCCGAAGGCAAGTCGACGCCCCTGTTCATGGTGCCTGGCGTCGGGGGAAACGTCCTGGTCTTCGCCAAGTTGGCCAAATTGCTGGGGGCCGATCAGCCGATTTACGGCCTTCAGGCGCGCGGCTTGGATGGAAAGGAAGCTCCGTTCACGTCGGTACCGGAGATGGCGACTCATTACGTCCAGGCGATGAAGCAGGTCCACCCGCAGGGACCGTTCCTGATCGCCGGAGTGTGCACCGGCGGGCTGATCGCCTACGAGATGGCCCGTCAGCTTCGGGCGGAGAAAACGGAGACCACGATCTTCATGCTCGATACCTGGCATCCGGATTCCTATACGAGTCATCGGCGCCGGCTTCTCAATCCGGTCTTCATGGGGGCGGTGATCTTCGGAAAAATCTGGTCGGACCTCCGGGCGATCGTCGGCCTTCCTCCCGGCGAGTGGTGGCCCACCATGAAGCGGAAGGCGTTGGTCTTGAAGAGCCTGATTGACCAATCCGTCACGGATCATATTATGGATCAAGATTTTCAGGTTCAGCGGCTGACGAAGGCGACTTTGGTCGCCGTGTCCCGATACCGCGTGGAACCGATGGACGGCTGCATCGTCAACGTCGTCGCGTCGAGGAACTTTGTTCGAGAAGGTGTGGCCGATACCCGCCACGATTGGCAGGACTTGGGGGGCAGCGGCAGCAGCCGCATCTATCTTCAGGCTGAAAACTCCGGGCGCATGTTCGTGTCGCCCTACGTGGAGGAATTGGCTGACCACATGCAACGTCGCCTTCGGGACAACGCGTCGGCCGGCACGGGAGGCTGCCGGGCGGGGGCGGTGGGAGAATCCCTATGACGCTGCGGTTTCCCCGATTCGTATATTTCCTGATACAGCGCTCCCGGTCGATCCTATTAGCCATGGTGGGCGTCGGTGTGCTCTCGGGCCTGTGCAGCGCGGCCGTGCTGGCGCTGATCAACCGGGTGCTCCAGCACCGCCAAGACGAAGGCGCGCTCCTGGCGGCAGGCTTCGTCGGAGTCGTCGTCGGTAAGTTGCTCACCCAAATCGCCTCGCAGCTGATGCTGGCGCGCTTTTCCCAGGATATGACGCTGGAGATCGCGCTCAAGCTGTGCGACAAAATCTTGAAGGCGCCGTTCCATCGGATTGAAGCCCAAGGTCCCTCGAACATTCTCGTCACCCTCAGCGACGACGTGAGCATGCTGGCGTGGTCGGTTCAATGTTTGCCGAATTTGGCGATGAATGCCGCCATCGTCGCGGGGTGCGGAGTATATCTGGCCTGGCTGTCCCTGCCGACGTTTCTGCTCGTCGTCACCGCCACGTTGCTTGGTGCGTGGGGGTATCGATGGCTGCATACGATGGCCTTCGCGACGATCTATTCGTCCCGCGAGGCGCGCGCGCAGCTGTTCCGCCAATTTCGCTCGCTGACCGAAGGGATCAAGGAATTGATGATGCATCGCCAGCGACGAAAGGAGTTTCTCGATCTCGAGTTGTACTCGGCGGCCGATCGATACCGGGTCAGCAGCATCGAGGCATCCAAGCAATATGCGTTTGCCGAAGCCTGGTCACAACTGGCGTTCTACGCGATGATCGGGGTGATTCTCTTTGTTTTTCCCCGCCTGTTTTCCCTGTCTCCGGAATCACTGATCGGCTACGTGGTCGTGCTGCTGTACATGATGGCTCCGATCTGGGGCATTATCGGCGTGCTGCCGACGTTGGAAAAAGGGCAGGTCGCATTCGACAATATTCACAAACTCGGCGTCTCGCTCGACGAATGGGTCAAGGCCGGCATCACCGAGGCGGACGACGAGCCGCAGGCGAGTCCCGTCGTCGAACTGAGGGGAGTCGTCTTCACGTACGCGAGCGACGTCAGGCGAGAGCATAGTTTTTCGCTCGGACCGATCGACATCGAGATCGAACCCGGGGAACTCGTTTTCGTCATCGGGGGGAACGGCAGCGGGAAATCGACCTTTGTCAAAGTCCTCTCCGGGCTGTATCCGCCCCAACAAGGAGAGATTCGTCTCGATGGGCGGGTCGTTACGGACGCCAATCGGGCCTGGTATCGCGATCATTATTCCGTGGTGTTCTCGGATTTTTACTTGTTCGACAAGTTGCTCGGGCTCGACGAATCGTCGGTCGAAACCCAGGCGCATTCGTACCTCACGCGGTTGCAGATCGATCACAAAGTCGCCATCAACGGGCGCACATTTTCCACGACCGAACTCTCCCAGGGACAACGCAAACGGCTGGCGCTTGTGACCGCCTATCTGGAGAATCGGGCGATCTATGTCTTCGATGAATGGGCGGCCGACCAGGATCCCGAATACAAAGAGGTGTTCTATCGGCAGCTGTTACCGGATTTGCGGGCTCGCGGGAAGAGCGTCATTGTCATCACGCATGACGACCGATATTTCCACCTGGGCGACCGGGTGGTCAAATTGGAAGAGGGGCGCATCGTCGACGCCAATGTGGCCGGATTGCCGGTTCGTCCGACCGTGGGCTCGTAGACCATGAACGGGCATGGACCTGTCCGTTCTCCGTCGATTCCCTTGACTTCCCCCAGCCGTCTTCTCGACACGGTTGAAGAACGCGGTCTGCAGATCGAAGACGGCGCCATTCATGTGTGGCAATGCGGTATGGACGAGGCGGATGCATGTCTTGATCGGCTCCATTCCTATCTGGACGCGGAAGAACGATTGCGCGCGTCCCGCTTCATTCACAAGACGGACAGACGACGATATGTCATGGCCCATGGGTGCCTGAGAGCGTTGCTCGCCCGATATGTCGGCCTGCCTCCGGCCGCGCTGTCATTCGGACGGACCCGGGAAGGCAAGCCGATGCTGGTGCACGAGGCCCGTCCCGCGGCCGTCTCATTCAATATGTCCCATTCACACGGCCGGATGCTCCTGGCGGTCGCGAAGCATCGTGAGGTGGGGGCGGATCTGGAACTGCTGCGCGAGGACGTCGAGGCGCTCAAACTGGCCGAACGGTTCTACACACGGAAGGAATATGCGGCTCTGGCGGCGCAGCCGTCGGCGCAGCACACGCTCCGCTTCTTTCAATATTGGGTGGCCAAGGAAGCCGTTTTAAAGGGGCAGGGGAGAGGCATCCCTTTCTTGGGAGAGTGTGAAGTCGACCTAAGCGATCGGAAGCAGGCTGAGGTTCGAATCCTTCCCGGCTCGAACATGGACAAGGGATGGCATGTCCAATGGCCGTCGTGCGGACTCGGATGGGCCGCCGCAGTCGCGTTCCGTGGGACAGCGATCCTGCAAGGAATGCCGCAATAACAGGCGTCAGATCCGGTCCGTGGGGCTTTGGCTTTCTACCGATAATCCTTCGCTCCGCAATCCGCGAAAAAACTTTCGGAGCAGGGCTTGGCTCTCCTCTTCGAGGACGCATCCAGTCACCGCTACCTGGTGATTGAGGCGGGGGTTCCTGGAAAAATCGAGGACGGAGCCGCAGGCGCCGGCCTTGGTGTCCCTGGCGCCGAAGACCAGGCGGGGAATCCTGGCGAGGATGATGGCGCCCAGGCACATCGGGCAGGGCTCGACCGTGGCATACAACGTCGTGTCGAGCAGTCGCCACGTCCCGCACCGTTTGGCGGCCTCTCGGATGACGATCAGCTCCGCATGCGCCGTCGGATCCTGCCACGTTTCCCGGAAATTGTGCGAGGAAGCGAGCACCTCGGAGCCCTGCACCAGCAGCGCGGCGATCGGAACTTCGCCGGCGGCGGACGCACGGGCGGCGATGGCCAGTGCCATCCTCATAAAATGCATGTCTTGATCAGCGGAGGAATCCGGCATGGAGTTCCCCGTCCATTCACGGTGCGCGCGACAGGTTTCTCACAGCCGGTTGTAGCGGGCCTCAAAGGGAGCGTCAAGAGGAGAATGGGACGGGATCAAGACTGGCTGACCAGATACAGGGATCCGGTCGGCTGAGATCGTACACCCGGCGGCTCCAAGCTCACCGCGAACTTCTTGGTCCGCTCGAAATCAGGATGGCGTTTGACCATGAGATGGGCAGTCTCTCCAGAGTCCATATGGAAGGTGCCGATGCTTTTGGGCCGTTGGTCGATTGCCCACAACTGATACATCGTGCCGTTGATACATTCCGGCAGATTGACCGCGTATAGCCACATTTTTTGCGTTCTGGCGTCATACAGGAGAAGGCCGGACGCATTCCTGGCCATCTCCGATCCACTCAGCGACACCACCCGGATGTTCGGCTGTCTGAGAAGAACCGCCAACTCGTCCTGGGGAGTTTTTCCGCGGGCGCCCGCGGCCGACCTCGATGCAAGTTGCTGCTCCAAGCCTTCTAGTTCGGTCTCCCGTTCGATCAGTTGTTCCTTCAACTCCGCAATGTCATACCCCCGTCGCTCGTTGTCACGCTGCAGTGTCGCGACAGCACGGTCCCGTTCGGCGATGACGCGTTGCAGGCTTGCGAGCTTGGTCGTGTGCTCCTGTAGGGCGGCTTCCAATTGCTCTATCTTTGCGGTGTCGGAAGACAGGCGAGTTGTAAAGGTCCAGCCCAGATAGCCCGCAGCCGTGACCAGCAGCACCGCGGCGATGCCGATCGCCCAGGGCAGGGAGACCGAGCGGGCCGGTGTAATGGGCGGGAACAGATGGTTCATCCATTCACCCGGTTCGAGGCTCGGTTTTGGTTCGTCCTTCTGCCCGTTCTCCAAGGCCGCGGCGACCGGATTACGGGAGGCCATGATTTTCGCCTTGAGGTTGCGAGCCGGCGGAGTCTGGGCCAGACCGAGCGGCAACATGGCGGCGACGGCCTGATATTCCTTCAGTGCATGATGGCAAGAGGCGCAACCCGAGAGGAGATGTGCTTCCAGTGCCTGGCGCTCGGCCCGGTCCAACGCCCCGGTGGCATACAGCGGAACGGCGTCTTCTATGTCTTCATGGGTCATTCGAACTCACCCTGATCCCAACAGTGGCGGAGGGTATCGCGCAATTTGGACATGCCGAGCTTGATGCGCGTCTTGACCGTTCCGAGGGGTTGATTCAACCGTGCGGCGATTTCCATGTGGGAGAGGCCTTCATAGTACGCCAGCTCGATCGCCTGCTGTTGGGCGGCCGGCAGGCTCGCCATGGCCGAGCCGACGGCAAGGCGCAATTCTTGATCGGCTTGAGTTTCGAAGGGGCTGGGTCCCGTATCCCTGATTTGCGCCCCCGTGTCCTGTTCCAGCGAGTCGGCGGTCTGGTGACCGCGCGCCGTCCGTGCCCGCAGACGATCGATGGCGCGGCTTCGGGTCAGCGTGATCAGCCATGCCACCGGCGTCCCTCGCCCGACGTCGTATCGGGCCACCTTTCTCCAAACCTCCAAGTAGACGTCCTGGAGCACTTCCTCGGCCTCCTCGCGGTTGCCAAGGACGCGGAGCGCCAGGGTATAGAGCAAGGTGCATGACAAATCATAGAGTTGACCGAATGCTTGCTGATCCCCTTTGACGATGCGGGCGAACAACGCCGGGTCGATCGTCGAAGTGGCGCGTCGAGTGGGTGTATCCATACGCTGCGAGCCAGGCAGTAGGCCGGAGATGTGAGCACCTCTCGCCCGCAACCACTATAGCATCTACGAATGGATTGGCAAAAAAGATCTGTTTTTAAATATAGGAGAACGTTAATGAAACGTGCAGTAGGCTGGCGCCCGGTCAATGGGATTCGAAGTAGTGGGCGAGATGACGAGCGGCATCGGCTGCGCCGCTAAAGGACGGCACAATCGGCACCATGCGTTGGCGCTCGACGGCCTCGAAGGCCGTCTGCCATTTCCCAGCCTGGAAATCCTCCCGCGACAGTTCGTACGAGCGGCCGTATTGTCCGAGAAACTCGACCAACGGTTGTTCATCGGCGAAGTTGTAGCGCCGAACGTAGACCACGGGGACGCGGGCTGCGACCGCTTCCGCCACGGTGCCGTAGCCCGGCTTCGTCATGATCACGTCGACCGATGGAATCAGCGACCGGAAATTATAGGGCAGCGAAGCGAGGGAGAAGATCCTCGACGACCGGCGGGTCAGCGGATCATCGACAATGAAACGGTATCCGCGCATGGCTTCCATGGCCTCCCAGGGAAGGGAGGTCAACGGCACGCCTCCGAAGCCCACCAGCACCAGCCGCTCATCATCGAGGAGTTCCAACCGTTTCCGGAGCTGGTCGCGTATCGGATCGGCCAGTTCCGCAATGACGCCGATATTCGTCACGTCGCGAATGGGAGACAGAGGCAAACCGGGAGCAATGCGGAGAGCCGAGCCGGTCACGGCGTAGTGTTCGGCCATCTCTGCCAGGATGCCACGCTGATCCGGTCTGGCCCCATCCATGAAGGGAGTCAAGATGTCATGCCATGTGAGATTGGCCAGGCAAACGGTCGGCACTCCGGCTTCCGCTCCGGCACGGAGCGCCAAGTACGGAGCATCCGCCACGATCACGCGGGGACCGGCAGAGCGGATCGCGTCCACTTCCCGTTGGAGGCGCGGGGACCAATCGGCATGAAACCGGGCGTGGGCCTCCCAGGTGGCTGCAACGTCGATATGCATCGGACCCCGCTGGATGCAGCCGATGTCCTGTTGGACCGGCTGCAAGGTCCAGGGAACCCTCAGGCGGTCCGTAAAGAAGGACGCCGGTACCAGGGTCCGCAGCACGACGGCGAGACCTGGGACCATGGTGCCCAACGTATTGAGCACGGGGACGACCTGGGCGGCATGGCCGTAGCCATGTCCTGAAATAGCTGCCCAGATTATCGGCATGAGGGTGTCGGAAACCGGGTCAGGACCGATACGGGATGGACGAGGGCGAACGTACGATGTGACGGCATCGAGGGGTGCGGACGCTCAACTGTTGGAGTAGTCCGATTCAAGGGGCGCGATGTTATATTCCAACTCGAGATCGAATTCCTCGACCAGCTGGTTGAATGCCTTGGCTCCCAGGTCGGAACGGACCTCGTTCATGACCAAGTCGAGGACGGGAGCCGCGTGTGGTCCGTACTGCGTCACGGCCGATTCGATCCGTTTCCTGGCGTCGTCGAGCGTCATAATGGCGTCGAATCCCTATCAAGGCAGCGTTCGGAGCAAGGCCTGCATCTCCGGCACCAAATCTACTCCGCCGTTGGACCGTCCGGACAGCGCCGCGTCGATTCCGGCCCGTAAAGCCGACTTGGCTTCATCGGGCTTATTCAGTCCGATCAGTGCGCGCCCAAGCGCGAGGTGTGACGCGACATGGACCGGGTCCAATTGCACGGCCACCTTTAGATGGGTCGCGGCTTCCTCGTAACTGCCCTTTTCTTGGAGGAGTTTGTTTCCCAATCCGTATCGACCGAGAAATCCGTTGGGATTCTTGGCCACCATCTGGCGGAACGCCTCGATGTCCATCCTAAAAATCTCCGGGAATCTCCGTTCCGGCGCATCATACCATCGTCTTTGTGCCGCGGCCAGTCCCGCATTCCGTCGCCGACGGAAGCGGGGAGACTTCGCTGAAACTAGAACCCGCGCCTCTCCCCGGCGCGCCCTGCTAGCGGCTCGATGGGGTGAAGACGGGAACGACCGGTGCGGAGCCCGAAGATCTGGGTTTGATGGACACGGACCGGATGGGGTTGTCGGGA
Organism: Nitrospira sp.; assembly: GCA_035328385.1. Lineage (GTDB taxonomy): Bacteria > Nitrospirota > Nitrospiria > Nitrospirales > Nitrospiraceae > Nitrospira_C. The sequence goes on along the minus strand of DAOLIU010000040.1, from coordinate 7,248 downwards.
AGCGGGGCGCTGCTGGCGGTGTAGAACGAGCTGTCCTGTACCAGTTGTTCCATGAGCGCGGTCAGGCAGGATTCGGTGACCACGCCTTTGAGCTCGTCGATCATCAGCGGGCTTGCCCCGAAGAGATGATATCGGCTCGTCCCCGCCGACCGTCCTTCGTACCGTTTGATCTGTCCGTCCCATCGCTCGAGCTCGAGCGTCATGTGGGAGGCATAATCGTATTCCAACGGAATCACGGGCGTGAGCAGGAACATCGACGCTCCGATCACGATGCCTTTCCAGGCCGCGGCACCGGAATGCGGGTCCACTGCCTCGTCGATCACCAGTCGGGCGCGGATGGTTTTCCCCTGCTCCGGTGCGCCGACATTCTCCGAGGAATCCGATCTGGAAAACAGTCCGATCTCCCGCAAGGAACCCAGAAGCCGCCGGTCCGTATCTTGCGAAGGATTTTGCGGGGATCCGTTTCTGATCAACTGGACGCGGTCCAGCAAGAGAGGAACCTGTTCTCGTTGCGCGATCGTCCTCGCCGTTTCATGGTGCGGGCGGGATGCGCCGTCGTCGGCCAATTCGATCCAGCGTGAGCACGCCGAGTTGAACAGCAGCAGCATCGCTAACGTTCCGGCCCAGGCGTTACATGGTCGTAGATTCTTCACGCATGACTCCTAGAAATAGAAGGAGAATCCGACGAACGGAAGACTGGCATTGAGGCCCACGTTCGGGTATTTCGTGCCGGCGTTGGAAATGTGGTGAAAACGATAGCCGGCGTTGAGGGCCATCCGCGGCGTGACGAACCAGGACAGCCCGACGCCGGCGGTCAGGATGAAGTTGAGGCGGGAAGATTCCTCCGGAACGTAGCCGACAAGATCCGTGTAAAAGGGGCCTCCGGCGAATTCGACGTACGGACGAAGCGAATGGTACCCGCTGAAGAGATACTTGATCTTCGGCGTAAAGCCGATGCCATGGGTGACTTCCGGCTCTTGAAATCGGACGTACACGATTTCCGCTCCGAGGAGGATCTGACCCTGGTACCAACTTTTCCCGATCGGGTCGGTCAAGACCATGCTCCATGACGGCATGAGGGCCGGACCTTGTTGCTTTGTCGAATGGTCGCTGGTGAGGCGGACGGATATCAGGTAGCCGGCCGTGAACCCCACTTCCTGAGTGCCGAATCGTAGTCCGGATCCGGACTCTTCGGCTCGCGCGAACGACGGGATGAATCCCGCCGTCAGAAGGAGGAGGAGAATGATGAGGCCCCGTCGCGGTCGTGTCATTCAGCATCTCGGCCCTGTGTTGGCAGGGAAATTGTCCAGCGTGGATCGCACCGTGAGCAGTGAGGCCTACAGTAACAAAGTATTTCGGGAAGTCCAGAAAGTGAAAGAAACCCGCAGGGAAAATTCCGGGGCGAGAACGAGGCAAGAGAAAGGAAGGGTTACGACGGCTGCAATCGCGTCAGGCGACGAACGTCGTCCGCTTCGTCAGGCAGATGATAGCGGCGGTCGATCGAGATCACCCGTTCGAGACAGCGGCGCGCCGAGATGAAGTCGCCTCGCTGCTCGTACACCGAGGCGAGCAGACGGATCACGGCGGCTTCGGCCGGTTCGTGACCGAGCCGCACGTAATGCTCGGACGCGTTGTTCAGGCAACGCTCCGCCCCGGTCAACTCGCCGCGCTGAAGACAGGCTTTGCCCATCTGGCTGTACGTGACGGCCAACCCTTCCTCGTTGCCCACGATGCGATGGTGGTCAAGGGCGAGGCGAAACGACGCGTCGGCCTGCTCCCATTGTGCTTCCCGGACCTCCTGCAGGGCGAGGTTGTTGTAGAGAATGCCCAACCCCCGGTGGTCCTTCAACTCCAGCAGCATGTCCAGGGCTTCCAGATAATAGGGGCGGGATTTTTCAGGATGGTCCGTACTCACGAGCAGGTTGCCCAGATTGACCAGCGTGTGCGCGATCGCGTGCGCGTCGCGCTCCTCGCGCTGGATGGCGAGCACTTCCCGATAACATTGTTCCGCTCGGTCGAGCTCATTGAGCAGCGCGCACGTGTTGCCCAGATTGCCGAGCGAATCTGACAATCCCCGGCGGTTCCCGGTGCGGCGGTCATCGTCCGCCGCGGCTTCCCACGCTTCGCGGGCATGAAGGAGATCCCCGCGATGAAGAAAAATACGAGCCCGGTGCTTGTGATCGTCAGCCATGGTCGGTGGGCATGCAGCCGTGGACGGGCGCCCCGTGATCGAGGCAGGAACGGCCTTGATGGATCAGTCTCCGCCCTTCGGCGTGTCTCTTCTGAACTCGACCGCGATGTCGTCCTCTTCCGCCAGGCCGAGCCCCGCGCGAAACGATTCCCGAAGTTCGGTCACGCAGTCGATGTCGCGCGGGTCTTTGCCGGCGGGCGATCCAAGGTAGGACTCGCATAGCGCGAGGCCTGTTTGGAAATGCCGTGGGATCGTTTCTTCCGTGACTTGTTGCCATGTGATGTAGATGCAGAATGCTTGGAAGGCATCGGCGTTCGGATGTGCCGCCGCGAGGAGGAGCAGGTGTTCGTAGGCCTCGCGCGCCGACGCTCCGGCGCATGAGGAAAACCGATCCTCCAGGTCCACCGCCGTGAGCCAATCGGTGCCGAGTTGCGCTTGAGATCGCTGAAAGGCTTCACGGGCGGCCAACGCGGCGTCGAACTGCATCCGGAAAGCATACTCACGGCGTCCATTCAGGTCAACGTGCCGGCGACCGGTCGCGCATTTACTTCGATACGGGCACTTTGTACACTGGTGTCATATCCGCGATGAACGAAGGCTATTCCCCAATATTATCTTCGGAACCTCCGGTTTCCGGCCCGATCGAGCAGGTCATCTGGTATCACAATAGGACGAAGCATCACTTCCAGCGCTACGCCCGTTCGACGGGATATCTCGATTGGGCCAATCAACCCGATCCCTTTCGGCGTTATGAGGGGGCCCGACTGATCCGACTTCCGTTACTGGGTCCCGAGGAGGACCCTGCGTCACCTCCCTACGACGTGCTGTTTGAACCGGGCGTCATCGCGGCCCGGCCGCTCACCAAGCGGAGCCTGTCACGATTCTTTGAACTGGCGCTTGCGCTCTCGGCTTGGAAACGGGCGGGAGAATCGGAATGGGCCCTTCGGAGCAATCCGTCGTCCGGCAATCTGCACCCGACGGAAGGCTACGTTCTGTTCCCGCACATGCACGAACGCGACCTTCCGGCCGGCCTGTATCACTACGCACCCAGAGAACATGGCCTGGAGCGCAGGGCCGCCTATCCAGCCGATGGGGTCGCCCGCCTCTTGGCGCCGTTTCCGCCCCAGGCGTTCATATTGGGATTGACCTCGGTCCATTGGCGGGAGGCTTGGAAGTATGGCGAGCGCGCCTTCCGCTATTGTCAGCACGACGTCGGTCACGCGATCGGCGCCGCCCGGATTTCCGCGGCCACATTGGGATGGCGAATGGTGTTGTTGGACGGGGTCGCGCAGGACACAGCGGGGCTTCTGCTCGGGACTACCCGTCGAGAGGATTTCCAGGACGCCGAACAGGAACACCCCGATTGTCTGGCAGTGATCTGGCCTGCCGCGGCAGACGAGGCTTCCCCGACCCCGACGATTCCGCTGTTCGTGGAACCGGCGGCGGTCGCCGCGTTGGCGGAGGGGCCGTGGTATGGACGGGCGAATCGGTTGAGCCGGGAACATGGAGTCCATTGGGACGTGATTGACACGGCTGCCGCCGCGTCATGGAAGCATGAAGTTGACCGACGGACGATCCGGGCGGCGCTACCTGTTCGGCGCATCGCCGGCGAGATGATCGGCCGCGAAGAGTCGTTGCCAGCTGCGCAGATTATCCGTCAGCGCCGGAGCGCCGTGGCGTTCGACGGCAGGACGTCAATTTCATCCGCCCGGTTCTTCCGCATGCTGCGACTTGTCATGCCGGGAGAGGGACGAGGGCAGTTGGACCGGACCGTTCCGTGGGACGTCTGGCCGTATGATCCGGCGATCCATCTCATGTTGTTCGTACATCGGGTCGACGGCCTGACGCCGGGGGTCTATTTCCTGCTGCGTGCGCCTTCCAAGCTATCGTTTGTCCAGGACTCCATGAATCCCGAGTTGGTGTGGAGCAGGGTGCCCGGTGCGCCGGACGACCTGCCTCTCTATTGGTTGCTCGAAGGAGACGCGAAGAGACTGGCCATTCAGGTCAGCTGCCATCAGGACATCGCCGGCGACAGCGCGTTTTCCTTCGGCATGCTGGCGGAATTCGAGGGGCGCTTGCGGAAGGACGGCGCCTGGTGGTATCCACGATTGTTCTGGGAATCGGGGCTGCTGGGTCAGGTCCTGTACCTTGATGCGGAAGCGGCAGGAGTACGGGCGACCGGCATCGGATGTTTTTTCGATGACCCGGTTCATGAGATTCTTGCAGTGAAATCGATGACCCTCCAATCTCTCTATCACTTCACCGTCGGTGGGCCGGTCGAGGACCGGCGTCTCTTGACCCTGCCACCGTATTATCATCTGCATGATAATAAATAGCTTATAAATCTATATGATAGAGATATTTATCCATGTTTAAGATCAAGAAAAAACCGGTCAAGGCCAAGCCGCCGGAACTCTACAACGTCATCGAGGACTACTCGAACTTCGATGCGCCGGGCAATGTCACCGTCTGCGCCATGACGCTCGCGGAAGATCTGGCGGTACATGCCAGAATCCTTTCGGAAAGCTACGACGTCCCGCTGGATCGGATGATCTCCCTGCTGACGGAGGGTGGCATCCATGTCTATCCACAAATCGGCGGCTTGGTGACGCAGGGGCTCTTTTGTTGCCTGGTCGACCCGAAGGGCGGAGCACCGAAGCAGACCTGGGTCTTGGATCTCATGCAGTTTGCGGAAGCCGAGCAGTTGAGTCGGGCCAAGTCCTGTTCATTGCAGGACGCGGCGGTGGAAGTCTTCCGCCGTACGCTCCCGGACGAATTGAGAGCAAAGCTGGAACAGAAGAACCTGGGTTTGGACTACCGGACGCTCAGCCCGCAGGTGGCCAAGGGCGGCGACATCAAATACATCGATTTCCGGAAGGATTGGTCTCCGCATTTCAAGCGCCTTTGCATCATGCCGGATGGGCGCCTCGTCGAGACGGGCGGGTTGCAGGAGTTCGCTCAATTGCATGGGATCACCGACGTGCAAGCGAAGACGCTGGTCGGGGAGGGAGGCATCCTGGAAGTCGGTGAGGAAGTCCTGGCCTGTCAGATCGTCAACGGGCAGCCGGCGGTCGCGCGGTTCAGCGCGAAAAACTATGCCAAAGCCAAGGAACTGGCTCGTACGAAAGGGCTCCACCTCATGGATGCGCTGAGCGAGGTCGGCTACAACGACCCCGCCATGATGCGCGGGCTCATGCGCAAGGAATTGACAGCCGGACGATAGCGCTTGTGAAAGAGACGGCGTCTTCCCTGATCCATCATCGTTCCTGCACATGCATAATCGGGCAAATGGACGACGCCGGGTTCGGGAAGGCGCGCGCTTCAGGGAGTGAACGTGTGATCTTGTGGAGTGGGAGCCAGAACCCGATTCCGTCCCGCGGTTGCCGCCTCCATCCGTGAACGGCCGGCCAGCACGCCAAGCAACACGCCCGTCACGTTGGTGATCACGTCAAAGACAGAGGGAAACCGGGAATGGCAATAGACCTGGTAGAACTCGATGCTCAGCGAGAGGATCCCGCCGATGGCGCCCGCCAGCAGCAGCTGGCGCGCAGGGTGAGAAGAATTCAAGAGCCGGCTCAGGAAGTAGCCGAGAGGAAAGAACAAGAGGGTATTGCCGACCAGATCGGAGGCAATATCCAGCAAATAGGCCGGCGAGCGAAGGTCTTCCACCGTCGGGAGCCATTTGATGTATTCCCAGTGCGAGTGTCCGACGAAATTCTTCAGCGGCAGGATGCCTACCATCAGGATCACGACGGTCCACGCGATCGTATAGAGGAGATCCGGGCGTATTCGTCGAGCTGGCATGTCTTCAGGAGATTCCCATTGCCGTCACGGGAGCCATCCATACACAGCGGGCCATGGCGCGGGGCGCGCGGGCAGCGTGAACCCTCGTCGAACGCTCATCGGGAGTGACGCACGGGACGGCACGGGCGCTACTTGGCGAGTTCCTCTTTGACGGCGTTGACCAGCTTGGTCAAATCGAAGGGCTTCTCAAAGACGCGACGAGCACCGAACAGTTTGGCGACGTCCAGGAAGTTTCGATCGCCCTGGGCCCCGGTCATGGCAATCACCTTGGCATCCACGTACTCCCGGGTCAGTTGCAACGTCGCTTCGAGACCGTCCGTCCCGGGCATGAGGATGTCCATGATGACCAGATCGACGCGGTTTTTCTGATAGGCGTGCAAGCCCTCTTGTCCGTCCCGGGCCTCGATGACTTGGTATTTGGCCTTCTCCAAGACATCTTTCAGGAGATGGCGGATTGAGTCCTCATCGTCGATGACAAGAATAGTGGCCATGATGATCAATACTCCTTGAACCCACTGGATACTACCCGCAGTTAGTGGCGGCTGTCTAGGAAGAAGACGATTGCGAGCGCCCGGAGCATACAGCGGGCCGCGTCCATTTGCGATATCGCGACATTCGAACAGGGATCGGAATATCAGCGTGGACGCTTGACCTCATTCGGCGATATTTGTTACAAGTTCGTGACGCTCATACCACCGCGACGCTCACCCTCATTATCATCCCGGAGATTGTCGTGTCGGACCAGAACTGGCTCTGGACTCGCCGCGTCTTGCTGAAAACCTCGCTTGCCGGACTGCTTGCCGTCAGTGGACGTGTATTCTATCCTTCCACCTCGCAGGCCGCGACGTTGCCTGAAGGCGAACTCGATTTTTACAACGTCCATACAGACGAACGGCTGCATGTCCGGTATCGAAACGAGCTGGGCGAGTACGACTTGGCCGCGTTGGACGAGGTCAATCATGTGCTCCGTTGCCACCATACCGGCGAAGTCGCGGCAATGGACATCCGTTTGCTTGAGCATGTGAACCTCGTGCGAAGGGCCTTGGGGGGGACCGGCGAGATCCATGTCATCTCCGGATACCGGTCGCCGGAATACAACGCTTTGCTGGTGAAGAGGAGCCGCCGCGCCGCGCGGCACAGCTACCACGTCGAGGGGCAAGCATTGGATTTCTATATTCCCGGTACTCCGCTCCGCGCCATTCGGCATGCCGCGATGACCCTGCGGTACGGCGGCGTCGGTTTCTATCCGCGAG
>DAOLIU010000039.1:0-23105 GCA_035328385.1 Nitrospira sp. | reverse complement strand
GTTTCTCGCACCTCCACAAAATCGATGTGCACACAAATCTTAGTGGATCTTCTGATTGCTGGTCTGTCATTGCACAAAACGAAGCTATGCCAATGCAGATACGAGACCAGGTCTTGCAATCACACATGTTGCTCGTCCTGTCTTACTGTCCGCGTGGGATTCCGTGGCGGCTGGCGATTGAAAAACTCGACTATGCACCTCGTCGACCGCTCTCAACTTATTGACAACGCTATTGCTGATACCCCTACCCGGGAACAACGCCCGTGATTGGTTCCACTGCGCACGTCGAGGGAGCACCGCCCTTTATATAAAGATTTGATCAATCTGCGTGCGCACTCGGTGAGCAAGGAACCAACACGAGCGGGGTTCCCCTCTATGCTTGGCGAGTTTACAGGCTTGAGAGAACGAGGCTTTGTCGGGTGGCCCAGCAGGTGTCTTCGACGATGCGCAGTCCTGATTGGACGTGCTTTATGTTTTGGCTGATTTTCCTTCCGGCGCCGTTGCGGAAGTCGGCTCGGCCGCCTGTTCTTCGCCCTCACCACCTTCGGCAGGCTTCTCTTCCTCCGGCACGTCAAACCACTGAACCAGCATCTCGTCCCACCAAGCCTCGTCCACTTCTGGCCCTGGATCGTTGCCGAGAAACGAGACATCGTCCTTGGTGACGGTGGAATCGACGAGGTGCGGTTGAAACTTGGCGCGATCGATCACTTCCTTCGTGGCAAAACCGCCGATGATCCAGGAGTCGGGATCGGCGCGGCGGGACTTGTAGGCCTTGAGACCCACTTTCAGATACATGAAGATCCGTTGCTGAGCCGGATCGCTCACACCCGACTGCGGCAAGCTCAAGGTCTTTTCGATCCTCTTCCTCCAATGCCGGTCGTCATAGCGTGACGTGACCAACTGCAACATTTTTTTTCCAAGGTCGGCATCGAGCGGCATGGTCTTTGGTGACTCCTTAACGCGTTGAGATCCAGTTGAAGAAGGCCGAGACAGCTAACTCCCCGCCACGGTCATCTCGGCGATCTTGACGGTCGGGCTGGCAATGCGGCCGCGGAACGTCAGATCGTTTCCGACCATCTCGATATCCCGGAACATCTGCTTGAGATTTCCCGCAATGGTGATCTCCTCGACCGGATATGCGAGTTCACCGTTCTCGATCCAGAAGCCGCTCGCCCCGCGGGAGTAGTCGCCCGTGACCATGTTGATGCCGAATCCGATCAACTCCGTGACATAGAGCCCGTCCTTGACCGTCATGATGATGTCGTCGGCGCTCCGGCTCCCCGGAGCCAGATAGAAGTTCGTGGGCCCGACCGACGGGCTCTCCCCCACGCTGCGCGAGGCATTGCCCGTCGACGGCAATCCCAGTTTTCTTCCCGAATAGGCATCGAGCAGATAACTGGCAAGTTTGCCCTTCTCGACGACCGTATTTTTCCTCGTCGCCAATCCCTCGCCGTCGAACGGTCTGGAACCGAGACCTCCGACCATGCGTCCGTCGTCGTAGATCGTCACGTAGTCCGGCGCCAACGGCTTGCCGAGTTGTCCGATCAAAAACGACGCCCCTTTGTAGAGGCTGTAGCCCGACACCGCCCCGCAGAGATTGCCCATGAGGCTGGCGGCCATTTCCTGATCGAACACGACCGGCACCCGTTTGGTACCCACCTTTTTCGCACCCAGCCGCCGGACGGCACGTTTCGCCGCTTCGGTTCCAATCGCCTCCGGCGACTCCAGCTTGCGGAATTTTCGCTGCACCCCGTACCACGCATCACGCTGCATCGCGCCCGTAGCGGGGTCGACTGCGATGGGAGACACGGAAAGAGAGAAGCTGGAGCTGCGATATTCGCCGACGAACCCATGGCTGTTCGCCAAAACGATCCGTCCGGACGACGAGTCGAAATCAGCGCCCTCCGAATTGGTGATCCGTTCATCCGCCGCCATCGCCGCGGATTCCGCCCGCCGGGCCAGTTCGATCTGCCGGTCGGTATCAAGCCTGGTCGTATCATGGAGATCGAGATCCGGCTGCTCCTTGGCCATCTCCTCGGCAGCCGGCAAGCCTGAAACCTGATCTTCGACCACTGCCCGGGCCAGTGTACAAGTTTCCTCGACCAACTGATGAAGGGAGGCGCTCGAAAAGTCCGAAGTCGACGTACTGGCCGAGCGTTTGCCCACGAATACGCGGAGGCCCAGGCGTTTCTCCCTGGCCTTGCTCAGCCGGTCCACCGCGCCGAGCCGAACCTGCACGGACAGATTTTCCCCGTCGACGATGACGACGTCGGCCTCCGTGGCTCCGCCGCGCTTCGCCATGGCCAATACGTCCGAAGCGAGTTGTCGATAGCCGTCCGTGGGAGTGATGGAGCCGCTCATTCGCTATACCGATTGGGTTCCGCCGACGGTGATCTCGTCGATTCTGATGGTAGGCAGACCGACGCCGACGGGAACGGACTGTCCTTCTTTTCCGCAAGTCCCGATGCCTTCGTCCAGCTTCAAGTCGTGACCGGCCATCGAGACCTTCGTCAGGATCTCAGGCCCGCTGCCGATCAAGGTGGCGCCTTTGACGGGCCTGGTCACTTTGCCGTCTTCGATCAAGTAGGCTTCACTGGCGGAGAACACGAACTTCCCGTTTGTGATATCGACCTGCCCTCCCCCGAACGACACCGCGTAGAGTCCCTTCTTGACCGATTTGATGATGTCTTCGGGCTCGGATTGACCGGCCAGCATGAAGGTGTTGGTCATTCGCGGCAGGACGACGCTTTGATAACTTTCCCGGCGGCCGTTGCCGGTCAGAGGAATCCCCATCAGCCGCGCATTGAGTTTGTCGGTGATATAACCGCGAAGGATGCCCCGCTCGATCAACATGGTTCGCCCGGTCGGCGTACCTTCGTCGTCCATGTTGAGCGAGCCTCGGCGGCCGGGGAGCGTACCGTCGTCCACGATCGTACACACGTCCGATGCGACGCGCTTCCCGAGGAGGTTGGAAAACGCCGAGGTCTTCTTCCGATTGAAGTCCGCTTCCAAACCGTGCCCGATGGCTTCATGCAGGAGAATACCGGGCCAGCCTCCGCCCAGCACCACCGGCATTACGCCCGCCGGTGCGTCCACCGCCGAAAGATTCAGGATCGCCGTCCGCGCGGCTTCCTTGGCGTAGGCAAGATGGCGGTCGCCGTCCCGATAGAATTCAAATCCGATGCGCCCTCCGCCTCCGAAGGATCCGACCTGGCGGTTGCCGTTTTCTTCCGCGATGCAGGTGACCTGCAGCCGCGATAACGGCTGCACGTCTCCGATGATCGTCCCCTCGGATGTTGCCACCATGACGATTTTAAACTCGGTATTGAACGAGGCCATGACGTTCTTGATACGGGGATCGTACTTGCGGGCTTCAGCGTCGATCTGGTTCAACAGCGCAACCCGGTCCGCCGTCGCGACCTCCAGGGCCGTCTGAGGAACCGGATACAGATCGTGGTGCGGTGTGGCATGCACGGGAACCGGCAGAGCCTCGGTCCCGGCGGGGCTCATTGCAATATAGCGGGCGGTATCGGCGGCCAACTCGAGATCCTGCTTGCGCAGCTCGTCGGAATAGGCGAATCCCGTCTTCTCACCGGCGGTCGCCCGTACCCCGACCCCTTGAGAGATACTCTTCGTGGCCCGTTTGACCAGGGACTCCTCCATCGAGACGGATTCGGTGACGGAGGATTCGAAATACAGATCGGCGTAGTCCACCGCCCGCACTTTGACACGGGCCAATGCCGCGTAGACCTCGCGTTCGCTGAGGCCGAATGAGTCCAGAGGAATCAACTGTGCCATGAAAGAACTCTTTGTTATGCAGTGGTAGTCATCCGGGGAATTCGAAGTATAGCCGATCCTTTCGCGCAGGCGCAACGCGCGCTCTTCCAACCCATCGCTTTTGCAAGGAATTTAGGAAATACTGTTTGACTTTCCTTGAGGGCCTCAGTAGACTTTCCTTGCCTGCCACACCTACTTTCAATGAAAGGGCCATCCGAAAACAAGACCCTATGGACACCGGACTCTCCGCTGGTACCGATCAACTTTCAGACGCGGACCTAGCTGCCAAACTCGACCCAGACCTCCTTCCCAAGCACCTGGCGATCATCATGGATGGAAACGGTCGCTGGGCCGAAGCACGGAACCTGCCCCGCATCGCCGGTCACCGGGAAGGGATCAAATCCGTCCGGGAGATGATCACGAGCTGTCTTGAATTAGGGATCCAAGCATTAACGATTTTTGCTTTCTCCCAGGAGAACTGGAACAGGCCGACTCAGGAAATCAACGCATTGATGGGGCTGCTGGAGTACTACTTGTCCACCGAACGCAACAAGCTGATCGAACAAGGCGTCCGTTTCCGGACCATCGGACGTGCGGAACTGCTTCCGGCCTCGGCCCTGCAGTGGGTGCGCGCCGCCGAGCACGAAACCGCCCACCTCAACAAGCTGCATCTGACCGTGGCCCTGAGTTACGGCGGCAGGGCCGAAATGGTGGACGCCGTGCGCCAGATCGCCCGGGAAGTCCGGGACGGCAAGATCCAGCCGGACGAGGTCGACGAGCCGCTCGTTCATCAATTCCTGTACACGCATGATTTGCCGGACCCGGACCTGCTGATCCGCACCAGCGGAGAAGCCCGCATCAGCAATTTTCTGTTGTGGCAGTTGGCCTACACCGAACTCTACTTCACGCCCACGCTCTGGCCCGACTTCAGACGGCGTGAATTGCTGCTGGCGTTGCTCGAATTTCAGCGCCGAGAGCGCCGTTTCGGCCGCGTCTTCAGCAGCCTCACTTCCTAGACGGATCGCTCAGCGACACACCGTCATGGCGCATCACGTCCGACCCTGGTGAATACGAATTATGGTGGAGTGCCGCATCACGAGTCATGATCCGCCGATACCCACGGTGGCGCGCCGATTCGACGCCCGCCGCGTCTATACGGTGCTGGTCCTGGCGCCGCTGCTTTACGGCGCGATCCGCTATTTTCCTCCTTTCGCGTTCACGGGCCTCGTTCTGGCGGTGGGTTCGATCGCCTTGCTGGAGTTCTACCGGCTCGGTCTCGTGCCTCCAGGCGAACGGCCCTATGTCGGAGCCGGACTCCTCGGCTTCGCCGCGCTCCTGTTCGCGCCCCACCACGGTGAATTCCTGGTCCCGACCCTGCTCGCGGCAGTGATCGGAATACTTTCCCTCCCTCTCATCCTGCGATCTCCCCTGGATCACGTCTTGAGGAACAGCGCCGCGACGCTCCTGGGGATTCTCTATCTTGGCGTGACGCTCAGCTTCGTGGTCCGGACCCGATTGCTCGAGCATGGTGAATGGCTCGTGTTTTTTCTCCTGCTCGTGACCTGGGCCGGCGATACGGGAGCCTACTACGCGGGAACCGTCTGGGGCCGGCATCGGCTGGCACCTCGAATCAGCCCCAAGAAATCCGTCGAAGGGTTGGTCGGCGGCCTGCTTGCGGCCGTGATGGCCGCCTATCTGGCGCGCTGGTGGTTCTTGCCCGCACTGTCGATGATCGACTGCGCCGTGCTCGCCGTTCTGTTGACCGCGGCAGGTCTCTGGGGCGATCTGGCCGAATCGGCGATGAAGCGAAGCGTCGGCGCCAAAGACTCGGGCGGCGTCCTTCCCGGTCACGGAGGCATGCTCGATCGTCTCGACAGTCTCTTGTTCGCGGCCCCGACGTTCTTCTACTATGTGACGTTGATGACCCGCTCTGAGACCTTGGCATGAAGGAGCCATCATGAAGACTATCGTGATCCTGGGATCCACCGGCTCAATCGGGACGAACACCCTGGATATCGTGAGCCGATTTCCCGATCAGTTTCGGGTCGCCGGTTTGACGGCCGGAAACAACGATGACATGCTGGATGACCAGATTCGCCGGTACAAACCGCGCGTCGTCGCCCTCGCCAATGACGCGGCCGCGGCCAGGCTCCGTCGCCGTTGTTCCGATGTATCCGTTGAAATTCTCTCGGGGCAGGACGGGTTGGCCCGGGTTGCGGCACTTCCCGAGGCGGAGCTGGTCGTATCGGCCATCGTCGGAGGAGCCGGACTCGTCCCTACCTTGGCCGCCATTCGCAGCGGAAAACACATCGCCCTGGCCAACAAGGAGCCGATGGTGATGGCTGGACAGTTGATGCAGGAGGAAGCCCGCCGTCACAAGGTCAAGGTTTTTCCGGTCGACAGCGAACACAGCGCCATCTTCCAGTCGCTGGAAGGCCACCGGATCGAGGACGTTCGGCGCCTGATCCTGACCGCGTCCGGCGGCGCGCTCTGGACGCTCACCAAAGAGCAACTGCAGGAGGTCACCCCGGAGCAAGCGCTCCAGCACCCTAACTGGAAGATGGGCGCCAAGATCACCATCGATTCCGCGACGCTGATGAACAAAGGCCTGGAAGTGATCGAAGCCCGATGGCTGTTCGACATTCCGGAATCCCGCATCGACGTGCTGGTTCACCGGGAAAGCATCATCCACTCTCTGGTAGAATACGAGGACCGATCAATGATCGCCCAACTCGGATTGCCGGACATGCGGACCCCCATTTCCTATGCGATGCGATATCCCGAGCGTCTCGTGCTCGATCTCCCGTCGCTCGACCTCACGGAAGTCGGCAAGCTGTCGTTCTGCAAGCCCGACCACGATCGGTTTCCCTGTCTCCGGCTGGGCTACGAGTCGCTCCGCATCGGCGGCACGATGCCGGCGGCCATGAACGCCGCCAACGAGATCGCGGTGGAAGCATTTTTGAATGGCGGCATCAAGTTCCCGGCGATCGCCGACATTATCCGACAGACCATGGATGCCCATCAGCGCCGTGAGATCGATACGATCGAGGCCGCGCTGGAGGCCGACCGATGGGCCAGGGAGAAGGCCGAATCGCTTGCCGGATCGTTGGCCCGATAACAATCTGACAATGGAGTAACCCGTGTTTATGGCGTTGACCTGGGCTCCCGACAGCGTCTGGCTCCTGCTCCAGAAGGCATGGTGGTTTCTTGTGGTCCTGGGAGTCCTGGTGGCCTTCCACGAGCTCGGCCATTTTCTGGCCGCCCGCTGGGTGGGGGTCAAGGTGCTCAAGTTTTCTCTCGGGTTCGGCCCCAAAATTTTCGGCCGGCAAATGGGCGACACGGAATATCTCGTCTCCGCAATCCCGCTCGGCGGCTACGTCAAGCTCTTCGGTGAGGACGAGACCGAAGCCATCACGCCGGAGGACCGGCGAAGGTCTTTCTCGCATCAGGGCTTGTGGGGCAAGGTGCTCATCGTGGCAGCGGGACCGGGCTTCAACTTTATCCTCGCCTATTTGATTTTTACAGGTTGGTTGGCCACGGGATCCCCGTTGTTTGTGCCGACGTTCAAGGACTTGAGCGCGGATGTCGAAGCCATGGTGCCCGGATCACCGGCCGCCGAGGCGGGAATGCAGATCGGGGACCGTGTCACCAAGGTCAATGGACGGGACATCTCCACGCGAACGGAGCTTTTTGACGCAGTCGCGAAGAGCAACGGCCAAGCCCTCTCCCTTGAGATTTTGCGCGACGGACAGGCCAAGACTATCAACGTCGTCCCCGCCAAGGCGGCGGCCTCATCCCCGCAAACCGAAGAAACGGCCTATTCGCTGGGCATCGAGGAGACGCCCGCGCTGGTGACTTCCGTCATGCACGGTTCCCCTGCCGCGCACGCCGGCCTTCAAGCAGGCGATCGGGTGGTGAGCATCGACGGCCAACCGATCTACACCTGGTCTCAAATGACCGGGCTGGTGAAGGATCACCCCAACCAAGCGCTCCATCTGGAGGTCCTGCGCGAGAGCCGGCGTCTGCCGCTGACCGTGACGCCCTCCGCCGAGAAGACGACGGTGAACGGGCGCCAAGTGGAGGTCGGAAAGATCGGCATCTCCGGTCCGGGCCGTTCCGTCATGCGATCGAGCAATCCCCTCCTTTCCCTCTATGACGGCCTCGGAGCGACGTGGGGCTGGACGGAACTGACCGCGGTCGGACTGTATAAGATGATCGTCGGGGACATTTCGAGCAAGAACATCGGCGGCCCGCTGACCATCGCCAACATTTCCGGTGAAGCCGCCTCACAAGGCGTCTCGAGCGTCATCTTCCTCATTGCGATTCTCAGCATCAATCTGGGCGTCCTCAATCTCCTTCCGATCCCCATCCTGGACGGAGGACACTTGCTTTTCTTCCTCATAGAAGGCATTCTCCGGAAACCGCTCGGCGAGCGCCAGCGCGAAGTGGCACAGCAAGTCGGGCTGGTTCTGCTGGTCGGCGTGATGATTTTTGCCTTCTGGAACGACCTCGAACGAATCTTCTTCTCCCACTGACGAGTCATGCGGACATCCCAACTCCTTCTCCCCACCCTGCGGGAAGACCCGGGCGAAGCCGAAACCGTCAGCCACCGGCTGATGCTCCGCTCGGGGCTCATCCGCAAGGTCGCCGCGGGGATCTATACCTATTTGCCCCTCGGGCTGCGCATCATTCGCAAGGTGGAGAGCATCATCCGCCAGGAAATGAACCGCGCGGGCGCCCAGGAGCTGTTGATGCCAGTGGCCTCGCCCGCGGAACTGTGGCGTGAGACGGGTCGGTGGGACTTCTACGGCAAGGAATTGATGCGGTTCAAGGACCGGCACGAGCGGGATTTCTGCCTGGGGCCGACGCACGAGGAAGTCATCACCGATCTGTTCCGGCGGGAAGTGCGATCCTATCGCCAGTTGCCGCTAAACTTCTATCAGATCCAAACCAAGTTCCGGGACGAAATCCGTCCGCGCTTCGGCTTGATGCGTGGCAGGGAATTTATCATGAAGGACGCCTACAGCTTCGACGCGGACGAAGCCGGGGCGCGCGCAAGCTATCAGAAGATGTACGACGCCTATCATCGCATCTTCACCCGATGCGGGCTGACCTTCCGGGCCGTGGAGGCGGATACCGGCTTGATCGGCGGCACGTCGTCTCACGAGTTCATGGTCTTGGCCGACACCGGCGAGGAAACCGTCGTCTATACCGAAACCGGCACCTATGCGGCCAACGTGGAACGCGCCGAACTGTTGCCGCCCGGGGACGACAGCACCGAGGAACGCCGGCCGTTACGGCCCGTGAACACCCCGAATTGCCGGACCGTCGAAGAAGTGACCAAATTCCTGAAGATCGATCCCAGCCGCTTGGTCAAAACCCTGCTGTACACGGCCGGCGATCAAACGGTCGCCGTATTGGTCAGAGGGGACCATGACGCCAACGAGATCAAAATACGGCGGATCCTCGGCGTCACCGAAGTCGAGTTGGCCGGCCAAGCCGTCGTCGAAAAACTCACCGGCGCCCCGGTCGGATTTGCCGGCCCGGTCGGGCTCAAGGGCGTGCGGGTGATCGCCGATCACGCCGTCAAGACCACCCGTAACGTGGTCGTGGGCGGGAACCAGGCGGACACGCACTACGTGGACGCAAATTGGGATCGGGATTTTCAGGTCGAACAGTTCGCCGACTTGAGAAACGCCAGGGCCGGCGATCCGTCGCCGCGCAAGGACGGCGTTCTCAAGACCACCAAGGGTATCGAGGTCGGCCACGTGTTCATGCTGGGCACCAAGTACAGCCAATCGATGAAGGCTTCGTTCCTGGATCCGAGCGGAAAGGAATGCTTCGCCGTCATGGGCTGCTACGGGATCGGCGTCGGCCGGACGGCTGCTGCTGCGGTCGAGCAAAATCATGACGACAAGGGAATCATCTGGCCGTTCCCCATCGCGCCGTTCCACGTACATCTTCTCCCATTGGGAGAATCCCCCACCGTGAAAGAAACCACCTCCCGGCTCTATGCGGAGCTGGAGACGGCGGACTTTGAAGTCCTCCTGGACGATCGCGACGAGCGCGCCGGCGTAAAGTTCAACGACGCCGATCTGATCGGCGCCCCCTATCAAGTCGTCGTCGGCGAGAAGGGTTTGGCGAGTGGCGCCGTGGAAATGAAAATTCGACGGACCGGCGAAAAGATCAAGCTCGCTCCGGCCGACGTGCCCGGCACCCTGCTGGATCTCTCCCGCGCGTTTCGAACGCCGAACGCCTGACGACATTGTCGCCTGCACGTGATCGGATGGTTCGCATCCGGCCCCCGACGTCGTTTCTCCATCGTAAATCGACCTTTTCCTTGCCTTCCACCTCCGTTCCGATAGACTGACTCGTGACCCTGCCGAAGTGCTTGCATGACTCCCGTGCGATTCTCGATCCGCGGAGCCAATTCTAACGACAAGTGGAGCGAGTCGGATGCAGTCGAAACCGATGCCTCAGAATCTTCAGGAACTGCAGCAAAAAGTCGAGTTCGCGGAACACGTCAAGCGGATCACCTCCCAGATCCACGCAGCCAGCAATCTGGACCAGATCCTCCTCGATCTTCACAAGGATATTCTGAGTCTTTTCGATGCGGAAGACCTGACGCTGTTCGCCTTCGACTCGGAGAAAAAAGAAATCTTCTCCAAGGTCCCGCACATCGACACGGTCGAGGAAGTCCGCATCCCCATCACCGAACAAAGCCTGGCGGGATTCTGCGCCAAATACCTGCGGCCCGTGAATATCGCCGACGCCTACAACGTCGCGGAACTTCAGGGCATCCATCCCTCCCTGCTCCACGACACGGCGTACGACAAGCGCACGGGATTCAGGACGAAGCAGGTGCTGACCTACCCGATCGTCGCCGACAACAAGTACCTCATGGGCGTACTGCAACTGCTCAACAAGAAAAGCGGCAGCCGCTTTACCAGAAAAGACGAAGAATCGGTCGCCGAAATCGCCAAGGCGCTGGGCATCGCCTTCTTCAACCTTCGCAAGGTGGCGACGAAGAAAAATCCCACCAAGTTCGATCTGCTCGTCACGAACAACCGCATCACGCAGAGCGAATTGGACAACGCCATCGCGGAGTCTCGCAAGGGTCTCTCCGACCTGGAGAGCATCCTGATCGAGAAATACAAAGTGCCGAAGCCGGACATCGGCAAGTCGCTCGCCCAGTTTCATAAGTGTCCGTACATCGAATACAGCGAGCGCACGATCGTGGACGCCGAACTGCTCAAGAACCTCAACGTCGACTATCTCAAGAAGAACCACTGGATGCCGCTCAAGCGCGATCGGACCGCGATCGAAATCCTCACGGACGACCCGGGCGACCTGGACCGGGTAGCGGACATCAAACGGACGTTCCCCGGGCTCAACATCCGCTTCGCCGTCAGCCTCCGGCGCGACATCGCCCAGTTCCTCACCAGCGCCACGGGCGGCGGTGACAGCGGGGGCCGCAAGCTTGACGAGAACGTCTCGGACATCCTGGGAGAGCTCGTCACCGAAGCGCAGGCGGAGGCGATGGAAGAGTCGGGGCCCGGAGGAGGGCTCGACGAGAACGACAGCGCCATCGTCCGCCTGGCCAATCAAATCATCGCCGACGCCTACAGGCAAAATGCATCCGACATTCACATCGAACCGTACGGCGAGAAGCGGGAAACTCTTGTCCGTTTCCGGGTCGATGGAGACTGCTTCGAGTACATGAAGATTCCGCAAAGCTACAGGCGGGCGATCGTCTCGCGACTCAAGATCATGGCGAGCCTCGACATTGCCGAACGCCGAAAGCCACAGGACGGCAAGATCAAGTTCAAGCTGTCCGAGAGCAAGGACATCGAGTTGCGCGTGGCGACCATCCCGACCGCCGGATACAACGAGGATGTCGTCATGCGTATTCTCGCGGCGAGCGAACCGTTGCCGCTCGAGAAAATGGGCTTCTCCGATCGCAACCTGAAGGCCATCAGGGACATCGCCGAGAAACCGTACGGCATCATCCTCTGCGTCGGACCGACCGGGTCCGGAAAGACCACCACGCTGCATTCGGTGCTCGGCTACATCAACACTCCCGACATCAAGATCTGGACCGCGGAAGATCCCGTCGAAATCACGCAGTACGGACTACGTCAGGTGCAGGTGCAGCCCAAGATCGATTTCACCTTCGCCAAAGCGATGCGCGCGTTTCTCCGGGCGGACCCGGACGTGATCATGGTGGGAGAAATGCGGGACAAGGAGACGGCCGAGATCGGCATCGAAGCTTCGCTGACCGGTCACCTGGTCATGAGCACGCTGCACACCAACAGCGCGGTGGAAACCGTCACCCGTCTCCTCGACATGGGATGCGACTCGTTCAGTTTCGCCGACGCCATGCTCGGCGTGTTGGCCCAACGGCTGGCCCGGCGCGTCTGTAAAGACTGCAAGGAGCAGTACGTGGGCACCAAGGAAGAATATGAAGAGATCCGGCTGGGCTACGGGCCGGAACAGTGGGACAAGCTTGGTATTCCCCAGGACAACACCTTCCGGCTCACCAGAGGAAAAGGGTGTGACAGCTGCAACCGGACCGGCTTCAAGGGGCGCGTCGCCTTGCACGAACTGCTGTTGGGAACCGATGGCATGAAGCGACTGATTCAAACCAAAGCCAAGACCGAGGAAATGGTCAAAGCCGCCATCGAAGACGGCATGACCACCTTGATGCAGGACGGCATTCAGAAATGCCTGCTCGGCCATACCACCTTCAAGGAAGTCAAAGCGGTCGCGATCAAGTAGACCGCTTCCACACACACCTCTCGGCGGCACCCGCCCACAGCCCGCTACTCCCCTGCCGGCACGGACCCATCTCAACGCCGGGTCCGGCAGATCAAACCGATTCAATCCTCTATGGAAGAAAGACGAAGCGACCGCTCAGATTCGGGCGAGGTACTTGCGCAGGCGGGTCTCAGATCCTTGGGGGACCATGCCGAATTCGAGACCGAACATGTGGTCTTGATGCCACCGGACCGTGGCATCCAGGCTCATCGTCGTGGGATGGTTGGGCAGTCGGAGAGAGATCGCCAGTTCGTCTCCCTCGTTTACCGGCAGCGGACTCATGACCCTGGCGCCTCTGACGGAGAGATCGAAGACGACTCCGTGTCCGCCCCGGTCTCCGAACCGCCACCGTGCAAGGCCCAGCCGGGAGAAGGAGCAGGCAAACGGCACGGGGATCCGCAGCCGAGGGGTCCGGCGCAGTTCCTTGACGGGATCGGTCGATTCGACCTGGTTTATCATACGCTCCACCGGGCTAGACGCGGACGGTCCCCGTGGCAATCGCCACGTACTTTTTCAACCGGCCATAGGATGATGCCGACAGTCTCGTGAACGCCAGCCCGACGAATTGATCCTTGACCCATCGGACCGTCGCCAATGAGATGTCGGCGGAGCGGATCTGTTTGGGCAAGCGGAGACTGACCCTCACTTCGTCGCCAGGTCTCACGACCGCGCACGTGCTGACCCGCGCCCCTCTCAACGAGAGATCATAGACCACCCCGAGATTCACCGTCGGCTTCCGCAACCAATGGCGTGGCTTCAGCGACGACAACGCGCAGGAAAACGGCGTCGCGATCCGGACACGCGGATGGCGCCGGAAACGGTTGATGTCGGAAAGTCGGAATTCCTCTTGCTCAACGGTCTGATCGGTCATAGGCTCCACTCTACACAAGGCACGCCGCTTCAAAAAATGAAATCGGGAAACCGGCAGAGCTTGCCCCCTCTCCGGATGCTTGATTTTCAGCCCGGCACTAGGACACAGTAGCGCCCGTCATGGCGCCCTTCACCGAGCACATACAGCGGCTACGGCGGAGCGAGCGGCGGATATGTACCCTGCCGCTGGTCCGCTCGAGCGGAGCGGTTTGCATGGCAAGTCTGATCCTTGCCACGGTCATGGCGCTGCCGGTGGGGTCGGCCTCAGGCTCGGTAGAGGACGCCACGGAAACGGCCAGACTCCTGGCCATTCTCCTGGATACGGGCCGCGTGACCGTGGCCGACTACCAGGACGTCATCAACGACCCGGGAAAAGGTGACAAGGGATTTACGCCTGACGTATTCGAGCAACGGCTGACTGAACAGTTTCGCCTGCGCACCGGCCTGTCGCTGGCCCAGATGGACAAAGAACGGGTGCCGGACATGGCCAAACCGCTGCTGATTCAGCTCGTCGAGGAGAGCAAGAAGACGATCGCTTCGTATCAACCGGTGATCAATATCGTCGGCGTCCGGTACAAGGGGCTGATCCCGGCGACGTTCGGCACCGAGACAGCCACCCGATTTCACACCCGCTCGGGGGTCTATCTCAAACAGACCGCACCCCAGCTCTTCGTCCGTAATCCCAGGAATGCGCCTGATTCCTACGAAACAGAAGCCTTCGTGCGTTTGGCGACCCTGCCGCCCGGCTCGAAATCCGATCTGGTCCAATCCGAGATCGTGGATCAAGGCCAAAACGTACGGGTGATGCTTCCCTTGTATTACGGCAAGGCTTGCTTGAGCTGTCACGGTGAACCGAAAGGTCAGCGCGATATTTCAGGCTATCTTCGCGAGGGAGCCAAAGAAGGCGAGCTCGGAGGGGCGATCAGCGTCCGCGTCCCGATCAAGTAGTCGCCATTCAGGGGCCTGATGTCGGTCTCGTCCGGCAATCATTGCACCGAGAAACCCGCATGGCGAGTGACTCTCTTGAAAGGAGCCTATCAATGCAGAGACGACCGACGTTCCTATGCCTCGGTATTGTCCTGGCCGGATGGATATGGTGTTCGGATCTGGCTGTTGCGTCTTTGCCGGCGGATGAAGGAGCGACAGATCTTCCCGTAGTCACACTGCAAAGTTCCGATCGCGGATCGACCGCCCTTCAATGCAAGCAACCCCCGCTCGTGGTCGCGGAGGGCTCCAATTCCTGCGAGATTGTATCCTGCGGTCGGGGGCTCAAGGATACCTGCAAGATCACCTGCCCGGCCGACAAGACGCCAAAGTGCAGCTGTGACTGCCTCAAGAGTTTCGGACCGATGTGCACGGAGTACAAGGCGAATTGTACCTGCGAATAGGGGGATGCCATCCTTGGGAGCTCGTGAGTTATCGAGGAGCCGTCGACGTCTGATCGGCTGAATCCTGCGCAAAAGGACGGCTGCACCCGATCCGCTCGGTACTGACGACGACGTCGTCCATCCACATCCGCTGGGTGACCGGAACTGAACCGGAGAAGGTCAATTGAAACGCATTGATCCGGACATCCGATGAATCCCGCCATCTGATGCCGGAGACCCGGCCCTTGCGTACACCGTCGATCCACATATTCTGATAGCCGTCGTGCTGGCCGGGACTGTTGGCCTGCACTTCAAACTCGACGCAATACCAACGGCCGGGCCGCAGGGCCTCCCGCGGATCATCCTGATAGGAAAAATTGCCCCAGAATTGTCCGTCCTTGGCCTGACGCATTTCCGGATGGTAGCTGTAGAAGATGACCTCGCCGGGATCCGGTTGGCGATGCCAATTCGATGTGGCCAGCCCGGCGTAGAAGTAGTCTTGCCCGGTCGGACGTATCCCGGCCTTGCCAAAACCGGACCAGCGGTCATCCACCCGGTTCGCATAGAACGCGATCAGCTTCGTGCAGTTTCCGCCGCAGCGCCAGCCCGGTTGAACCTTCACATAGATCCGGGCGAATACATGGTCATAGCCCGGCATGAACCATCGGGTCATCCACCCTCCGTCGGCACCGGCCGGATAGACGACCTCCAATGACCGTTGCCCACTCACCACGTCCGAATCGGCCGCAGTCACCCTGTGTCGCGAGGAATCGACTCCGTCCTGCCATAAGCCCAGCGTTCCGGATTCGAATCCGTCACAGAAGATGATCGCCTGATTGTTCGTGCACGGCGTCTCTGGCACCCGCATCACTTCAACGGGAACAGGCTGAACAGGCGAACAGCCGGCATACAGCACGACCAGTGCGACAGCTGCTAGGTTTCGTTTCATGAACGCCATGGGCAAGCGCATGACCAGCGATACTCCTTATGCGATGCTGAGTCCTCCACCGGGGACAACGAGACCATCGCGGCGTCCAGACCAGCGGTTCGGGCTGACTTTACTTCAATTCTCGTCCACTTGGCGAGCCGGATAGCCGGCGGGACGCCCCCCCGGGTTGATTCCCCATGGTTTCTCGAGAGGCGATGGTTTATCTTTTCAGCTACAGATTTTGAGCTGGCAGGTCCCCCCTGTCGAATTTTTACCCGACCTACGACTAAGGGGTAATAGAAACGGATGTCTCGTCGCATGACGTCCATCAACCGGGTCACTCACACGAGGATCTGCACGGCAGGAAGGAGCTACCCATGAGCACGGTTCGATTACTGGTCGGAACTCGCAAAGGGGCCTTTATCTTGACGTCCGACGGGGCCAGGAAGAGTTGGGAGATCAGCGGCCCTTTGTTCGGCGGTTGGGAAATGTACCACCTCAAAGGATCGCCCGTTGACCCGATGCGGCTCTATGCATCCCAGACCAGTAGTTGGTTCGGCCAGATCATCCAACGATCGGATGATGGCGGGAAAACCTGGCACCAACCGGGCACGCCGCCCGGAGAACCGACGACGACACCGGACGGCATGCCAAAGGGGGAAAGCAACAAGTTTGTCTACGATACATCGGATGCAACCGGCAGACCCCTTACGACGCACCAATGGTATGACGGTTCCCAACGTCCCTGGGAATTCAAACGCGTCTGGCACCTCGAGCCGTCCTTGACGGACCCGGATACGGTCTATGCCGGGATCGAGGACGCGGCGCTGTTTCGCTCGACGGACGGGGGGAAAAGTTGGGCGGAGCTGGCGAGCCTGCGAGAGGTCAAGGGCCCCCTCTGGCAACCGGGCGCAGGCGGCATGTGCCTGCATACGATCCTGTTGGACCCCGGCAATCCGGCCCGCATGTTCATCGCCGTTTCGGCCGCCGGAGCGTTCCGCACGGAGGACGGCGGAAAGACCTGGCGCGCCGTCAACCGTGGACTGAAATCTCAATACGAGCTCCCCGATCCGGATGCGGACGTCGGCCACTGCGTCCACCGTATTGCGATGCACCGTTCTCGCCCGAACGTGCTCTACATGCAGAAACATTGGGACGTCATGCGGAGCGACGATGGAGGAGACTCCTGGCATGAAGTCAGCGGCAACCTCCCGACCGACTTCGGCTTTCCCATCGACGTGCATGCCCATGAGCCGGAGACGGTCTATGTGGTGCCGATCAAGAGCGATTCCGAGCATTTCCCCCCCGACGGAAAGTTACGGGTCTACCGCAGCCGGGCCGGCGGCAACGAGTGGGAAGCCTTGACGAACGGATTGCCGCAACGGGATTGTTACGTCAACGTGCTCCGCGATTCCATGACGGTCGACAGCCTTGATCCCTGCGGTATTTACTTCGGCACGACCGGCGGCCAGATCTACGGATCGGCCGACGGGGGCGACCGGTGGACGCCGATCGTCCGTGACTTGCCGCCGGTCCTGTCGGTCGAGGTGCAAACGCTGCCATGATCCGGGTCGTATTACCGGCTCACTTGCGGAATCTGGCCCGCGTCGAGGGCGAGGTCACGCTGGCCGTCGAGGGCCCCGTGACTCAGCGGGCTGTCCTGGACGCATTGGAAGCGCGCTATCCCATGCTGTGCGGAACCGTCCGCGAACACGGCACGCACAAACGCCGGGCCTTCGTCAGATTTTTCGCCTGCGAACAGGATTGGTCCCACGAATCTCCTGACGCACTCCTCCCGCAAGCCGTGGCGACCGGCGCCGAGCCATTTCTCATCGTTGGGGCAATGGCCGGCGGCTGACGCCGCCGCGTGACGGTCATGGGATGCCGGTTTTGCGATACGGACGATGCAATGACGGCTAGCCCGCCCGCCTCAACCCTGACCGCGATCGGGACGGTCGACGCACTTCCGATCGCGCCATCAGCCTGCGGAGACCGGATGCGCCGATGAACCACGATGCCGCAGCCAGCGCGAGGTCCAGGGTCGAGGAGATCTACCGGTCGGACTCCCGGCAAGTCCTGGCCACGTTGATTCGCCTCCTCAACGACTTCGATCTCGCGGAAGAGGGACTTCATGAGGCCTTCACCGCCGCCATGGAACAATGGCCCCGGGACGGCGTGCCGGCCAACGCTCGGGCATGGCTGGTCTCGACCGCCCGCTTCAAGGCGATCGACGTCATGCGGCGACGCGCCCGCTTCGATGCCTCGCTCGTGGACCTGGCCAAGGAATTGGAGTCCCGCACCGGCGACCAGGAGGAGTGGGACGACGAGCAGATCGACGACGACCGGCTGCGGCTGATTTTTACCTGCTGCCATCCCGCCCTGTCGCCGGAGGCGCAGGCGGCCATGACGCTCCGTGAGGTCTGCGGCCTCACGACCGAAGAGATCGCCCGCGCATTCCTGACGAAGCCTGCTACGATCGCGCAACGGATCGTCAGGGCCAAGGCCAAGATCCGCGACGCGCGCATCCCCTACGTCGTGCCGGACGAAACCGAATTGCCCGATCGATTGGACGCGGTCCTTCGGGTGCTCTACCTCGTCTTCAATGAAGGATATTCCGCGTCCTCCGGCGGGATGGTCACGCGCCACGACCTCTCGACAGAAGCCATCCGACTCGGGCGCCTGCTGATCGCACTGCTCCCGCAGCCGGAGGCGATGGGGCTCTTGGGGCTCATGCTGTTGCAGGACTCGAGGCGGGCGGCGCGGGCCTCGCCAAACGGTGAGCTGGTTCTTCTGGAGGATCAGGATCGGTCGTTATGGAACCGCGAACAGATTACAGAGGGGCTTTCTCTTGTTCAGCGGGCCTTCTCTCAAGGGCAAATCGGCCCCTATACCATCCAGGCGGCGATTGCGGCGGTGCATGCGCAGGCCCCGAACGCCGCCGCCACTGACTGGGACCAGATCGTCCGGCTGTATACGCTCCTGTCGCAGGCCGAACCCTCTCCGGTCGTCGATCTCAACCGCGCCGTCGCCGTCGCGATCCGAGACGGTCCCTCGGCCGGGCTTGCTCTCATCGACGCGATCTTCAAGAAGGGAGACCTGACCGGCTATCACTTGGCTCATGCAGCACGGGCGGACCTGTGCCGCCGTCTGGGGCGAACGCAGGAAGCTCGTACGTCATATCAGCGCGCCATGAGCCTCGCTCAGCAGGAGCCGGAGCGGCGGTTTCTCGAACGGAGGCTGGCCGAACTTCAGGACTGACCCCTACAATGATCGAGATCGAAGAACTTGACGATTTCCCAGGAATATTGAGACCTTGTCACGGCATTCCGACACCGAATCCCTCGTCGAGAACTCAATGTCGATTTTCGCCGGGCTCGACGACTATCCTACGTAGAGGGCAGGGACTTGGCGTGCCACTGAGCTCGCACATCGATCCGGCTCGGTTTCAGAGAGGAGGACACCATGGCAAAGCCGGCAAAGAAGGTGAAACGGCCCGAGATCGCAGCATCGGTCTGCTGGTTCGAAGTCCCGGCGGATGATCTTGAGCGGGCGAAGGCGTTTTACGGATCGCTGTTCGGTTGGACGTTCGACAAAATCCCCGCCGCCGTCGCCGAGTACTGGCATATCGATACCGGCGGAAAGGATGCCGCACCTGACGGCGGGCTCATGCCCCGCATGCACCCAGGCCAGAGCATCACGCTGTACGTGTCGGTTCCGTCGGTCGAGAAGGCCATGGACAAGGTCAAGAAGATCGGGGGAGCCGTCTGCAAACCGAAGACGGTCGTCCCGCACATGGGGTACTTTGCGATCTGCGAGGACACGGAGCACAACACCTTTGCGCTCTGGGAACCGAACGAGCGCGCCGCCTAGAAAAGCGAACACCGCCGATCATCCATAGGGAGAGCAGACCATGAAATATCTCTGTTTGGTTTATGTCGAAGAAAAGACGCTTCACGCGATGCCGCGGCACGAGCGCATCGCGCTCTCCGACGAATCGATGTCCTACTGCGGCGAGCTGCAGAAGCAAGGACAGCTTCTCTCAGCCTCGCCCCTTCACCCGGTGGAGACGGCCACGACGGTGCGGGTGCGCGAGGGCAGGACATCGACGACCGACGGGCCCTTCGCCGAAACCAAGGAACAGCTGGGCGGCTTCCTGATGATCGACGTGCGGGACCTCAACGACGCGATCCGCATAGCGGCCCATTTCCCCGCCGCGCGGTACGGCAGTGTGGAAGTCAGGCCGATGAAGGAAGAAGGCTGCGCATGAGCGACAGCGGCGTGATCCCGTTCCGGAGAGTCGGACGATGAAATTTCTGCTGATCGTGCATCATGATGAAGAGGCGTTCAAGAAAATGGAACAGGTCGAACGGCAACGCCTGCTCGACGAATCCGTTGCGCTGACCCACCAGCTGCACGCGGCCGGCCAATATGTCCATGCGTCCCCCCTGCAGCCGTCCGGAACGGCGGTCCTTGTTCGGGTGCGCCAGGGCAAGCCGGTCGTCACGGACGGGCCGTTCATCGAAACCCGGGAGCAAATCGCCGGCTATTTTCTGGTGGATGCCGGGAATCTCGACGAAGCCCTCGGCATCGCGGCCAGGGTGCCGGGAGGCCGCATCGGAACGGTCGAGGTTCGGCCATTGATCGAGATCACGGGGCTGCCCGGTTGATGCCCGGCACGGACCAGGGGACGGACAGAGCAACGAAACGGCGCGGCGGGCGAAACGGCGCGGCGGGAAGGAGAAAGACCCTATGCAACGCATTACCCCTTGTTTGTGGTTCGACGATCAAGCCGAAGAAGCGGCGAAGTTCTACGTGTCGATCTTCAAGAACTCTGGGATGGGACCTATCACCCGCTATGGAGAAGCGGGAGCGAAGGTCTCCGGTCGGCCCAATGGGTCGGTCATGACCGTGACGTTTCACATCGAAGGGCAGGAATTCGTCGCCTTGAACGGCGGGCCTCTCTTCACGTTCAGCGAGGCGATCTCGTTGATGGTCAAGTGCGAGTCCCAGAAGGACATCGACGAGATGTGGGGCAAACTGTCCGAGGGAGGACAGGAAGGCCCCTGCGGTTGGCTGAAAGACAAGTACGGCCTGTCGTGGCAGATCGTCGTCCCGGCTTGGGACGAGATGTTACGCGACGCAAACCCCGAGAAATCCGAGCGCGTAATGGCGGCGATATTGCAAATGGGTAAACCCGACATGCGACAAGTGCAAAATGCATACGACGGCCGCTGAGTCCTCACGCCGGTAGACGGGACTTGATCGGACCGCGCGGGCATGACGCCGGTCTGCCTACCGGCAAGCGGCCCAATACAACCACGGGAGACCTGACCATGCGATTCATGATCATCGTGAAAGCCACCAAGGAGTCCGAAGCCGGAATCCTGCCGAGCGAACGACTGCTGACC
The DNA here is from genome assembly GCA_035328385.1 of Nitrospira sp. GTDB lineage: Bacteria > Nitrospirota > Nitrospiria > Nitrospirales > Nitrospiraceae > Nitrospira_C. Next base: position 1,938 of record DAOLIU010000039.1, on the reverse strand, counting down.
GAGATGGGGCGATTCAATGAAGACCTGGTGAAGGCCGGCATAATGCTTGCCGGCGAAGGGCTTCAACCGAGTTCAAAGGGCGCCCGGGTGAAATTTTCCGGGAACACTCGTACCGTAACCGACGGGCCATTCGCTGAGACCAAGGAGCTGGTCGCCGGATTCTGGCTCTGGCAGTGCAAGTCGAAAGAAGAGGCGATCGAATGGGTCAAGCGTTGCCCCAATCCCATGAGCGGCGAGTCGGAGATCGAGATCCGCCAGGTGTTTGAAGCGGAGGACTTCGGCGCCGAGTTCACGCCGGAACTCCGGGAACAGGAAGAACGGCTGCGGGCGACAATCGCCAAGAGGACGTAGGGAGGCCGGTGAAGCATGGTCAAACGGCACACAACGCAAGAAAGGACGGTGCGCATGGGTTACGTGGACGGATTCCTTCTTCCCATCCAGAAAAAGAACATCCAGCGTTACCGCCAGATCGCCCGACAGGCGGAGAAGATCTGGCGGGAGCACGGCGCCCTCGACTACAAGGAGTGCGTCGGCGACGATCTCATGACGAAGATGGGGGTTCCCTTTCCCAAGAGCGCCAAGGCCAAGACGGGCGAGACGGTGATTTTTGCCTATATCGTCTACAAGTCCCGCACCCATCGGGACCGGGTGAATGCCAAGGTGATGAAAGATCCTCGCATGCACTCCATGGGCGATCCGAAGGACATGCCGTTCGACTGCAAGCGCATGGCTTACGGCGGGTTCAAGGTACTGGTCGGCGCCTAGAATCAGGATGGCAACGTAACGTGACGCAATGAATCCGTCTTGACTTCGGTATCAACGATCCCACTTCACACACCCAGATAAAGGAGGCCGTTATGCGTTTACGATTCCTACCAGTTGCTTGCCTCGCACTGATGGTCATGGCAGCTCCGGTGCTCGCCAAGGAGAAAAAGCACGACAAGAAAATGGATCCTCAGCAGATGATGGAAATGTGGAAGCAGCTGGCCCAGCCGGGAGAACCTCACAAGCTGTTCGCCGGTTTGGCGGGCAGCTGGACGACGGTCGCCAAAGAATGGATGGAGCCGGGCAAACCTCCCACGGAGTCCACTGGAACCGCCGAGATGAAGATGCTGTTGGACGGCCGCTTTCTCTACCAGGAATACAACGGGCAGATGATGGGGCAGCCGTTTTCCGGAATCGGCATCGACAGCTACGACAACATGACCAAGAAGTACGTCACCGCGTGGATGGATTCGATGGGGACGGGAATTTTCCTGATGGAGGGTACGGCCAGTCCAGACGGCAAGACCATCACGCTGAAGGGCCAGCACCCTGAGCCGGGCGGCGGACAAATGAAACATCGGGCCATATGGAAAATCGTCGATCCCAACACCCAGACCTTCGAAATGTACGGGACCCACCACGGCGGCAAGGAGGCGAAGGTGCTCGAGATCACCTACACGAGAAAGGCGTCCTGATCGATCGGGCTTCCGGCCGCCGCGTCAGGATCCCGGGGGACAGGCCTGATCGGCCGTCTGGAGCGAATAGGTGTTCAAAATTCCGTAGTGATCGGAGGCCGGGAATCCCTTGTCGTCCGTCGCCAGACCGAACAGGGTTTGGCGCAGGCAATAGCGGGGAAAGACCGTGTCGACGAAAATATAGTCGATCCGGCGTGGGCGGATCATCTCTTCCCGGTAGGCGGCGATGATCTGCTCACGGACGGCCGTCTCTTCAGAGGCGATGGCGTTCATCAGCAGCGGAGGGACGGGCGTATCCGCATCCTGGCGTATCCAGGCGTTCAGGTTCGGGTCGGCCGTAAACAGCTCCGTGACCTGCAGTCCCAACAATGCCGTATCCTTGAACCTCAAGCGTTCCACTTCCTGGTACTCGGGAAAATCCCTCTCGAAATTCAAGTCTCCGGCAATCACGATCCCCGCGTATCCCTCTTCCCGCTTG
>DAOLIU010000038.1:0-23303 GCA_035328385.1 Nitrospira sp. | reverse complement strand
AACGGAGAGGTGCGAGAGCGGCCGAATCGGGCAGTCTCGAAAACTGCTGTCCCGGTAACGGGACCGTGGGTTCGAATCCCACCCTCTCCGCCAACCATGTGAAACTGTATACGCCAAGTAACGGAGACGCCGGTGAAGCCGGCGGTCACCATTCAGGAACCGCGGACATCGAGGAACCTGCGTCCGTCACACGACTTCATTGTGGTATCATGAGCGGACACTTAGGAAACCCGATAAACGCTAAATTATTGCCAAGTTGCCATATGGGGAATACTCTCCTCATAGGCCCTAGGAAAGTGGCTAGTCCCCTTCCCACCCACTTATCTGGCATGAAGCATTAGTATGAGTATCGTCCACTTAAAGTCCTGGGCTTCCAACTTTTTCTCGAACAGGCTGGCTCTCGCCGTCGTTATCCTCTTTGGTTTCGGATACGTGTTCCTCTGGCTGACCGGTTCCCACAACAGCGTACAGCTCGCCGACAACCTTATCGCCATGTATCTGGTGACCTGGGGGTTGTACGGAATGACATCCCGAGTCTCACGACAAGAAGTGTGCACGAGATTTGTAACCGTCACGGTTACCCTCTTGTTGTGTTTGGCCGCGTTGGAAATTCCTGCTGTTCTCCGCGTCGTCGACTATCAGGAAATCTTCAGCACTCCCGGTAGCCCCAATTGGTGGAACATTCCTCAGTACGTCGAAGACCCCGAGCTCGTATGGATTCACACCCCGCACTATCAAAAAAAAGGAAAGTACGTACGCGGCAATGTTGCGGAGGCCCTCTGTTCCACGATGGTCGACGAAGTACGGGAATATGACGTGCGGTACGATCACCACGGGTTCCGCAATCAGACGGATCTCACATCAGCAGACATCGCCGTCATAGGAGATTCGTTCGTCGAATCGCCGCAAACTTCTCACAATGCTTTGATGACTACCGTCCTCGGGAAACTCCAGAATGCTACGGTCGCCAATTTGGGGATTTCCGGCTATGGCCCGCAACAGGAGTTGATTGTCCTGAAACGCTTTGCGCTGCCACTGCGTCCGAAAACCGTGGCATGGGTCTTTTACGAGGGCAACGACCTCAACGATATCCAGCGATATGAAGACAACCACCGCCTGGCGGTCGAGACCGGGTCTCCGCAGGGGGCCTTGTCTCGGATTTGGACGCATTCCTTCCTGAACAATTTCTTGGCCACCCTCATTCGTCTGCGGGACGGGTGCCAGTCTTCCTCTGCCATTGGTGAACATTTCGCACTTGTGAAAGATGGAGAGGGACGGGAGACACGCCAGTATTTCATCGCGGACCTGTTCAGTGCTCCTGCTAGGGAAGCGGAGGCGTTCGAAATCACACGGGCCTCGCTGGCGGCAGCCTATCAACTGTCCCGCCAACATGGTTTTCGCCTGGTTGTGGTCTTCGCGCCCACTGAGTATCGGGTCTACAGCGAAATGCCCACCGTCGTCGAGTTTTCCGAAAAGGCCAAAGATTGGCGACCAAGCAATCTTCCGTCCCGGATTCGGGCGATGGTTGCCGACATCGCTCCGCAGATCGACTTCATCGACCTGACACCGGTCTTCAAGGACGAGGTTGCCAGACATGGTCAACCATTCCTTCCCGACGACACGCACTGGTCGGATGCTGGTCACACATTGGTCGCACGAACGATCCACGACGCGCTGATCAACGGCAGCCCGGCCTATGTGGTCCAGAACGTCGACGGCGATCAGGAGGAAGCTATCGTGTCAGACCAGAATGACAGCGCCATGATGGTACGTGATGCCGACGGGACGATTCGGTACTGGAATAAAGGTGCGCAAGAGTTGTACGGCTGGACATCCAGCGAGGCATTGGGGAAAAGTTCCCACATCCTGTTGAAGACCCAGTTCCCGAAACCGCTTCAAGCGATCGAACGTGAGATGATGGAAAAGAAATTCTGGTACGGCGAATTGGTCCATAGACGCCGAGACGGCTCCAAGGTGTTCGTGAGGAGCCGGTGGGACCTGCAACAGAACCCCAAAGACAAAACCATCACGGTTCTCGAAATCAACAGCAAGAACAATTCCTGAATGTGGGCCACAGGGTGCGTCTATGCAGCCCTCGTGGTTTGAACAGGCCCTCCCACTCCACCTTCCGGTGGGCCCTTGCCCCCACTCTATCTCGGACTGTCGACCACGTCCGCTCCAGGTGTCCCCCCATGACGATCGGATGGGCAAAAAAACCAGCCGATTCAAGACGAATTTGTACCGTTTGCTTGAAGTCCAACAATCCTGATATATATTTGGCAGAGTATGTCCACAGTCGCACCGGGTTGCGCGCATACAGGTCATGCTCTTTAACTCGCCGATCTTTCTCTTCGCGTTTGCACCGCTCTTCTTCACCATCTATTTTTCACTGAAACCCTCCCTGCGGAATCCCTTCATCGTCGCGTCCAGCATTGCCTTCTACGCATGGGGAGAACCTTCGTTCATCGGGGTGGTCCTCTTCTCTGCCGCGACCGACTGGTTCATCGGAAACGCCTTATATCAGAGCAACCACGAAAGAAAAAAACGATCGCTGCTCGCTTTCGGCATCTGCCTCAATGTCGCCGTCCTCGCGTACTTCAAGTATGCCGGTTTTTTCGTCGACAATCTCAATGACCTCTTGCTCAACCTGAATCTGACTCCTTTCCCCGCCCTGACCATTGCATTGCCGATCGGCGTGTCATTCATCGTCTTTGAAAAAATCACCTATCTGGTCGATATCCATAGAAAACTTGGTCCACCAGCCGCTTCGATTACATCCTATCTATTGTATGTCCTTCTGTTTCCAAAGCTCCTGGCCGGACCGATCGTCAAGTATCACGATATCTGCAACCAATTGCGGGCCAGGACTCCGCAACTGGAGGATGTGATTGAAGGTCTGTTCCGCTTCCTGATCGGCCTGGGGAAGAAGGTGCTTCTGGCCGATACCATGCAGGAAGCTGTGGACCAGGTATTCGCCCTGTCCGCAGCCGATCTGGGCACACTCAATGCCTGGCTCGGCATGGTGTGTTTCACCCTGCAAATCTATTTCGATTTTTCAGGCTATTCCGACATGGCTATCGGATTGGCACGCATGATGGGATTTCGCCTGCTTGAGAATTTCAACCGGCCATATACCGCGACGAGCATCACCGAGTTCTGGCGGCGATGGCACATCTCTTTGTCGACATGGATCCGCGAATACCTCTACATCCCTCTGGGCGGCAACCGTGTGGCGGCATGGAGGATGTATTGCAATCTCTGGATGTGCTTTGTCCTCTGCGGACTGTGGCATGGGGCGAGTTGGACGTTCGTATTCTGGGGAATGTTCCACGGAGGACTGCTCATCATCGACAAGGTCTGGTGGCTGGAGATTCAAAAGACCCTGCCCCGCTTCCTTAACGTCCTGACGACGTTTCTCCTTGTCATGTTCGGATGGGTGATTTTTCGGGCTGAAAGCCTCGATCAGGCCCTATTCTATTTCCAGGCCCTTCTCGGCCAAACTTCAAGCAAAGGCACCTTCATTTACCTCGGCAATAATGTCAAAGCCGCGATGGCTGCGGGATTGCTCATCTGTTTCCTGCCGGCCATACCATGGCTGGAGCGATGGAAGTCGTCAATGACTGCCTTGCCGTGGAAACAGGAATGTCAGCTGGGTCTCGCGCTGGTCCTGCTCATTGTCTCCGTCGCCAAGATTTCGATCACGACGTTTAACCCGTTCATGTATTTTCGGTTCTGATTTCCGATGCGACGCACACGATTTTCCATGGCCGAACACGCCCGAATCCTCCTGCTCGGAGCCATACTGTTCATGTTCTTTTTACCGCTGATCCTGCTGATCGGGTTTGCGGCGTTCCACAAACGTTCGGCCTCCGAACTGGGCTACGACCGCCTGGAATTGTCCGGAATCGTGAAAGAAAGGCCGGAGCCGGCCGTATTATTTGAGAATTGGCTCAATCACACGTTGCAACGCAATTTCGACGAGCACTTCAGCAAGGCATATGGCGGACGAGCCGCCTTCGTACGACTCGGCAACCAGATCTATTATTCTCTCTTTGACAAATCCTACATGCAGGACCAATCCATCATCATCGGCAAACACCATCAGCTGTACGAGCGATGGTACATCGAGGACTACTGTAAAATCCGCGGCCCGATGCCCACAGAGCTTGTCGCGGTGCTCACACGACAGATCCGGCAACTCCAGTCCGAACTGCGGAATCGCGGCATCCCGCTCATCATCCTGATCACTCCCCACAAGGCGTCGATTTACCCCGAGGACATTCCAGCAGGATTCTGCGAATCGCCGAAGTTTTCGTCTCGCGACTATGACAACTTCATGTCGGAGTTTGCAGCTCAGCACGTGCAGTATGTGGACGGACGGACAGTCACGATTGCGGCGAAGGCAGCAGCCGCCGTTCCGCTGTTCTGTCAGGGAGGAACCCATTGGAACGGCCTGGGCGCCTATTACACCGCCAGGTATCTGACGGAACGCATCGGCGAACTGACGCGAACTTCCGTGGGACCGCTGTCTCTTCAACGACTCACAGTCGATCAGAATCCACCAGAGATCGACCGCGATCTGGCGGCATTGCTCAATCTGGCCCTGCCTCCCTACGACTATTTGGCTCCGCATGTCGTCGTGGAGAATCGGCGGGGCTCCGACCAACTGGGGAAAGCCGTCGTCGTCGGAGGAAGCTTCAATTGGGCGCTGCTCGATATCCTGAACAAAGCCAAAGTCTTTCGTAAAATCGACTTCTACTATTACTATAAATTGGCGCTTGAAACGTTTCCCGTTAGGACCACCAAGCCCGTCGATCGCGCAGCTATTGATTGGCAGAAGGATGTGCTAAGTGCGCAGGTCCTCATATTGGAAATCAACGAGAGCAACTTTCACAGCGAATACATTCCGGCCTTTCTCTCCGATCTGCTCCAATTTCTCCGTAAGAATCCCGCGGTGTGATCACGGACGGTTCGCCGCCGGATCTTCGATGAGGCGCGGGGCGATCGGAAACGACACCTTGCCGCTCAACGTTCTTCGCACTTGCACCAAGGCCCAGGTATCGCGTGCGCAATACCGCATCAGGGCGTCCCTGGTCGCCGCCTGCTCGACCCAATCGGTCTCGACGAAAACCATGTGATGATAGGCAGCCGCGGCTTGCCCTCCATTCCGAATCGTCAGATCGTCATAGCCGACGGATCGCACCATGGCAGGCAGCACCGATTTGAGCGAGTACGAGCCGGCAAAATCCGGATGGTAATAATGGGCTTGGATCGCCGCCTGCAGGTCCCAGAGGCGCTTGAGCACTTGCCTGAAGGCGGGTCGAAAATCGGGAAAATCCTCCATCAACTGCTTGATCACCGCCTGTTCGTATGCCGAATAGACACAGATGGTCCCCTGTTCCCCCAATGACTCGAGCAACGACTCGGCCCACCGCCGCCTGGGTTCCGTCGGCTGATCGTGAAGAAACTCATGATGCACCACGGCACCCGATTCGTCCTCGATGTGATTCGACCATTGCATCGGGATAGTCTGGTACGGTCTCGTGAACATAAACCGTGGAACGGCCGGCATGATCGTTTCAAAATCCACGTGATGAACCGGATAGCGAATCGATTCGAGCGCGGCCTTGAGCTTCGGCGAGATCCATTCGACGTTGTCCTTGATTTTCCGTTGGAGAGGAGACAGCGGCGTTTCAGGCGGAATCTCGTCGATCGTGCAGATGCCTTGCCGAGCCAGTCCTTCTACCGCCGCCTTGGATCCCGAGAGCCGGTAAATCCATCGGTCCGGTTTATCTTTGGTGCAATGCGCCCAGAACGGGCATTCATAGGGGCTGAGGCAATGCGGACCGGGTTCGACGGGCGGCGGCTCGGGAGCGGTCAATCGCTCCTTCATTACCGTCAGGAGGCCGGGAACCTCGACTCTTCGCTTCGCGACGATTTCCGACACGTCCTCGACCGCGAACAGTCGTTCCAGGTCGAGATCCTCTCCTTCGTAGCGGTATCCAGTATTGATGTGCATCAGACAGGAGCCGGCCAGCCTGATCCCTGCCTGCAGGAGGACGTAACTTTGAATGGCCAGATCGGAGAGGTGAAGATCCTTGACCTTCGTCGAGGATTTCACTTCGATCAAGCGCCAGGACGAGGCACCACCTTCATCACCCGGTTTCCGCTCGAGGATATCGACCCGCACGAACACGCCGTCGCATTCAAACGCCGCCTCGAAAATGGCCGGCACGGCCGGATCTTCGAGCAGGGCCGCCGTCCGTGCCAAGGCCGCTTCACGCTGGCGAACGCCGGCGGCGACGAGCACGCCGCCCGGAAAACGGCGTTGTGCCACGAGGCCGATCTCCTTTCCCATGTCCAACATGGCCCGCGTGGCCCCGTCCGGAGGGGTCGCGAGATACGGCTGGTGAATTTCCAGATAAACCCGTTTGAGACATTGAAGGCCGGCCAGGAACTTCGACTTCGAAAGACGGCGCGGCGCCGCAGGCTCAGATGAATCGGTCTGCTCGTCCATGGTGTTCATCATCGTGAATAACAGCGATCGAGCGAAGACACCAACCGTCCGGCTCGGCAGTCTGTTAGGATAGCGCCCCATGGCGGACGGTGTCACTCAAATCAGGCGCTCCGTGCTGACGCTGGCGCTTCCCGTGACGGTGAGCAGTCTGCTGCAGCGGGCGGAAGGCATCGTCGCGGTATTTCTCGTTGGCGGACTCGGGGCCGAATCCATTGCGGCGGTCGGACTAGGCCAGTTGCTGGCCTTCATCGCCACGACGCTGGTGTCCGGAATTTCCGTCGGGGCCAACGTCATCACGGCACAGATGTGGGGAGCACGCCGGCACCGCGACGTCGGGCAGGCCGCTCGCCATTTTCTCTGGTTGTCGGTCGCGGTCTCGCTGTTGCTGACGGGATCCGGCCTGCTTCTCAACGGACGTGCGATGGGATTACTCGGCGTCGAACCGGACGTCATCCGCCTTGCGCTTCCCTATTCCACGCTCATTTTTGTCCTGATCCCCTTCAGCGTGTTGCTTCAAGTGCTGTCGGCGATTCTGCAGGGAACCGGCGACACCAAGACCCCGATGCATGCCATGATCGGCGTGAACCTCATCCATGTGGCGATCGCCTACCCACTGATATACGGCCGCTGGCATTTCCCCACGATGGGGATCAACGGCGCGGCGCTCGCCGTCGGCGTTGCCGAGGCCATGGGCACCGCCTATCTGCTCCATCGCTGCCGTCCGCTCCTGCATGGACCACATCATATTCGCCTGGAACTTTTGCACGCGCTCTGGCGAGTGGGGGCGCCGGTGTCCGGCGAACGCATCGTCCAGCAGACCGGTATCTTGGTTTACACCAAAATCGTGCTTCTCTACGGAACGGCCGCCTACGCGGCACACCAGGTCGGGTTGTCCATCGAATCATTGTCCTTTCTGCCGGGCTACGGGTTTGCGATCGCCGCGGCAACCATGGTCGGCCAGAGTATCGGTGCGGGAAAATATACGAGGGCGAAACTGGAAAATTGGGAGGCCAACCGTCTGGCTTCTCTGGTCATGGCCATGATGGGCGTTGTCTTCTTCTTTTTCCCCTACGTGCTCCTTCGCGCCTTCACGAACGATGATACGGTGATCGAGCTTGGAACGGTCTTTCTGAAAATCGTGGCGCTGCTACAGGTGCCACTGGCCCTGACCATGGTCTTGGCCGGATCCCTGCGCGGAGCCGGCGACACCCACTTCATCATGGTGGCCACGACGCTCGGCATGTGGGCCGTCCGCGTACCGTTTGCCATCGTGGCCGGTCTCTGGCTGCAACTCGAGGTTCTCTACGTCTGGCTGGCCATGATCGCGGACTGGACGCTGCGGATGGGATTGATGCTGTGGCGTTATCGATCGGAGCGTTGGAAGGCCATTCAAGTCATCCGCTGAATCGGTCAGCGCGGCGGAGCACATTGAGGGGGGCGTTCGGATGGCCTGGTATCGCGGCCCTTCCCGGCCCGCACTTCGATGCGGCCCAATCCTTTGACGTTTGCGCAGAGATCGCCGAGTCCGGGAGTGATCAGACGATAGGGTCCCCCTTTCGATTCCGGGAACGGCTCACCGTCGAGTTCGTAGAGGACGAGCCCATGTTCCCGGGCTTGCGGGAGCGTGAGCGTCGCGGCATACTTGCCGTCGAACGAATGAAACGTGACGTGATCGGCTTCCAGCGCCAGCGCCGGCAATTCCAGCAGTCCGTTGACTCGAATCGCCCGGCCGCGCATGCCGGGCATGACCGTGCCGACGTCCTCCACCTGGTACTCCGCCGGCAATTGGCGCAGGGCGGATCGCTCCAGCGACACACCCTGAACGACCGCGCCGTCGATACGGACGATCTCCGGGCCGCCTTTCGCCTTTTCAGTCACGGTCTTGATCATGGCGGTCAGCGCTTCGTTCACGGGCGTGGGGATGCCCAATTTCCGGCCTTGATCGACGATATACCCGTTCAGATTGCGGATCTCTGTTCGCCGGCCGGCTTTCCAATCGTCGTACATCGAGGTATGGATGTCACGAATCTCCTGCGTCCACTTCACGACCCGATCCGCCATGTCCGAGGGCAGCGGCACTTTCAACGCCGCCGAGACCGCCGCGACCTCACCGACGATTTGGCGGATGACGCCCGTCATTTCCGGATGATCCAACGCCTGCGCGACCTTGTCGTCGATCAAAACGGTGATCGGATTGAAGACGCAATTCCAACACATCTTCTCCCACTTGCTCCGCCGAATATCCTTGGACAGCTGACAAGGCACGCCCGCCGCCGCGAAAAGATCGCGAATGCGCAGAAGCCGGTCGCTTTCGTATCCCATCAACTCGCCGATGGCGACCGCCCCCTTCTTGTAGTGGTCGATAACACCCGGCTGCGCAATTTTGGAATAGATGAAGGCCACTCCGCCGACCACGCAATCCCGCTTGAAGCGAGCACGAATACGGTCTTCGGTATCGATCCCGTTTTGAAGCGTGAGCAGCACCGTCCGATCGTCGATGACCGTCTCGATCTGGTCCATCACCTCATCGAGGTCGTAGGCCTTCACGCCCAGGATAACAAGATCCGGCCTCGGGAGGTCCCGCGGATCGGAAGATGCCGCAGGATGCACCGTGACAGAGCCGCTCGCGCTCCGCACGGTCAATCCATGTTGCCTGACGGCGGCGAGCGTCTTGGGCCGCAAGAGGAACGACACGTCGGGGTTCGCCTTGGCCAGTTGGACGCCGAAGTAGCCTCCGACCGAACCGGCGCCGACTACCATGATCTGTTTCATACGACCTCGGTGATTGCCTTCAATGCGGCGCTACTATAGCATGCTGTGGGCGGCGACGCAGCGCCCGCGCCTCAACGAGCATGCTCCGTGAAATCGGACCTCGCCATCCTGAAATCCGCGCTCGCCTCGGCTCACGCCGTCACCGTGCTGACGGGCGCCGGCATCTCATCGGACAGCGGCGTACCGACGTTTCGAGGGACGGATGGCTTATGGCGCAACTTCCGGGCGGAGGACCTGGCCACACCTGAAGCGTTTGCCCGTGATCCACGGCTGGTATGGGAATGGTATAACTGGCGCAGAGAACTTATCGCGTCCAAGCAGCCGAATCCGGCTCATCACGCCCTCGTGGAACTCGAACGACGGGCGGGCCGATTTTGGCTCATCACACAGAACGTCGACGGGCTCCATCGATCGGCCGGATCCGAGAAGCTCTCGGAAATCCACGGGAACATCTGGATGGTCCGTTGTACTGTGTGCGGGCGGATCGAAGATAATCGTGACGTTCCGATCCTGCTGCTTCCTTTGTGCGGGCACTGCGGCGGTCTCCTCCGTCCGCATATCGTCTGGTTCGGCGAACCGCTCCGTCATGAAGACCTCGCGCGATCCGCTACGGCGCTCGAGCGGTGCGACATCCTGCTCGTCATCGGAACCTCCGGAGTCGTTTATCCGGCGGCCGGATTCGCCGCGGTGGCGAAGGAGGCCGGTGCGTTCGTGGCGGAAATCAACCCGGAAGCGACGCCGCAATCCGACGTCGTCGACCTCGTTCTACGCGGGCGCGCCAAGGAAATCGTGCCGCTTCTGCTATAGACCGGCCAGATAGGCAGGAACTTCGTCGAGCGTCCGGATCGTCGGCATGTGAACCCCTCGGTGTCGATCACGTCGGTCAAGGAGCAACGCGTTCAATCCCGCCTTTGCCGCGCCCTCCGCATCGTCCCTCAGACTGTCTCCCACATGGAGAGCCTCCCCCGGATCCACGGCATGCTTGTCGATGGCAAGTTGGAAGATCTTGGCGGAGGGTTTCGCGGCGCGCGCGAGGCTGGAAATCGTCACCGTATCGAACGCCTGCGCAATGTCCAGCCCCCGCAAGACGGCGAAAAGCCGCGAATCGAAGTTTGAGATGATGCCCAGCTCGACGCCCTCGGTCCGCAGTCGATCCAATGTCGCGCGCGTCTCCGGAAACAACCTCCAGCAGGCCGGATCCTCGAAGACTTCAAAGACCCGGTCGAAAAAGTCGTCGAACCGCTCGAAGATTCCCACCCGGTAGAAGACGCTGTGGACGATGTCGAACCACCACAATCGTTCACTTTGCTTGATCTGCACCGGATCGGTGGCCGCGAAGACCGGCGGCGGCGCTTCTCGAAACGCCCGACTGAATGCCTGTTTGATCGCCGGCAGGGAATTTGCCGTCGCCCGAAATCCAAACTCCACCGCATGACGGAGATAGATCTCTTCCACAGCCCCGTTCACGTGGAACAGGGTGTCGGCAGCATCAAAGAAAACGACCCGCACCCGCGTGCTCATCGGCACTTCTCAACAAAAAATGGTGCAAACGACAGCATCGATCGGCCATTTTCTTGACAAAGGATACCCCCCCTGCTAGCTTCGATATAGTTCAATAAAATTGGAGGGTTGTGTGCCATCAACCATCTTCATAATCGACAGCAGCCCGGCCGTGCGTCGCATGGTCGAACAGATCTCCACGCCGGAAGGTTATGAAGTCATCGGTTTCCAGGACGGCCCGACGGCGCTGGAAGCCGCCCGGAAGCAAGGACCCAACCTGATCATCGCCGACTATCACCTCGACAACATGACCTTTTCAGGCTTCTGCAAGGAAGTGCACAAGCTGGACACCCTCTCCGAGACCTTCATCATTTCCCTCGTCGGCGCAGCGGATCGCCTTGACGAATCTCACTTGCGGACCTTGGGAGTCAAGGCCTTCCTCAAGAAACCGTTTCAAACCGAGCACTTGCTCGACCTCATCAAGGACCTCGATCGCAGCAAGCCCGCACAAGCGAACGGAGCGGCGAAGAAAAAGCATCGAGTATGGCCGCCGGTGTCCAGCGCCACCGACTCCGATGACGACGACGCCGACTCCCTTGGGGACTATGAGCAAACCGGAGAAATTGAAGCCCAGGTGATACCGCCCCCTGCGCAGAAGGAACCTGTCATGACATCGACCAACTCGGCCAAGACGACGGCGGCGGAACCGGAAGACGCGATCAAGGGGTTGTTCGGACAGCTCATGCAATCCATGACCGAAAAGGCCGAGAAAAAAATCACGGAAGTCCTGCCGGACATGATTGCCAGAGATCTGGCGGTGCAGGTATCCAAGGCGGTCGAGGCCGAAACGAGACAGCATGTGGGAGCCACGCTTACCCAGGAGCGGTTGGCCGAATTCCTGGAGCCTTTACTCAAGAAGGAACTGCCCAACATGCTCGTCAGGGAGTTGCCGGCAATTGAACCGATCCTTCGCAATGGCATCGTCGAGATCGCAACCCCGTTGATCAAGGATCAAATTGATTTGCTTGCCCGGGAACAGGCGGAAGCGATCACGGCCGCCGTCCCGGCGGCCGTGCGGGAGCACCTGAAATCAATCGACGATGAGATCACGCAAGAGATACGGAAAGCCGCAACCGCAAAAACGGAAGCCTTGGCCGAGGATTTGGTGCGGGCGGCGGCGAACAGCCAGGTTCAGCAGTCGGTGTTGGAGCTGGTCCCCGGAATTGCAGAAGAGCAGGTCAAGAACGAACTCAAACGACTGACCGAAGCCGCATAACCGTCGGCACCGACCCTTAGCTCCTCTTTCCCTTTTTCCCCCGCCGAGCCTGAGCCAGCGCCTTCATCCGCTTCACATTCTTGCGGTGCTTCTTCCTCGTCTTACGATCTTTTTCCCGACCGGTCGCCATGAATGCCCCCCACTGAACAGGTATGTGTATTCGACCGAAACTCTTCCGGCTCGCTGCGCGGATGTATAACACAGGGACTCCGGCTCCTCAAGCATACGCGCCCCCGGAATCTTGAGAGGGTTCCATCCGCATGCTAAGATGCCCCCGCTTATCGCAACGGCATGCATGACGACCCGCCAACTCGACAAGACCTACGACCCCAAAGCGGTGGAGGCACGGTGGTACCAAACATGGATCGACCGAGGCTATTTCCACACCTCGCCTGATCGTCCAGGCCTGCCCTATTCCATCGTCATTCCTCCGCCGAACGTCACGGGCTCGCTGCATGTCGGTCACGCGCTGAATCATTCTCTGCAGGACATCCTAGTCCGTTGGCGACGGATGCAGGGGCGCAACACCCTCTGGCTTCCCGGGACCGATCATGCGGGCATCGCCACCCAAAACGTCGTGGAGAAGCAACTCTTGGCCGAGGGATCGTCCAAGGAAGCGCTTGGGCGCGACCGCTTCATCGAGCGCGTCTGGCAATGGAAGGCCACGTCGGGAAACAAGATCATCAGCCAGCAGAAACAGCTCGGCGAATCCTGTGATTGGGACCGGCTCCGCTTCACGATGGATGACGGCCTGTCGAAAGCCGTGACCGAGGTCTTCGTCCAACTCCACGAGGACGGGCTGATGTACAGGGGGGAACGGCTGATCAATTGGTGTCCCCGCTGTCTGACCGCTTTGTCGGATATCGAGGTCGAGCACGAGGAGATCAAGGGCAAGCTCTATCACATCCGCTATCCGCTGGCCGACGAGCCCGATGTGCATCTGACGGTTGCCACGACAAGACCCGAAACGCTATTGGGTGATATGGCCGTGGCGGTCCACCCCGAGGATCCCCGTTACCGCCGACTGGTGGGGCGCTCTGTCTTGCTCCCGCTTACCAAGCGCCGTATTCCCGTCGTCGCCGACCCGATGCTGGTCGATCTGGAATTTGGAACCGGAGCGGTAAAAATCACTCCGGCACACGACTTCAACGACTTCGAGGCCGGCGAGCGGCATCGACTTCCGCGACTCTCGCTGTACGACGAACAGGCCAGAATGGATCCTTCCGGATTGCGCGACGCCGAAGTGGAGGAGGACCTCCGGCGGCAGCTGGAGATGAAGCCGGTGCAAAAGGCGAGGACGTTGGTCGTCGCCGCACTCACCGACCGCGGCCTCCTCGAGAAAACCGAGGACCACAAAATGGCCCTCGGCCATTGCTATCGCTGCAAGACGATCGTCGAACCCTATTTGTCCCCCCAATGGTTCGTGAAGATCCACCCGCTCGCGGAACCGGCGATCCAGGCGGTGGAAACCGGGAAAATCCGGATCATTCCCGAAGGCTGGAAGAACAACTATCTCGGTTGGATGAGGGAAATCAAAGACTGGTGTGTCTCACGGCAGATCTGGTGGGGACACCAGATCCCGGCCTGGTACTGCTTGACGTGCAACGCCGATTCGGTCCTCACGCGTCACACCCAAGGATCCTCCGGCGAGGCCGGCAGCCGCGAGCGGGTCGTCATCACGAAGACCGCCCGTCCGATCGTTGCGCGTTCCGCCCCCTCCAACTGTCCGGCCTGCGGCGGCACGAAATTGCTGCGGGACCCCGACGTGCTGGATACGTGGTTTTCCTCCGGCCTCTGGCCGTTCTCGACCCTGGGGTGGCCCGGGCAGACACCTGAGCTCAAGACTTACTACCCCACATCGACATTGGTCACCGGTCTCGACATCCTCTTTTTCTGGGTCGCCCGCATGATCATGCTGGGGTTGAAGTTCATGGGAGACGTACCCTTTCGCGACGTGTACATCCACGCCCTCGTCCGGGACGCCGAGGGGCAGAAGATGAGCAAGTCGAAAGGCAACGTGATCGATCCGCTCCATGTGATGGATCAATTCGGCACCGACGCGCTGCGTTTTACGCTGGCTTCGATGGCGTCACCCGGACGCGACGTGCGGCTCGCCGAAGAGCGGATCGAAGGGTATAGGAACTTCGCGAACAAAATCTGGAATGCGGCTCGCTTCGCCCGTATGCATCTCGACAAGCCCCGCATGCCGAAGCCCGTTTCCGAGCGTTCATTTCCCGACCGCTGGATCATGAGCCGACTGAACCACACCGTACGGCTCGTCAACGACGAGCTGGAAGCCTACCGGTTCGACCGCGCGTCTCTGGCACTTTATCAGTTCATTTGGCACGAGTACTGCGATTGGTACCTGGAACTGATCAAACCCACTCTCCAAGACGCGGCGACGGAGGACGCTGAAGCGACCAGACAGACGCTCGCCGACACGCTTGAAACCATCATGCGCCTCCTCCATCCGTTCATGCCGTTCATCACGGAGGAGATCTGGCAGGCGTTGCCCCACGAAGGGGACAGCGTCATGACGCGGTCGTATCCCCTTCCCGTCGCTGCTTGGGCGGCGCCCGATATGGAAGAGCGCTTCACATTGCTGGACCAGACCGTGAGCCTGCTTCGCACTGCGCGAGTCCTGCTGAGCTATCCACCGGCACAGCCGATCCGATTCGTCGTGACGCACGACGACCAGGCACGCCGGCGCCAGCTGGAGGCCCTTCACCCGCATATCGCGCATCTGGGCCGAGGCACGATCGAACAAAGCTCAGATCATTCGCCCGTCAAACGACTGCGGATGGTCACGGAGGGTCTCACCGTCGCCATCACCGTGGCCGACGACGTCGACGTCCAGAAGGCACTGGATCGGCTCCTCAAGCAACAGGACGAACAAGCCAAGGAGATCAGCCGATTGGAAGGGAAGCTGAGCAACACGGACTTCACCGCCAAGGCGCCGCCGGAGGTCATCGCCGACCACCAACAGCGACTCCGCACGCTCCGCGGCGACCAGACCATCCTCGCCAGCAGCGCCGCTCAGCTACAGGCGATGCTGGAATCCTGACCATGGTGGCGCTGCCGGCCGCTGACATCAGACGGGCGGTCCGAATGGGGATCGCCGAGGACCTCTCCCAGGGGGACGTCACGACGGCGGCGCTCTTTTCCGCTCCGATTCGAGCCCGCGCCCGGATCGTCGCTCAAGAAGATCTCGTCGTCGCAGGCATGACCCCGGCGGTGCAAGCCTTTCTGGCCGTCGATCCTTCTCTCGTGTTGTCCGTGGTCAGGCGCGACGGCGCGACGGCCAGGGCCGGCGACGTCCTGATGACGATCACGGGAGACGGCCGGTCGATTCTCATGGCGGAACGAGTCGCATTGAACTTTCTCCAGCATCTCTCCGGAATCGCCACGCTGACCCGCCGGTTCTGCCGCGCCGTGCAAGGCTATCCTGTCAGCATCATGGACACACGTAAGACGCTTCCGGGCTGGCGGGCGATCCAGAAATGGGCGGTGGCGCTCGGCGGCGGCGTCAATCACCGCAAATCCTTGTCGGACGGCTTGCTGGTCAAGGACAACCATCTGGCACTCCTGCGCGGCAAGCGGTCGCCGGTCCAGCGCGCCTGCCTCGCGGTGAAATCCGGCTCGCGCAGCCCAAAACCGCTGATCGTTGAAGTGGAATCGCTCCGGGAAGTGAAACAGGCTCTCAGAGGCAAAGCCGAGATCATTCTGCTGGACAATATGACCGCCTCGAAGGTCAAGCAAGCCGTCAAACTGATCGCCGGGCGCGCGCTGGTGGAGGTCTCGGGCGGGATCAGCCTGAAAAACGTCCGCGCCATGGCGGCGGCGGGAGCCGACCGTATTTCCATCGGGGCGCTCACCCACTCGGCCCCGGCTGCGACGTTGAGCCTGGAGCTGAGAGCCGCGCCGCAAGCGAAAAGGCGATCCTGACGGTGAAGCCTTCCTCACCTCCGTTGACGCTCGATGGCATCCGAAGTTTGCTCGATACCCAAGCGTTGGGCGCCAGGATAGAACTCCATCAGCAGGTGGATTCCACGAACCGAGCGGCATTCGCGCTGGCTCAGGCGGGGGCAGAGCACGGCACGGTCGTCGTAGCCGAAGGGCAAACGCAGGGACGCGGACGCCTGGGGCGCGCCTGGCACTCCCCTCCGGGACTCAACCTGTATTGCTCTATAATCGTCAAAACTTCACTGCCCGCGACGCGGTTTTCTCAGTGGCTATCCTGGCTGCCCCTGGCGGCCGCTCTCGGCGCCTCGGAGGCGGTCGAAGGGACGGCCCTGCTCCAGACGGATCTCAAGTGGCCCAACGATTTGCTGGTCCGTGAACGCAAGATCGGAGGGATCCTCTGCGAGAGCGGCTCCACCGCCTCTTCCACCCCGTTTCAGGTGGTGGGAATCGGCCTCAACGTCAACGGTACCGGCGACGACTTTCCTCCGGACCTTCGAGCTGCGTCCACCACGATCCGTCAGGAAACCGGTCGCCTCCTGGACCGCAACCATCTGCTGAGCCGGCTTCTTCTCGAAATCGAGCATTGTTTGACTGAATTGACCGCCGAAGGCAGCAGACGGATCGCCATGGCCTATACCCGCCGGTGCATCACGTTGGGGCGCCATGTCAGGGTTTTGCTCGCCGGAGGAGAGGAGTTCACCGGCATCGCCGAAGCCATCGAGCCTGACGGCTCCCTGCAGGTCTCCAAATACCCTCGACCGGCGGACGGGCGACGTTCCGACGTTCGCTCCCTTCGTACAGCGGACATCGTCCACGTGCGGCCTGGAGAAATTACGGCGTAGTGCCGTACAATACGCCAATGCTCCTGGTCGTCGATATCGGCAATACCAACACCGTTTGGGGTGTCTACGAAGGTCCCCGGCTCATCGCCCATTGGCGTCTGGCGACCGACTCGAAGAAAACTTCCGACGAATACGGCATCCTATTCACCAGTTTGCTCACGTCCGTCGGCATTCCCTCGGAACGCATGACCGGTGCGATCATGTCGAGCGTCGTTCCGGCCCTCACCGGAACTTTCGAGGAACTGATCGGCGTCTATTTTCGTCAGCGGGTGCTGGTCGTCGGCGCGGACATGGATCTTGGCCTGACTCTTCGCTACGCCAATCCCAGGGAGATCGGGAGCGATCGTCTTGTGAACGCCGCGGCGGCCTATCACAAGTACAGGCGGGACCTCATCGTAGTCGACTTCGGAACCGCCACGACCTTCTGCGCGATCACGGCGGAGGCAGAGTATCTTGGCGGCGTCATCGCCCCCGGTTTGAGTATTTCAGCGGAGGCGCTCTTTACCCGGGCGGCCAAGTTATCCAAAGTCGAATTGACAAAGCCCAAGAGCGTCATCGGAACGGATACGACGGCCAGCATCCAAGCCGGCCTGCTGTTCGGTTACGCGGGTTTGGTCGATGCGCTCGTGCGGCGAATTGAACAGGAGCTAGGACGTCAGGCTCTTGTCATCGCGACCGGAGGACTGAGTGCCATCGTTGCGTCCGAAACCGTTTCCATTCACAAGGTGGAACCGCTTCTGACCCTGGAGGGGCTGCGCCTACTGTACGATCGTGCACGTGGAGTTCCTACCTCCTCTATCGAAATCTGACGAAATCTGAGCCACGAATCGGATCGAGCCGACAATCCAAGTAATTTTTTCAAGTGCCTGTTGACTTTATACCTCATGTGTCTATCTGTTACCCGCGAGAGGTGCATCGGTGTCTGAAAAAGACAAGAACGCCAATACAATTGACAACTTAGATGAAGACGCTGTGGCGGATTCCTCTGCGGAATCCGGAGAATCGTCGGAAGCGGCATTGCAAAAGGCACTGGCTGCCAAGTCCGAAGAGTTCAAAGCGCTCAACGACAAGTATCTGCGGCACGCAGCCGAGTTCGACAACTACAAGCGACTGGCTCAACGGGACCAGCGGGAGCAGATTAAATTCGGGAATGAACAGTTGCTCAAGGAACTCCTGCCGACGGTCGATAATCTGGAACGCGCCATCAAGGCGGCAAAGACGGACGGGAGCAACGATTCCTTGATTCAAGGCGTCGATCTGACCCTGAAGCAATTACTGACCGTGCTGGGAAGATTCGGGGTACAGGCAATAGAAACAGTTGGCAAGCCCTTCGATCCTTCGGCGCATCAAGCCGTGGCATCCGTGTCATCGAATAACGTGCCGGCCCAGCACGTGGTAGAGGAATTTCAACGAGGGTATCGCCTGCATGATCGTATTTTGAGAGCGGCCATGGTGACCGTGTCGACGGGCCCGGGAACGGATGGAGTAGATGGCGCGACATCATGATGACACTGACGTTCAGGGTTAGATCTTGAAGCATCATTTTGAGGAGACTGCAGGCTGTTCAAAAAGCCCGTCCGGCAAGGCCGCAGCGAGCGAAGAGGCGAAGCGTACTTCCGTTTTGTACGTTGAGCGTCTGAGCGATGCGAGAACGCTGGCGGCGGACTTTTTCAACAGCCTGTTAGAAGGAAGGAGCACGCACACATGGGTAAAGTAATCGGCATCGACCTAGGCACCACCAATTCCTGCGTGGCCATCATGAGCGGCGGCGATCCCGTTGTCATCGCGAACGCGGAAGGCAGCCGGACGACCCCGTCCGTCGTTGCCATCACCGACAAGGCGGAGCGACTGGTCGGCCAGATCGCCAAACGACAGGCCATCACCAATCCCGAGAATACTATTTTCTCCGTCAAGCGCCTCATGGGACGCAAGTTCCGCAGCAAGGAAGTCCAGGAAGCTCTAAAGCGCCTGCCCTACAAAGTCGTGGAAGCCGACAACGGTGACGCGCACGTCGAGCTTCGCGGCAAGCGCTACAGTCCGCCGGAAGTTTCCGCGATGATTCTGCAGAAGATGCGGCAGACCGCCGAGGATTATCTCGGCGAGAAGGTCACCGAAGCCGTCATCACGGTGCCGGCGTATTTCGACGACAGCCAGCGGCAAGCCACCAAGGATGCGGGACAGATCGCGGGGCTGAACGTGCTCAGAATCATCAACGAGCCCACCGCGGCGTCGTTGGCCTA
This sequence comes from Nitrospira sp., assembly GCA_035328385.1. Taxonomy (GTDB): domain Bacteria; phylum Nitrospirota; class Nitrospiria; order Nitrospirales; family Nitrospiraceae; genus Nitrospira_C. Next base: position 4,193 of record DAOLIU010000038.1, on the reverse strand, counting down.
TGGGCTCGACAAGAAGAAGGACGAACGGATCGCCGTGTATGACCTCGGCGGCGGCACATTCGACGTGTCGGTGCTCGAGATCGGTGAAGGCGTCTTCGAAGTGAAATCCACGAACGGCGATACCTATTTGGGCGGCGACGACTTCGACCTCCGCGTCATGGACTGGCTGGTCGACGAGTTCAAGAAGGACCAGGGCATCGATCTGCGGAAGGATCGGATGGCGTTGCAGCGTCTCAAGGAAGCGGCGGAACGGGCCAAGATCGAACTGTCCTCCTCCCAGGAGACCGAGATCAATCTGCCGTTCATCACGGCGGATGCCAGCGGCCCCAAGCACATGGTCATCAAGCTGACGCGGGCGAAACTGGAGCAGCTGGTCGACGATCTGATTCAGCGGACGATCGAACCCTGCAAGAAGGCGTTGGCCGACGCCGGCGTCTCACCGCGCGACATCAACGAAGTGGTGCTCGTGGGCGGCATGACGCGGATGCCGAAAGTCATTCAAGTGGTAAAGGATTTCTTCGGCAAGGAACCGCACCGGGGAGTCAACCCGGACGAAGTCGTGGCCATCGGGGCCGGCATCCAAGGCGGCGTGCTCAAGGGCGACGTCAAGGACGTCCTGTTGCTGGACGTCACGCCGCTCTCGCTGGGCATCGAGACCCTCGGCGGGGTCTTCACCAAGCTCATCGAACGGAACACGACCGTGCCGACCAAGAAGAGCCAGGTCTTTTCGACCGCGGCGGACAATCAAACGGCCGTCACGATCCGCGTGTTTCAGGGCGAACGGGAAATGGCCAACGACAACAAGCTGTTGGGCCAGTTCGACCTGGTCGGCATTCCGCCCGCTCCCCGCGGCATGCCGCAGATCGAAGTCACGTTCGATATCGACGCCAACGGTATCGTCCACGTCTCGGCGAAGGACCTGGCGACGCAAAAGGAGCAGTCCATCAAGATCACGGCCTCCAGCGGGCTCAGCAAAGAGGAAGTGGAAAAGCTCGTCAAGGACGCCCAGGCCCATACCGAGGACGACAAGAAGCGCCGCAAGGCCGCCGAAGCGAAGAATCAGGCGGACAATCTCCTCTATCAGACGGAGAAAAACCTCTCCGAGCACGGCGACAAGATCGCGCCGGAGGAAAAATCCAAGATCGAGGAGGCCATCGCCAATTTGAAGAAGGCCATGGAAGGCCAGGATGCCGACGCGATCGAATCCGCCACCCAGGCGTTGACGACCGCATCGCACAAGCTGGCCGAAGAGATGTACAAGAAGGCGTCGACCACCGCATCGGCAGGAGCCGGCGACGCGGCGGCCCAGCAAAACAACGGCGCCAAGACCGACGAAAAGGTCGTAGACGCCGAGTTCGAAGAAGTGGACAAAGACAAAAAGTAAGTTAAAATACTCAGCGAGAGACCGGGTTCCGCTCAGATGCGGGACCCGGTTTTTCTACGCGGTTTATTCAAGGGACAATCCCATCCGTGGCAAAGCGCGATTTTTACGAAACATTGGGCGTCGAGCGGACGGCGAGCGAAGACGAGGTCAAGAAGGCCTACCGTAAGCTCGCCCGCCAATACCATCCCGATCTCCAGACCGGTGACCAACAGAAAAAGCACGCCGAAGAGAAGTTCAAGGAAATCAACGAAGCCTACGAGCATCTCAGCGATCAGGAAAAGCGAAAACGCTACGACATGTTCGGGCATGCCGGCACGCAGGGCGGCGCCGGATTCGAGGGCTTTGATTTCGGCCGCGGCGGCGGATTCGGCGACGTCTTCAACGACATCTTCGAGGATTTCTTCGGGGGACAGCGTGGCGGCACGCGTCCCGAGCGCGGCAACGATCTGCAATACAACCTCGAACTCACGTTCGAGGAATCGATCTACGGCAAGGACGCCAAACTGAAGATTCCCCGTTGGGAATCTTGCGCCGATTGCAAAGGATCCGGCGCGAAATCGGCCTCATCGATCAAGGTCTGTCCCAGCTGCAAAGGCGCCGGACAGATCCGGCTCCAGCAAGGCTTCTTCAGCGTCAGCCGACCTTGCGGACAATGCGACGGCGCGGGCCGCATCGTGACGGAGCCCTGTCCGACCTGCCAAGGCCGCCAACGGATTTATCGTGAGCGGACCATCGCCGTCCATATTCCGGCCGGGATCGAAACCGGCATGCGCCTGCGCCTTTCCAACGAAGGTGAGCACGGTGTCAACGGAGGTCCCCCCGGAGATCTGTACGTCGCGATCACCGTCAAACCCCATCCGGTTTTCGTACGCAAGGGCAACGACATCCTCTGTGACGTCCCGGTCAACTTCATCACCGCCGTCCTGGGCGGCAAGATCGAGGTACCGACACTCAAAGGCACGACCGTCCTGAAAGTTCCGGCGGGCAGCCAACCGGACAAAGTGCTGCGCCTCAAAGGCCTCGGCGTCCCGAGCCTGAAGGGGCAAACGACCGGCGACCAGCTCTACACCATCAAAGTTCAGATCCCGACGAAGCTCACTGCCCGCCAGAAGGAGCTGCTCACGGAGTTTGCGAAAGAGAGCGGCATGTCCATGGAAGCCGACGGCGACGGGTTCTTCGACAAGATGAAGACATTCTTCGAGTGATCAGCCGGCACTTGCACCTCCCCTAGCCCCCGTTTCCTATGCCCACCTTCTTCGTGGCTTCCGACGCCGTTTCGCCGCCGGTGGTCCGTATTGAAGGCCCGCTCCTCAAACACCTGCGCGATAGTCTCCGGCTTCAGCCCGGTGAAATGCTCGTCCTCACCGACAACCAGGGTCGGCGGCATCGAACGACAATCACGAAGGTAGTGGCGCAGCGTCTGGAGTGTCATATCGTCGAAACGATTCATGCGCCGCCGAGGAAAAGTCCATCACTCATCCTTGTTCAGGCGCTTCTTAAAGGCGAAAAGATGGATTGGGTGATCCAGAAGGCCACCGAGCTGGGCGTGGATCACATCGTCCCCGTTCAAACCAAGAATGCGGTGGTGAAGATCCATCCCGATCGGGTCGAGCACCAACGGGCAAGGTGGGGACGCATCGCCCTCGAAGCCGCGCAGCAGTCGGAGCGCTGGACGATTCCGACGATCGCAGAGCCGAGCGACCTTTCCAAGGCGACGGTTGCCTATCAATCTGCCGCCAAATTCATTTTGGCGGAACGGTCGACGGAGATGTCATTGACCGCCGCGCCGCTGCCGACCGAAGCGGATCAGACCATTGTGCTCGCAATCGGGCCGGAAGGAGGATGGGATGAGGACGAGCTGCGACTGATGCAGGAATGGGCGTACAGACCCCTCACATTGGGATCAAGAATTCTCCGTGCGGAAACGGCAGCACTTGTAGCTCTGAGCATTGTGCAGTCGAGACTGGGGGAATTGGGCTAGCGGCGGAACGCCCATGGTAGTGAGTCAGTTTGCCATCAGCGTATTGAAGTGTGACATTCCCGCAGAAGCGGAATCCAGTCGAGTCCTTCTCCTCAGCATTGAGGCACTCGACACTATGCACGTAGTCTGATATACATCTCATGTATATCACCAAGAGGTCTTTCTTATGAACCAAACCAGCGTGCAAGTTCCCGTGTTGATGAGTCCGGCCCAAAAGCGCCGTCTTGCCCGCAAGGCAAAATCCGCCAACCTAACCATGGGCGAACTGCTTCGCCAAGGAGGAGAGCGGTTTTCCTCCACAGAAGACGAAGCCATGTTGGATCAATTCGCCAAACAGGTGACGCGTGCAGCGCAAAAGGCGATTCAAGCCATCGATAAAACATTGGTCTTGGTCGCAGAATCGGAAGCTCGCATCCAGGCTCTGAACAAATCTCGAAGAAAGCGCTGAGCATGGGTCTCACGGAACGGGTCTGGGACGCATTTGCCAGAACCATCAAGCTGGCCGACAAGGTCGAGCAACTCACCGCGACCGTCGCCAAACAACAACACCACATCGAAGATCTCACCGGCCGCGTCATCCGCCTCGAAACCGCTCTTGAAATCGCACTCGGCGCCAGACGTACAAAAAGGCTGCCCGGACCGTCAGCCTAGCGACGTAACAGGTGAGACCACCTCAACTTGACCCTTCTTCTGTAAAGGGGAGGACTCCACCAGGATTCTGCGGCGGAATCTGTCACCCACACAATATGATATTGCGACTTGTAGACCGTGTGCGCCGCTTTGTGCAGTTTCATGCATCGCAGTCTACCGGAAGCCGCGGGACCTTGC
>DAOLIU010000037.1:19840-23489 GCA_035328385.1 Nitrospira sp. | reverse complement strand
GAAAGACGGGAACTCAGAAGGGGATGCGGATACCCATCTGGAATTCGTTGGGGGCGACGCTTTGACCGAATTGATTGTGCAGCCCCTGGTCGGAACTGACCGCCGGAGGCCGGTGTAACGAACGATCCAAGTCGGTGGTGTATCCGCTCCCGAACCCCGCACCGATATAAGGCAAGAACGTTTGACCGCCGACTGAATATCGGCCGCTGATCGACGGAATGTCGCGAAAAACCGTGGTGGACGTGGTTTCCTGGTCGGGAACCGGCTGTTTCGTATTGCCGATCGGACCCGAACGTTTTCCCAATGCTTCGGGGCCCAGCGGCACGATCTGTCCGCCGATCACCATCGTGCGGTCGGAATCGGCGGCGGCGACGGCTGACCACAGGAGCAATGCCGAACAACAAGTTGAAGCGAGGGCAAAGAGTGATTTCATCATGGATTCTATGGCCGATCGTTTTCGATACAGTCACTATACAAAACAGGATTCACGGAAAACAAGATACAAGATCCGCACCAGCCGATTTCTCCGTTCATCTTCGGGCCGTTGGCCTAACGACGGCCGCTCTCCGTCTCCTTTTGTCGTCACTTCTGTGTCATCCTGGTGTCATCAGCGGGCAAATGAGCGTTGGAAGGGCCACGCGCTTCATCTTCAACGTCGAGGAATTGTCGAGCGCGGCGGGCTAGTCCTTGCTGATTTCATAAGTGAGCGTGACGGTTGCTTCGACTCTCATCTCTCCGGACGAGAGGGGGACGTCTCCGCCTCCGCTGTCCGCCGCCATCATGGCGCGGCCTGCGTAGGGAGCGGGACGGATGAATTGAACCCCTTCGGTCACGTTCATGAGGCGGGCGAGTTTGAGATTCAACGCCTCGCTCAGGGTCGCGGCTTTTTCACGGGCCTTTCCCGCCGCGAGCTTGAGCGCTTGAAGGCGCGCCTGCTGTTCGTCGCGCAAACCCCAATGCAACCCCTGAAAGTGGTTGGCGCCTGCGGCCGAGGTTTCCTCTATCACGGCCGCGACTTTCTGCAGATCGCGGATCTCGACCGTGACTCGATTGCTTACCGTATACCCGACGATCTCCGGTGCCGGCGCGGGCGCATCCACCGGGTGTTTGCTCGGAGGCCTGTACTGCGGCATGACGTTGAACGACGAGGTTTGAATGCGATCCTTTTCGATCTTCAATTGCTGCAGCCGGTCCATGACCTTCTGCATCGCGGCGCTGTTCAATCGCTGGGCATCGGACAAGGACTTGGCGGCCGTCTCCATTCCCAAGGTGACGAAGGCCGTATCAGGCTGTACTGTCACGATGCCGTTCCCGTTGACCGTGAGGGTCGGGATGTCCGGTCCGGCTCCAGCGCCGGCTTGAACGGCAGCGGGGATGACCAACAACACGAATAGGAACGTAAGCAGTCGCATGACGGTCCTTTCTTCTCCGGCATGTCATCGTTCGACGAGGCGATGTTCGGCCTCCGGCAGGCTAGGCCGTCCGCTCAACCCTGTCAAGAAGGCAAGTGAGAAGGGAAAGGTGATGGCGAAACGTGGCATGAAAAACATTTCTGACATCGAGGGGGGCACGGCATGAAAGTGCTCAGTCCCCATCTTCTGTGGATAATTCTGTGTACAAGTGGCCAAGAGAGGTGAGCGGAGTGTGCGCTGGACGCATTATCGATCAACTTGCCTATTTTTTGGGCATAGGTGTCGGCGGAGATCTTCTACTATTTGTAGTGGTCCAACCGGATGATCTCGTACGTTTTACACATCCAGCCGCTGATGCTCTGTCATGATCTGCGCAGCATCGACCGTTGCCGGGGGGACATTCGGCCCTAGACCTCAGTATCCACAGCCTAAGGGTTTTGCTGGGGACAGGGGGCAAATCGGTAAGCTTCCCGCGCGGTTGTCACGGACGCGGTCGAGGAAAGAAAACGGCTCTATTGTACCGGCCTGTGAATAGGTTTCCCGGACGTCGCCTGCGCGACCGGTTGCTGTGGGGAATGTTCGGTGGTCATCACCGGTTCAGGGATCGGGCGATCAGGATGGCATCCGCCGAGAATGACCGCGGCGAAAAAAAACAGTCCGGCAAATGTGGGCATGATTATGACGGGCATGCGGAAACCCTTCGGCCGCCTGCGCGGGGTGCACCCTACTCCGAACCGATGAACCGGTCAAGTCCGCCGTGTGCAGCGGGAGCGGGTCAGGAAAGGCTTTGACCGGATCCCGCTTCCGCAGGAAGGACGTGCTGCAGTGCGCCTGGATGCAAACTGTCCCACTGCCCGTGCAGCCGTTTCACTTCCTTCCGTCTTAGGGCGTCAGATGCAGCCCGAGCAGGAGCGCGACGGCGTGCAGCAGCAGCCCCACGACCCCGCCGACGACTGCCCCGTTGATCCGAATGAACTGAAGATCGCGGCCGACTTCCCGTTCGATCGTCTCCACCATATGCGTCACGGGCCAATCGCTCACGGTCTTCGTCACCAGTTCCCCGATCCGGTCGCGGTGGCGATCCGCCAGTTCCACGACCAAATCTTCCAGCCCCTCCCGCAGGAGCGTCAGGAGTTCCGCGTCCGTCCGTAGCGTCTCGCCGAGTCCGGCCAAGGCGGCGTCGAGATAGGCGCGGGTTTCCGACGGCTCGCGGCTCAGGTCGGTCAAGAACCAGTGCTTGAGCTCCTGCCAGGAACGATCGATGAATTCCAGCAGCGCGTCATGCGTCAAGAGCGATTCCTTGATCGCCGCCTCCCGCCGCGCCGCCTGATCGGAATTCATGAGCCACTGTGCGGCATGATCGAGACGCGCGATCAACTGCCGTCTCATCGGATCGTCGGGATGTATTCGCATGTCCTCGAGCATCGAGACGAACCAGTCGATGAATCTGTCGGCCACTTTCTCGTCCAGACGGACCAGGCTGAGCAGGCGGGACCAGGGCAGCTTGTCCGCGATCAAGCGGCGCAACGGCTCCCGATGTTGTTGGACGTAGGTGCCGGCGAGTTCCAGCACGTCGTCGATGAGGCGGTCACGTTGCGGACTGTCGAGAAATCCGGAGAGCAGCCGGCCCATCAACGGCGCGGCGCTCACTCCGTGCAGGGCCTTGGCCGCGATATGGCGGACGAACCGCTGCATCGCGGCATCCTCGGAGGCTTCGAGCATCCGGGCCAGCAGTCGCGAGAGCTCCTGTGCCAGAGTCGCTCGTCGCTGGGGATCGACGAGAGCCGCCGTCAGCTCATCCGGAATGCGCCAGGAGTCGACCAGGCGGCCGATGGCGGCCGGCGTGACGAGCTTGTGCTGCGTCAGTTGGCCGAGGGCGGCGGCGATGCGCGCCTTGTTGCGGGGAATGATTTCGGTATGCGGGATGGGCAGGCCCATCGGCCGCTTGAACAAAGCCGTGACGGCGTACCAGTCCGCGAGCGCTCCGACCATCGCGGCTTCCGCGAAGGCGCGGAGCCAGTGCAGCACCGGATACCGCGGTTCTCCCAACAGGGCGAGGAGGAACAGCACCGCCATGAAAAGCAGGAGCCCGGTCGCGATCAGCCGCGTGCGCCGAAACGCGACGAAAGCATCGTCCCCCGATATCGTATGGTCGACGTCCATTAAAGACCTCATCGTACGGTGTCGAACGACCCTACCACAGTGTGCCGTGCGGTTCGACCGTCCCATGATCGCAG
>DAOLIU010000037.1:0-19740 GCA_035328385.1 Nitrospira sp. | reverse complement strand
CATCGCAATTGGATCGTTCAGAAGACGACGCGCACAGTCGATCGGACCGGAATTGCGGTCGCTCTCGCTTTTCTGGTAGCCCTCGGCTTGTGGGCCGGGTTTCGCGGCGAGAAGCCGCATGACGCGGCTGCGCCGCTGCAGGGAGTCATCGAACTGCCGAACCAACAGTCGCCATCCGGGCTTCCCTGATACAGGGCGCCATCGCCTACCGTCGGTTGTGGCGAGGCTCACCGATTCGGTCTAAGCCACTGCAGGGGATTTTGAACCGAACGAACGCCGACACATCGCCCGCCGGGATCCGGCAATAAGGTCGTCCGGCACCTGCCGGGGATCCTACCCAAGAATTCCTCGAATCATGCCAAGGCCTGTACTTCCCTTCCGGACGTCGGACGTTCGTCGGCGATAAACGTCGAACTGCTGTACAAGTCTGGGACGGCCGTTTACCGTATAGATCCAGAAGCGAATCGTACGGCATGTCCGACGCTTCCGGCCGGTGACCGGAGAACGATGGAATTACGAATGTTTTTCGACAGAGCGGAGGTTCGATGACCGGATCGGCCGCTCAGATTGGTGCTGGAACACAATGGCATTTTCTTTGCTTTTCTCAAAAGAGACCAGCTGTGTCGAGAAGGAGGCACAATGAAAAAGTCCACTGAAATCGCGCTGATGGGGCTCTTGGCTGTGACGATCCTAGGTCTGCCGGCCTGCAGCAGCCTGTATGGATCCGGCACCGGTGACGAGCAGGCGTCCCGGAAAGAACACATTGATGAGCCTGTCATTAAACACATCGCCCCGGCCGACCCGAGTATGGCTTCCCGGCGGTCCGGTCCGACGATGCGCGCGGAACTCGCGGCCAGAAACGACACCGGGATGTCCAAGGGTTTGCTGGTGGATGTACTCTTCGATTTCGATCGGTACACGATCCGACCTGACGCGGTGCCGGTCTTGGAAGCCAATGCCAAGCGCCTGCGCCGGGAGGGAGTCAACGGCATACTACTCGAAGGACGAGGGGATGAGGTCGGCACCGCCGCCTATAATATGGTGTTGGGGGATCTGAGGGCCAGGAACGTAAAACAGTACCTTGAGGACCTCGGACTGGACGTCGAAGTCGACACGACCAGCTACGGAAAGGATCGTCCGCTGTGCTTCCAGCACGATGAGGATTGTATGCAAGTCAATCGAAGCGTGCATTTCGTCGTCAAACAGTAGTCTGCTCGCCTGTTCCCTCCTTTCTTGACAATGACCCTTACAGACGGGAATCGGGTACACTAAGCTCATCGATGAGCTTAGTGGATTCGATTTCTCTTTGCTCCGAGACAGTCGATGCCGGCTCGATTTCCCATTGAGCAGGCCGTTCAGTCCGTCGGTCCTGTGCCGACGTGGATGGCCCTCACTCTGTTCCTTGTAAATCCTGTCGCCATGTCGGCCGCCATGGCGCAAGACGATCTCCCACCCTTGCGAGTGGTGACCTACAATCTCCTGCACGACGGCCCGACGTCCGGATTCCTCGAGGGAGACACTCATCTCGAAGAACGCCTGGGGATGGTCATCCGGGAATTGAGAGCGCTCGATCCCGACATCGTGGGGCTGCAGGAGGCCTCGGACAGCCGCGCGCACGGCAATGTGGCCGAGCGCCTCGCGCAGGCGCTCGGCTTTCATGTCGTCTTCGCCCCGGCCACGGAGCACATTTTTCGCCTCGCTCCGCTGGATTGGGTCGTCGTCGGCGTCATGGGATTCAAGGAGGGATCGGCGATCCTCAGCCGGTATCCCATCGTGGCCTCCGAGGTGACCGATCTGCCCCGTTGCAGGCGGTGGATTGAGCCGCGGATTCTCCTGCGGGCGGAGATCTCGACCGAACGAGGACCGCTGCAGGTCTATTCGACGCACCTTGCGCGCGGCGATGAATGTCAGATGACGCGGGTCGGCGAACTCGTGCGGCAGCGCCACGGCTCGGGGTTGTCGCTCCTCATGGGCGATTTCAATACGCCGGAAACGTCGCAGGTCCTCACGACGCTCCGCCGCGAGGCCGGCTTCGTCGACAGCTTTCGTGCCGCCAATGCCGATGCACCCGGTCCGACCGTGTGGCAACGCATCGACATGGAGGCGCCTACCGCGTCGAAACGCGTGGATTTCATCCTCTATCTGCCTGGTTCAGGATCCTCGGCCACAGTCCGATCGAGCCGTATCATTCTCGATCATCCCGGCCGGCTACCGGATGGGCGGGCGCTCTGGCCCTCCGATCACTACGGAGTATTGGCCGAAATCGACGTCCGGCCTCTAATCCGACAGGAAGCCGAAGGCCGGTGACCCCGCAGACTCGGGCGCACTCTATGGCGCGAGATCTTCGTGGACGAACGACAGACGGGCAAGCTCGGGACGTTCCGCCATGGCAGTCTGCAACACTTTGAGCAGCACGACGGCCGTAGCCTCATCCGTTCCAACCACGCTCTGGTACCGTTCTTGGACGAGCGCAAAGAATGCCGGCTGTGCTTCTTCCGGCACACCGAGAAGCGTCGCCAGGGACGCCAAGTGTTCTCCGTTCCCTTGAGCCATCTCTTCGGCCAGCCGGTCGAAGGCGTGACTTGCAATATTGATGTGCTTGTTTTTCATGATGACGCCGTCGTTGCTGCAGCCGGATGTACCGGATGAGATGCCGAATGTCTGGCTGCCGAACGTGGCGTTCGTCGTAGCCATCATGACCTGAGGCGCGATTTGCTTGGGACTTTCATAGTCCATCCACGCAAGTTTCCCCAGGCCGCAACCCGGCCCGTTATCCGAAACAGCTGCGCCTTCTGCACTATGCTGATGCAGCAGCGCACAGACGCAGAATACGACACAGCCTATCGTGCGGGATCTCATTGAGGCGGCCCTCCTTTGCCACAGTGAACCTGTCGATCGCCATCTTTAAGGTACCGTACCCCTTTCGCCAGTCAAGAAAACACGTGGGGATGCAGCACAGACAATTTGTCTGATTCCGGACAGTCCATCCCTTCTGCTTGGATTGCCCCCGCAGAGCTGCGCGACGTCTTGGCCTGATCGAAAAACATGCAACCGACTGGAAATCTTCGAATCATGGGAACCGGACCAGCTCCGTGCGTGCCTTGGCATCGCCTATGCGGGGGTTAGTAATATAAAGAACAGGAGCATGTGGTGGGCGTCACCTAAAGGCGAGGTGCGCACATGGCACTCCATGACAGGAAACCAAGCCGGACGATTCGGCTGGTCACGGCGATGACAGCGGTCGGTACGCTGGTCATGCTTGCCGCCTGCGACACTCCTCGACCCAGGGCCGATCGGTATTTCGATGACGGAGAAATCACCGTCGCCATCGAGTCCAGGTTTGCCTATGAAAAGATCGTCGATCCCGCCAGGGTCGAGGTTGAAACCACCAACGGCGTGGTCCACCTGCGCGGCACGGTCGAGACCCTGGATCAACGGAAGCAGGCAGGAAAGGTGGCGTCGCAGGTGACTGGGGTCACCAGTGTCGACAACGAGCTGGAAATCTACCGTCGATGAGGCTCAATGACAGGACTGAGCCGGAGTATCCGCGAGGCATGGCGGCAACTTTGCCGCTGCGTTGCGGTGAAGTTGCAAGTGTCGATGAGGGGAGCATTCCTTAAGGAGAAGCGGCTCGCTCTTTGAGATCCCAGAATTGAATCTGTTTTCCGGCCGGGGCGCCGGGGTTCGATTCCGCATAGTCGGTTTCGACCTTGATCTGGTTTCCATCGGCGGACAGTTCCGCCTTGGACACTCCGATTTCTTTCCCGCTGAATTTAATGACATTGACGGTGTGGTGGCCGTCCACCTTGCTGATGCTCATCGTCTGTTTTGACGGCTTGCCGTCGATCAGAACCGGCACGTCCTTGCCGTCAAGCGGGGTGACGATGGTCGTGTCGCTCGTGCCTGGTGCGCCAGGACCCACGACTTTGTAGGTCATCTTCCAGCCGGAGTTCGTTTCCTCGATCTTCATGGTGAGTTGGCCTCCCGGCTGATTTTCCCGAAGCACCCAGGTACCGGTCCATGCCGAGTTCTCGGCACCGGCGGCCGGTGATTCAAGACAGAGGGCGAGCAGGAGGAATGCGGCACGTTTCATTACAGCCTCGCTTTTCGGCGGCCACGACGGAAAACCATCTCATTCTCCCGCACATTCTCCTGTCTAAAAGTATATGTCCGCCGGACCGCGGCTGAAAAGCCCCTTTTTCTCACGGCTCGTCCATCGACCGGCGTACGAGCAACGGCCCGTAGGCGGCGGCAAAGAGGAGGTATGCGCCGCTCCACGACGCGGCCGACAATTGAAGCACCGTATGGGTCAGCGCGGTCGGCGATTCCGCCTGCGGGACGAGAATACGCATCAGCGCCCCGAGGTTGACTAGCAGATAGATGACAATCGTCAGGGCGCCCGCCCGCTTGGGACGTCCCGTATGTCCCAGGCTCGCGCGGGTCATGACGGCGAGGGTCATGGCGCCGACTGCGCCGGTCGTCAACGTATGGAGGGCATTGGCCTGCGACATCCCTGCTCCGAGCACCGTGCCTCCCAGCACGAGCAGGGAGATCACGAGCCATCCGTATCCGATATGAAGAATGAGGACCAGAGGTTCCGTCGAGGCGGTCCAACCGCGCCAGCGCCGGAGTCGGGCGAGGTTCAGGATGCCGGCTGCGATAAACGCCCATCCGGCGACGGGGCCGTCGGGCGTGGCAATCCAGATCACGGCGGCGATCAGGACCGACGCCATCGAGAGGACATCGAAGCGTGAAAACTCCGCCGGCAGCGTCGCCGTATCGGACTGCGCCAGGAACTCGCGGGTCAGATTCGGCGTGATGCGCCCGCCGATGACCGTCAACAGGAGCATGACCAGGGCGAGAACGAGCCGCTCAGGGAGATCGCCCGACAAGCCGCGCAGAGCCGCCGCATGAAACAAGACGTTGGCCGCGGCATAGAAGCTGATTATGATCGCGATGGGCGTTTGTGCCCAGGCCGACGCGGCGAACAGCTCCCGCCAGAGCAGCGAGGCCAGGACGATCAGGAACGAGGCGTCGAGGACGGCGACCGCGAGAGGCGAGGCCATCGGTACCGCCAGACAGAAACGGCCTGCCAGCCATAAGAGCCACAGGCCGAGCAGCGGGATGCCCCGCAACGGCGCCCGCCCCGTCCAGTTGGGGACCGCGGTCAACAAGAATCCCGCGATGACGGCGGAAAGAAAGCCGAACAGCATCTCGTGAACGTGCCAGTCCCGTGGCGGATACAGAAACGAGGCGCTGCCGGAGCCCGCAAACAGCCACACCCAGATCGGCACGGCCAGGCCGGCGAACAATGAAGCGGACAGAAAGAACGGCCGGAATCCGTAAGAGAGAAACGGAGGGCCTCCGTAAGGCGGGAACGACGGTTCATCCTCCGCGTCCGCCGGGGGGACCGATGCGCTCGCTTGGACGTTGAGAGGTTTCGACGACACGGGCTGCGTGATTCTCCAGGGCCCCTGCGGATCTTGTCAATGGGCCGGCTGCGCGCGCTATTGGCGGCTCTTGCGAAACAGTTCGATCACCGTCCGAATCGTATCGGCCTCCTGCGGGGTCTTGTCCGGTCTGTAGCGTTTCACACGCGCGAATCGCAAGGCCAGCCCGCCCGGATAGCGGGGTGATTCCTGAATGTCGCTAAATGCAATCTCCACGACGAGCACCGGTTTGACATAGACGGTCATCCCGTCGCGCCGCTCTTCGAGCGCCAGGAACTGTTCCGTCTGCCAGCGCAAGAGATCGTCGGTCAGCCCCTTGAACGTCTTGCCCAGCATGACGAAGCCGCCGGTCTCGGAGTCACGCGCACCGAGATGGAGATTGGAGAGCAGGCCGGTCCTGCGGCCGCTGCCCCATTCGGCGGCCAGGACGACGAGGTCGAGAGTCTTGGCCGCCTTGATCTTCAGCCAGTGAAATCCGCGCTGCCCCGCGACATAGGGCGCAGCTTGAGACTTTGCCATCAGGCCTTCGTGGCCGGCATCGAAAGCCTGACGGAGAAATCCCTCCGCTGTCTCGCGATCGCCGGTGACGAGCCGCGGGATCAATGAAGTCAGCGGGACCGTCGCGTCGAGAATCTCCATCCGTTCGCGATAGGGCCGCGCCAGGAGCGCGCCCCGTCCCTCTACGTAGAGGCAATCGAAGAAGAAGCAGGAGAGCGGAATCTCTCGTCGCGCCGCCTCGACATCTTTGATGCGCCCAAATCGCCGCATGGTCACTTGGAAAGGCAGCGGCCTGCCGTCCGGGCGGAGGGCGATCGCCTCCCCCTCCAGTACGATCTCACGCACCGGCAGCGCCGCCATCCATTGGACCAACTCGGGCAACCGGTTGGTCACCTCCTGCAGTTGTCTGGTGAAGATGCGAATGGCCTCGTGTTGTTTGTGGACTTGTATGCGCGCGCCGTCCAACTTGTATTCGAACGAGGCTTCACCGAGTCGCTCAAGAGCCTCAGCCGGATCGGCTGCAGCATTGGCCAGCATGGGCGCTACCGGATTCAGCAGTCGGAATCCGATCCGGGCCAACCCGGCTGCTCCTTCCTCCATTGCGCGGCACGCGACTTCACCGATGTTTCCGCTGAACATCATGGCTCCGCGGACCGCCGGCGGCGGGACTTCGGCTGCCGTGGCGATGGCGTCCAGCAACAGGCCCTCCAGCGCGCCTTGGCGGATCTCTCCGATCAGTAGCCCGCCCAGAAACCGGCGTTCCTCCGGGGCGGCCCTTTCGAAGAGGCGGCCGAGCTCCGTCGCCCTGCGGTCGAACGATCCGCTGCCTTGGTCCGCGGCGAGAATGCTCATCGTCCGATCGACGTCTGCCAGGGTCAAGGGCGTGCCGGGAGAGTGAGGCTCTTGAGGCATGGCCGCTTCGATCAGCTTCCATCCCACGCCGATGCGACCCTGGGGGATGGTGCCAACCAGATAGGAGGCCAGCAGAACGAGTTCCCTGCCCCGAACCTGCCGAAGGCCGGTCGCAAGCCGTAGTACCTTCTCCGTCTTCTTCGGTGTGGCCCGTACCGCTGCGACCAGCGTCACCAGTTCACCTAACTCCATGGGAGGATAGTACGAAGGGGCCGTGTATTGCGCAACCGGGATCCGTCGATGAAGATCCGTTTATTCGCCTCCGTGTGCTAAAGTGATTTGCTTGACCGCGTGATCGGCGGTACGATCGCCCGTCGATTCAATGCTGCGGCTGGGCTCCGACAGTCGAAACGAAGGAAAGGTCGGAAGTTGATCGAATCATCCCCACGCGTGGCGCGAACGTGGCTTTGGGCGGCGGGGTTGCTGGCGGCCGCCGGCTGCGCCCAGTCTGTCCCATCGAACCAGAGTGCAGTACCGGCTCCCCCGCCTTCGAGCTCCGCCGGCGTCGCGACGGTGGATTATTGGCGGGACGTGCAGCCGATTCTGGAACGCCGTTGCATCGTCTGCCACGGCTGCTACGACGCCCCTTGCCAGTTGAACCTGACCGCCTACGAAGGGGTGGCGCGCGGGGCCAACAAGAAACCGGTCTACGATGCCACGCGGCTCCTGACGGCGCAGCCGACCAGACTTTTCGAGGATGCCGACACGGTCGCGGCCTGGCGCGACAAGAAATTTTTCCCGGTCCTGCAGGAAGACGAGAAAGCGACCGAAGAGCAGCGGCGCGCCGGGGTTTTTGCGCGCATGTTGGCGCTCAAGCGGGCTCATCCGCTGCCGGAGCAGCCGCTTCTACCGGACAGTTTCGACCTGTCGCTCGATCGGGACCAGCAATGTCCCACCGACAACCAGTTCGACGCCTTTGCCCAGAAGTATCCCCATTGGGGCATGCCCTACGGTTTGCCCGGTCTGACCGACGACGAGTACTACACGCTCATCAGATGGATCCAGCAAGGCGCCCCCTATCGCGCTCCCGATCCGCTTCCTCCCTCGGTCAAGACGCAGGTGGACGAATGGGAAGCCTTTCTCAACGGCGATGCTCCAAAGCAGGCTCTCATGAGCCGCTACGTCTACGAGCATCTGCACCTCACCCATCTGTACTTCGACGGGCTTCCCGATCGGCGCTGGTTCCGCCTCGTTCGATCACGCACGGCCCCCGGCCAGCCGATCGACCGGATCGCGTCGCGCCGGCCCTACGACGATCCCGGCGTCCCCCGGGTCTATTACCGTCTCGAGCCGGTGCACGCGGGACTCCTCGCCAAGACACACATTCCCTACGCGCTGAACCAGGCGCGGAAGCAACGGTTCACCGAATTGTTTCTTGACGCGTCCTTCGAGGTCCGCTCGCTTCCCGGCTATGAGCCGGCGATCGCCTCCAATCCCTTCATCGCTTTCCGCGATCTGCCGGTCCGTTCGCGCTACAAGTTCCTTCTGGACGACGCGCAAGCCTTCGTCATGCAGTTCATCAAGGGGCCGGTCTGCCGCGGCCAGGTCGCGCTCAACGTCATCGACGATCGGTTCTGGATGTTCTTCATCGATCCGGACAGCGTCGCGCTCGACGGCAAGGACGAATACCTGGCGGAAACGAGCGATTATCTGTATTTGCCGACGGCGGAAGGGACTTCCAGGCTCGGCCTGATTTCTTGGATGAAGTACTCCGGCATGCAGAAGGAGTTTCTCAAGGCCAAGCAGGCCTACCTCGAATCACTCGATCTCAAGGGTGAGGCGGCCGGCTTGGCGTTCATCTGGAACGGCCGGGGACAGAACCGGAACGCCGCCCTTACGGTATTCCGCCACGCGGACAGCGCCTCCGTCGTCCAGGGCCTGGTCGGCGACGATCCGAAGACCGCCTGGCTCCTTTCCTATGACCTGTTCGAGCGGATCTACTATCTGCTGGTCGCCGGCTTCGACGTCTACGGTTTCTCGGGCCACCAGCTCGATACGCGGCTGTACATGGATTTTCTTCGGATGGAGGGAGAGTCGAATTTTCTCCTGCTGTTGCCCGCCAAGGACCGGGAGCGGGAACGGGACTATTGGTATCGGGATGCGCACGAGTCGGTGAAGGACTACGTCCTGGGACGCCGCATCAACGTCGAGAAGGAAAGCGGGATCCGATATCGGACGGACCGGCCCAAGCACGAGCTGTTCGACATGCTTGTCCGGCACCTCGGCGGAGCGTTAAATCACGCCTACGATCTGGCGGGTGAGAGCGATGCAGATGTGCGGGAACAGCTGCAAGGATTGTCCAAGATCAAGGGGCGGACGTTACAATGGATGCCGGAAGTCGCCCTGCTGACCGTCGCGAAGGGGCCGGAGCAGGAAGGCCGGGAAGACCGGCTCTACACCTTGCTCCACGACAACGGTTTCAGCAACATCGCCTCGCTCTTCAACACGGAATCCCGCCGCCTGCCGGATGAAGACGGGATCACGGTGACACGAGGGCTCATCGGCGCCTACCCCAACGCCTTTTACCGGGTGAACCGGCAGGATTTGCCGGAATTCATCGCCATGGTAGCCTTGCTGGGCGGCGAAGAGGATTACCGCAAGCTCACTGAACGGTTTGGCCTGCGCCGTACCAACCGGGATTTCTGGCGCCACAGCGACGCAACCCATGAAACCTACCGCCGTACCGATCCTATCGGGGCGGGATCGTTGGACTACAACAGGCTGGAAAATCGATAAGGTCCCCGGTCCTCAGAACGTGTTTGCCCGGCGGGAGGGAGTCATGTCGGGAGGCGCCGGCAACGTCAGGCGGTCGCTCAGACGCATATAGGCATGGGCAAGCTCCGGGTCGGAGAGGTTCAACAGGTCGAAGCTCTGCAACCGGTCCCAGCGATAAGTGTAGATGCCGATCACATCCAACATGTATTGGCGGATGGCTTCCCTTCTCTGTAGTCGATCTTTTCCGGCGGTGCCTTGGGAACCGGTTCGAGGCTCCGGCTCGAAGGTGTCGGCCGGCGCCGCTCGTCGTGGAGGTTGCATCACCCCTGTAGTGCTCTCCTGCATCTCCAGATGCTCCTTCAAGTGGGTCTCGATATCCGTCACTGAGACGGAGGCGCCGGTCAGGCCCACCCTCCATTGATCTTCCAAATAGCGCGACCGGTCCAATTCCTCGCGCGCATGGATGGCCTGCTCCAGCGCCTCATCCTCCTCGCCGACGTCGAACCGGGCGGCGGCCTTCAGCAGCAGATGGCCACAGCGCTGCAGTGCGAGATGCGAACATCCGAGCAGGTACTGGCTGATCTCGTTGGTCTTGGTCGAAGAACAGTAGGGACAGGGCCGGCCGTTTCCAGAATGCCGCAGGAACGAGTCATGGAACATCGGACGTCACCTTGCCGCTCGATGCTGATACATTTTTACGAAAGGACACACACCTCTGACATCGGAACACAGAAAATGTGCAACTCCAATGCCCTCGGCTCGAAGAGGACGCTTCCTTGTGCGGCGTAGCGGAATGCTCGGAATTCCGAAAAGGAAGTGGGCACCGGAGAATGTCGAAGGATGCAGGAGGCGAGAGTATTTGGATTCACTGAGGATCTATTTCGATCCTATGAAACACTCAACGGGACGGCGGCATGAAGATTTCGTGCAGGTTGCTGAAGGAGCCGCCGGGAGTCGGGCCTCCATCGATCACGTGGATCCCCCCGCGGACCACGGCAGCTCCCAGGCCATGCCGCCCAGTCGGCATCGGAGCCATTGCCTGCCACGTATGCCGCGCCGGATCATAGGCCTCGTTTTCGCGAAACGTACCCTCGGGACCTTCGCCACCAAACACATACAATCGATCTCCGAGCGAAGCTGCGGCGATTCCACTGCGGGCCGTCGGCAGCGGCGGGGCCGTCTCCCAACGATCCACAGCGGGATCATAGACCTCGGTGACGGCCAGATTCCGCTGGTAATCTCCGTTGAGCCGTCCACCGATCGCATAGATTTTCCGGTCGAGCGTCACCACGGCGAGATGGTCGCGAGGGGTCGGCAGCGGCGCCCGAGGCAGCCATCGGTCGTGGGCCGGATCGTAAATCTCTACTGCCGCGCTGTTCCCCTTCTCGCCGAATCCTCCGACCGCATACAGCTTTCCATCGAACTCCGCCACGGCCAACGCACCGCGGGCGGTGGGCATCGATGTACGCTCAGTCCAGACATCCGTGGCCGGATCGTAGGCATAGACCGAGGCAACCGGCTGCCAGATGCTGAGCCCCGACTGCTTATAGCCGCCGATCACGTAGACAAGGCCGCCCGCGACGCCGATGCCGGTGTGGTGCAGCCCCATCGGCATGGAGGCCTTTGCCGTCCATTGATCCGATGCAGGGTCGTATTCCTCGAGTGCCGGCGTAATGGCCAGTTTCGTGAGGTTGCCCAAGCCCGGCGGTTCGAACCCTCCCACGACATAGATCTTGCCGTTCACCGTGGCGGCGACGGCCTCCGTCCGTTTCAGCGGAGCCGGCGCAGCCGTCCGCCAGGTTCCTTGATCCGGTGCCGGCTTGGCCGGTTCCGCGCCGGCCGGCAGCGCCACGAGACAGACCATGAGAAGCCAGCAGTCTGCCCCTCCGATCGGTTTCGATCGCCTCTTCAATAATCGCACTCAGTAGCCTCTCCCCGATCCCCCGCCCCGTCCCATGCGGTCAAGCGGCAGGGCGTCATACCGTTGCTTCAGATCGGGATGGGCCTCGAGGAAGCTCTTCACGCCGGCTTCGTCGGCGAAAACATCCTTGCTGCGTGCGCGATACTCCTCGACGGTCAAGTCATACTTCGCCAGAACCTTGCCGAGCTTCGTGTTGATATCCGCCCGCATGTCCTGCATCCGCTCCGGCGAAGGCGGCTGCCCCGTCCCGTTGTTGCCTCCGCCCGCAAAATAGTTGGTCATCATCTCCCCGATTTCAATGCGGGCTTTCACGAATTTCTCCACGTCCGCCGGGTCCGCCGCGAGCACGGATCCGGTCCACAAGAAGACGGATAATGCCAAACCGATCGCCCCATGCATGACGGTCATGAATCCCCCATGTCGCTGGATGGTTGATAAGATCGTCGTCCGGCCTCGTCAGACGGACGACGAGTTCATCTTACAGGGTTCGGTCCGGTGAAGGAAGGATGTGGGGGATCTCCCTAGTGTTCCCCTTGCCGTAATTGCGTGAAGCTGGGCTCTTCAACTTTCGTCAGGAGGGAAAGCCATGCCCAATACCAACGCGTCGTTTGCTCCGCGGATGCGCAGTGAAGAGCTGCAGGCGCTCATCGATAAACTGGAGACGTTGGACCATCGGACTCCGGTCCGGCCTGACTTGGAACGGTTCGACGAAGAAGCCGAAGCCGTACTCGGCCGGCTCTACGGTGATGATCACCGGTACGTGGAAACCTATAAGTATGCAACTCTTGCCGAGGCGGAAGCGCTGGTGAACCTGCCGGAATCGGCTCAGGAGCCGATGGCGAAGGATCTTCCGAAGACGGCTGTGCAGCAGCGTCGCCAAGCGCTGCAGGGGATGTTGACCGAAATGGCCGAGATGGAAGCGAAAGAGGTGACGATGTTGACCGGCGAAGACAAGGAGGATCCGCCGAGTATCTGATCACGAGGTTTCGAAGGACGTTCAGATATCCGACAAGGTCGGTCTTCCCGCTCAGGCGGCCGGCCTTCCGGTTCGCCTGAGTCCAGACCATTCTTTCCCTTGCCACCACAGCGTTCCAGCCTGAATTCGAGCGGTTTCGCTCAATCGATCATGAGCGAAAATGCGGTAGTCGTTTTGGACCCAGCTGGGTTCGCCACAATTACGCGCAATTACAGCAGCTTACTCGTCCCTCTCGCCGTCAATTTTAGGACTGTGATTTGCACGACTCTATTTCATCTTTATGGTGAAGCTCTGTCGTTGACGAGCGGTGCAACGGTAAGGAGATCGATATGGATCGACACACTGCTGCCGATCAGATTCTCGAAGCGGTGAAGGCCCATCCGGATTGCGCTCTCGGCCAATTGATCCGCAACCTGCCGGAGTTGAGCTGGTTCGAAGTGTTCCACGAGGTCGATCGGCTGGGTCGTACCGGCCGCATCAAGCTGAGCCGGAGCAGTTTGGGGCTGGCGACGACGCTGCGCGTTCAGTGACCGATCGGGCAACCAGGCGCGGCATCGGTTCAGGCACGCCCGCTTCATCGTAGGCAAGAAAGGATGGATTTACGATGATACTTCCCATCGGCATCTTGTTCAGCCTGGCCCTTACGTTCGCGGTCGGAGCCTGTTCTGTTCCATTGGCACAGGGTCAAATGATGCCGGAATCTGCGTATTTGGGCAGCGCATCCGGCGAGAAAGCAACGGGCACGGGCCATTTCGGCAAAAATCCCGCCGATATGACCAGCTTCGAGGTCACGACCGACTATTTCACCCGCCGGTCAGAAGAAGAGGAACGCGAACGGGCCGACCGGGAGAAACGCATGCGCACCATGAGCAACTACAGCAACATGACTCAGGGCGGGGAATCCTACTTCGATCGTCTCTACTATCAACCCATGGTCGGCGCGAGATAGCAGCCCTACCTAACAGGCCGTTGACAAAGTCCGACCTGCCCCAGGCGGAGCTTCAGCGGCTTCCGCCGCTGTTTTCCCAGTTCCTGAACTGATCGAGATCCCCTGCCAGGCTTTTCAACAGCCAGGCGATCAGCGCCGCATCGTCCACATAGCCCAGTCCCGGAATGAAGTCGGGAATCACGTCCAACGGGTTGATGAAGTAGAGCAAGGCCGCCACGATCGCCGTCACAGTCTGAGCGGAGACTCCATGATAGGCGCCGTTCATCCAGGCCTTGAGCAGTCTGGCCAATAACTGGATGTCGGTCCAGATCGCCCCGCCCCTCGCCCTGGCCATCGCCAGGGCTTCGCCGAGAAGGCGATGCAGCCGTTCCTTGTCCTTGAGGTACCGTCCGGCTCTCCGGCCGTATCGTTCGAACATCGTGACCGCCTCCTTTCCGAGCCTCCGGAGCAGAGCGACGATGCAGCCCCCGGTCGCCTGGCCCGTTCAGCGAACCGGCTGATGAGACGAAACCATGTGGACCGACAGAATCAATTGAGCCTGCGTAATGGCGTCCAAGAGCGCCTGCCGTTCCGCTTCGTGCTTCTTGAGTCGCGGGACTCGATTGACGAACCGCTCCGCCGCGTCCGTCAGGTGCTCCAGCATTTCGACGATGCCGGTTCCATCACCGTCGTGAAGATGCTTCCCCTTCCGTCGCCGCCCCACGTAGACTGCCGGGGCCGACGGATTGTCCTTTTCGAGTTCAGGTCTTCTGGATCGTGCCATGTATGCCCTCCGATTCATGGCAGTGTACCTGTTTCGCCGGCCGATTGCATGGCAGAGATGCCCGCTATCGTCGTCGGCCGCCGTGCTCCGGCCTGTCCCCTGTCGCGACACGGTAGAGCAGCGTTCCGACCAGCGCCACGGCCGCGAGTCCCGGCCAGCCGGCTATCGGAGGCGCATCGAAGAGGGTAAAGGGATCGGCGGAGAAACCGGGAATCAGCGCGGCCAGTGCGATCGGCATCGCCAGCAGAATGCCCATCAAGGCTTCCCCCGTGATCAATCCGGCGGAAAACAGCAGGCCCGACCGCGAGGGCTCTTCTCCCTCTGCCGCCGCCCGTTTGGCCAAGGCGGCGATGGCGCCGCCGACGGCGATGGCGGCGGAGAGTTTCAGCGGCAGATAGATGCCGAGAGCGACGGCGAGGACGGGCAGACGAAAGTCGCTGCCGCGCGCCGCCAGTTTTCCATCCAAGACGATCACCAAGGCGCCGATCGCCGCACCGAGCCCGACCAAGGGCCACGGCAGGCCGGCTCCGAACACGCTGCGAGTGAGGCTTGCCATCATCGTGGCCTGCGGCGCGCTCAAGGGATGCGGATGTGCGCTCGTCGGCTCGCCGATGCCGTACTTGGCGTGGAGCAACGACAGCACCGGAACCAGGACGAGGGCTCCGGTGAGCACACCGACGATTTGCATGATCTGCTGCTTCCAGGGGGTGGCGCCGACCAGGTGACCGGTCTTGAGGTCCTGAAGGTTGTCCCCTCCCATGGCGGCGGCGCAGCAGACCACCGCTCCGATCACCAGCGCCGCGGCGGGACCCGCCGGATGGCCCGCCCCCATGAACAGCACGAGCAGCAAAGCGGCCAACATGATCGTCGCGATCGTGACGCCCGAGACGGGATTGCTCGAACTGCCGACCAATCCAGCCATGTAGGCCGCGACCGACGAGAAGAGAAAGGCGGCGAGCGCCATCACCACGGTCATGACCAGGCCGATCGATACGCTGTCCACCACGCGTGAATAGATCCATGCCATGGGGAGCAGCGAAAGGACGAACGGAACGACGATCCACGGCAAGGAGGCATCCCGTTCCGTCCGCTCCGGGATCCGATCGGTCTGGGCGATGCGGGACGCCCGATAACTGTCACGGAGCGTCTGCAGACTCTTCCAGACCGGCTCGCGCAGTTTGGTCAGGGTCCAGAGGCCGCCCACCAGCATGGCGCCAATGCCCACGTAGCGGATGTGATGGCTCCAGATCGTCCTGGCCGCGGCCAAGCCCGTGAGGTCGGCAGGCAGCCCGTTCAACAGGCCGTAGGCCGGCATCAAAACGAGCCAGCCGACCACCCCGCCGAGAAACACGACCACCGACGTCTGAAGGCCGATGATGAAGCCCACGGCAAGCAGCGCGGGCGACAGGTTGACGCCGGCGTAGAGGACCGTTCGGCCGACCTGCGCCGCCCCTTCGACCGATTCAGCCCACAGGCGCAGGCCGCTCTCGCAGAACTTCACCACTCCGCCGATCAGTGCGGCGACGGCCAGCGCCTTGAAGTCGCCGGATGGTTCCTGTCCTTGCTCGCGGGACTCTCCCGCCGCGACTTTCAAAACTTCGGCGGTCGCCAACCCCTCAGGAAACCGCAAGCGCGCCGTTACGATCAGCGCCCGCCTCAACGGAATGGTGAAGAGCACGCCCAGCAGCCCGCCGACCATGGCGATCACGGTAGTCTGCCAGTAATCGAAGTCCGACCAATAGCCGACCAGCAGCAGGGCGGGAATCGTGAAAATCACCCCGGCCGCCAGCGCTTCTCCAGACGAGGCGGCGGTCTGTACGATGTTGTTTTCGAGAATGTTCGATCGCCGGAACAGCCGAAGAATCGCCATCGAGGCGACGGCGGCCGGAATGGACGCGGAGACGGTCATGCCGGCGAACAGTCCCAGATAGGCATTGGCCGCCGCGAGCACCGCCGCGAGGATCACCGACAGCACGACCGCCTTGAGGGTGATCTCAGGCAGCGAGACCGTAGCAGGGACGACGGGCCGGTCGTGGTTCATCATTGGTCAAAACTCCAAGACAAGCGAAGCATGGGTGCGATAAACGGCCCAATGATAACGCAGCGCGGGAGGAAGGCAACAGGGCGAGCATGACAGGAGGAGGCAAAAAATGAATTTGGTGTGCTTGCGGATCGCTTCTGCTAGAGTGACCCCGGAGGCGCCGTATGAAAACGTTACCGATTCTCTTCCACGACATCGACGGGGTGCTGTTCGGCGACTATGCGGGCGAGTTCCAACTCCGGCCCGGCGTCAAGTCCTGGCTCGGCTGGGCGCACGAGCATTTCGAGGTCGTCTGGCTGACGTCGTGGGAATCGGAGAGAATCAAGACACTGTTGAAGGTGCTCTACTGCGAGAAGTTCGGACCCAATGAGGATCCTCCGATCTTCCACCATGCCAACTGGACCAAGTTGGAGAACAAAGTGGCTTGGGTCCAGCAGGCCGTGCAAAAGTTGAACGGCCGCGAGTGGTTTTGGATCGACGATGACATCGGAAAGTTCGAGCCCGAGATCGAAGCGGCGGGCATCCCCCTCACCCGCTGCATTCAGGCCAATCCCGCCGGTTCGGACGAGCTGGTCGCCATCCAATCCGTGTTGGCCCGCCGCCTTGCGGCGTCAGGAGCGCATGCGGGCGAAGCCGGCAAGGACCGCGCCGCCTAGCCATCCCGATTCTAGCCCGACACCCGCCTCAGCATGTTCTGATCCGTATGGTGGAACAGATCCGGCTTGCCCGGCATGCGGAGCAGCGAATCTTCCTTGTAGTGAAACCGGTCTCGCCCGAAGATGGTGACCATCAATTCGAATCGCACCGTCTTGAATTCCCGGTCGAGGAAGCGGTTCGAGCAGATCCCATAGGTGTCCGCTCCCGCATCCGCCACCAAGGTGAATTCCGTGGCCGCCGGCTCCGCCGTGCCGCCGGCGATCAACGCGATGCCGCGCGGAATGATAAAGCACCGCAGCACCTGCCGTTCCGCCGGGTCCCATAGCCAGTAACCGACTTCCTCGTGGAACGGATCGGCCTCTCCGATCCGCCGCGCCACGGTCGCGTAGCGCAACCCGTACAGCATCTGTTCGTGGTTTTGCACCGGAAGGATCGGCTCGAACGTCATCCGTTCATGGAACTTATTGTGTTCCGTGCCTCGATCATCCGATGGTGCGATGTCCTCCCCCTTCTCTCCCTCCCAAGTGCCGGCCAACGGCGCCAGCGGCCCAAGCGTGCTCAGATCCGGCTGCATCATGCTCTCCTGATGAAGACGATCGATTCGTATGGTCCCCGAAGTCCGTCCGTGATCGAACAGGACGACGTTCGGGGAGGCATTGTAAAAAATTATCCCGAGCGGCGCAATGACACGCTGTCGGCGGCCGACTCGAACAAGGCCACACCACTGGAGAGAAGAAAAGGGAAAAGGCGGCAGGTCGTATGCCGTTACGGCAGCGCTCTATCCGTCTTTCGGCCAATAGTCTCGGCTAAAGGCTTTCAAGACTCCGTCCGGCGTGAAGATCAGCGTCTTCCGCCAGCCTTGTGCGCCGCCGTATCCACGGAACTCCCAGGTCCACACGATGTCCCCGTCGGCGGTCGTTCCACGCTTCGCCGGCGTTCCCCATTCGTTCACATAATAATCCTTCGTCTTGACGCCGATTTCCTGCCGCCTATCCGCATCGAACGCCTCCCATCGCTGCTCCAGCGTCATGGGACAGCCGGTTGAACAGGTGAGAACCATCAGGATTGCGCCGAATGACGCGATCGATTGCATCATCGCTCGCCCCCCAACCGAGGGACGTGAACGGCACGCGCAGCTCCTCTCTCGGCGCGGCGGGGTTCCGCTCGTCCTGTCAAATGGAGGAGGCCGCAGGCAGCCGCTCACGGCTCGATCAGCTTGACCGATAGCGCATGGCCCTTCTCCGAGATCCTGGCCTCCACTCGGTCGCCGGGATTCGCTCGAGCCGGAATTTTGGTCTCACGGGTCAGCTTCAACTGAATCTCCTGGCCCGTCGGCGTCGTGATGGTATAGGCCTTGTCGACGAATTTGAGGATGTCGTCCCCGCGAGCGTCCTTCGCCATGTGGAAATTGCCTTCGACGGCTGAAACCTGGCCCGTCACGGTTCGTGGAGATGATGAGCCGGATTGAGCCTGGGCAATGGTCATAGAAACGGGGAACAAGAGGCTCGCAACGCCGAGGCTGATCGCGGTGACAGCGGAGCGGATGAACTTGACGTTCGTCATAGTCTCCTCCTGCTTCTGCCCACCTGATCTGTATCGACGTTGCTGCAGCTTGGGTGCCCGAGAGGTATCCGGGCGTTTTCAGAAGAAAAAGTCGAGTCCGCCGTCGTAAAACGCGCACATTGTGCTGAGTTTTGACACAGTGTCCGTAGGAATCCGATGCTAGGAAAACTTCCGGTACAGGTACCTCGCGACCCTGGCATATTTCTTCAGCCTCCGCTACTCTAGCGGGACGAAGAGCGATCATCATCGCTGGAGGAACGAGTCATGCCGGCTCCCGAGACCACGCCGAATCCGTCCGCAATGTTTCCTGCGATGATGACGCGGCGCGGCTTCGTGACCGCCACACTCGCGGCCGGATTCGCCTTGGCCGTACAGCCGATTGCTGCCGCCACCATCACGACGGACGAGGCGGAATTGACGGGCGGTGAAGTTCGGATTCCCACCGGCGACGGTCACATGCCGGCCTACCGCGCGAAGCCGCAGAGCGGGTCCGGATTTCCTGTCGTCTTGGTGGTTCAGGAGATCTTCGGGGTTCATGAGCACATCAGAGACGTGTGCCGCCGATTCGCCAAGTTGGGCTACATGGCCATCGCGCCCGAACTCTTCGCGCGCCAGGGAGATGTTTCCAAGATGACCGACATCGACGAGATCCGCTCCAAGGTGGTTTCGCAAGTCCCGGATGCGCAGGTCCTGTCCGATCTGGATGCCACCGCAGCCTGGGCCCGGCAGTCGGGCGAAGGCAGCGTCGAGCGTCTCGGCATCACGGGATTTTGCTGGGGAGGGCGGATCGTTTGGCTGTATGCGGCCCATAACCCTCAGCTCAAGGCCGGCGTGGCCTGGTATGGGCGACTGGTCGGCACTCCGACGCCGCTGCAGCCGAAGCACCCGATCGATGTGGCCTCGGCCCTCAAAGCGCCGGTATTGGGACTCTACGGGGCGGAAGATAAAGGTATTCCACTCGATACGGTGGAACAGATGAAGGCGGCTCTCCGGTCGGCCGGCGGCACCTCGGAGTTCGTGATCTATCCGAACGCCCCCCATGCGTTCCATGCGGACTATCGGCCGAGCTATAGGAAAGAAGCGGCCGAGGACGGATGGCGGCGACTACAAGAATGGTTCAAGCGGCACGGGGTGTAGGTTCCCGGCGTCGCCGTGCTGGTCCTGTCGCGGCAATAATCCGGCTCCCCAGCCCGCCACGCTTCCACCGAATCGGACAGGGACAAGCGGGCTTGTACGAAGGCAACCGACCGCCCGGCTATCCCGCACGCGGGTTCTGTGCCTGGCGAACCGGCGGG
>DAOLIU010000036.1:0-23970 GCA_035328385.1 Nitrospira sp. | reverse complement strand
TCAGGAGTACAAGAGGGAGTATAGGTGCTGCGCTGAATATTCTGAGGACAGCGTGCCAATAGACCGCTCGCTGAGCTGGATCGGCGACGAACATCACAAGAGGTGAATCATGAGCAGAATGTCCAAAGAGCGAATGGAAAAGGCGTTGGAACAACTCAAGACCATTTCGGAGCAGGATTACGCAAAGGTCAAAGGGCTCGCCGCCATCGTCAAGCCTCTTCGAAGCGTGCTCTTCAAGACCCCTGACGACTATGGGATGACCGGCTGGAAGGATCTCGTCATCCCCTCCGACGACGGCATCCCGCTGGAAGCCTGGTACATCCCGGCCAAGGGCGGCGAAAGCAACAAGCTGATCATCTTCAACCATGCCCTGCCGATGTGCCGCGCAGGTTTTCCCGGACATCTGGGTGAGCCCTGGAGCAACTACGACGCGGTCGAGATCGACTTCGTGATCCAGTACAAGCATCTGACCGACGCCGGCTACAACGTCCTCACCTATGACATCAGAAATCACGGCAACAGCAGCGCCGCAAACGGCGGCCTCAGCGGCATCGGGCAATGGGAGTGGCGCGACTGCGTGGGAGTGAAGAAGTACGTGGACGGCCATCCGACGCTCGGCAAAATGAAAGTCGGACTGTACAGCCAGTGCATGGGCGGCAACTCGCAGTATCATGCCATTCACCGCCGTCCGGATCTGTTCGAGAACGTGAAATGCCTGGTCAGCCCCATGGTCGTCTCCATGGCGGCGATCTACGACGCTTTCTCGGAGTTGCAGGGCGTGAGGCAGTATCAGGAATTGGTCGATCTGGAACTGCTCAAGATGGGCGCGTTTGTCGCCGCCGAAATGACCCCGCATCTATGGGCTGCCAGCGTGAAGATGCCGGTGCTGATGGTGCAGGTGCTGAAGGACTCATGGACAAGAAATCCGGAAGACGCGCAAAAGACGTTCGACCTGCTGGGCAGCAAAGAAAAGGAACTGTTCTGGATCGAGAATACGACCAGGCGCTTCAAGGATGGGTACAACTATTTCGGAAGGCACCCGGAAAAAGTTCTCGCCTTTCTCAAAAAGTACATGAACTGAGGGCGAGCTCTTTGGCTTGGGACTCTTTTATAGACGGAGCCGACGCCTATTCTACGGCCCGTTCCAACAGTGTGCCGACTGGATTGAGCTTGGAAGCCAGTTCCGCCGGCACACCGTGCCGTTCTTGGAGCAAGTCCGGCGAATTGTAGGTAAGCCAAACTTTCCCTTCCGCATCCTCCCAGGCGAGAGCCTTCATCGGGAGATCGATGGCGGAGGTCGGTCGCGCGGCCATCAACGCCGTTCCACCCTTTGGGTTGCCGAAGATGAGCAGCTGGGTTGGCTGCATCGTCAATCCGACGTTCTTCGCCTCTCCGCTATGATCGATCCGGGCGAACACCTTCATCCCTTTGGCCGTGACGGCCTGTTCGATCCGGTCGATGGTCTCGGAGACCGAGTAATGGCTGGGCTTCGTCACGAGGTTGCTTCCTGCGCAGGCTGTTCCGGCCGTCAGCGGCGGCACCGCCATGCCTACAAGGAGAAGGCCGTTCAGTACTCCGAGCCGGAATCTCATGGATCACCTCTTCTTCCGGCCTTCCCATGCCGGTGCAGCCTGATGGGTTGGCTCAGTTGCGCACGTCCGTTTGCGACGATGCGGATTGGCTTTTAGGCGTCGGCTGTGGCGGTCTTTGCGCGGATCTGTAAGAAATCCTGATGCACGGGAATCCGGTAGCCGCCTTCGGAAGACGCGAAGTTGGCCTGGAGATAGGTTTCCACGTCGCGCTTCGCCGGCGCGTATTTCATATCCAACAGATTGAGCATGAACTCCGCGACCGCATAGGTCTTGACCAAGTCCGGAGTCATCACGTTCGCGTGATCGAGGGTCGTCACCACTTCGTATCGATCGCCATGCTTCATGCGAAATAGGTCGGCGGTCCGCCGCAATTCGAAACGATGCCCGAGAAAATGATGGAGCATATTCATGCATCCGCTCTCGCGGTGCTGGAGGACGACGATCGTGACGCCGGTCGGAGACATCCAGGACACGAGGCGCTCCAGGTGCGCGAGCCAGTCTTCAGCCGGGATGTAATAGAACGTATGGGAGCACAGCACCAGATCGCCCTGTGCCGCCGGCTGGGCCGCCATAATCGGCTGGCCGATGGCTTCGGCGACGGAAACGGCCCGTTGCAGCTGCTCCAGGAGGTAGACGTTCGGCTCGATCGCGATGGTGCGCTCAAAGGCGGGAGCGAAAGTCCTTGCGAGCTCGCCGTTGCCCGCGCCGGCATCGATGAACACCTTGCGTGTGGGGAGACGGTCTACGACCTGCTGGAGCCAGCGTTTGGCGTTCCGCTTCTGATCGGTATGATCCAGGAAGATTTGGAAGGCCTGTTTGTAAGCTTCGCCTTGGGAATCGAAGACGCGCACATGCTCCTGATCGGCCATCATGAACCTCCATCGTCCGGCTCGCATCCCATCGAGCGGTCACGTCTACATATCACAAAATGAAAATGAGCACACGGACTACAACCGGCTTTGCTGCGCCCATCGGAGAAGGTTTCACGCAAGCCCTCCGTGCCTGCGCGGCCCATGCGGCTTGTGTGTTTCCGCCCTCAAGGAGCGGCCGCGCCCTGAGTTTCAGGCGGCGAAACGCAGGGATCTGCGCGGTTCACTAACAGGTCAATGACTCGACGTGGGCAGCGGCCGGTCGAAGTGGAGCGAGAGTCCGAAGACAAAAATTTGAGATGAATAGTCCCCCTGGATGCTCTCGGTTCGGAGCGTCGCCCGGTTGTATTTGAACTCTCCGAAGAGCGCCAGTTGAGGCATCACGAAATAGCGGGCTCCGGCGATGAGGTTGACCCCGACGCTGACGTTGGTGTTGCCGCTGCTCGAGAAGAACAGGGCCGGGCCGATTCCCCCATAGGGTTCGAGCTCCGCGACCAAAGACGGACTGCGCACGATCGCGTTGATGGCCCAGGTCGTCAGCTGCATGTGGGAGCCGGTCATCGTTTCCGAGAAGACCCTCCCCGGCACGCCTCCCACGACGGTCTGTTGCTTGATGTTCAACTGCGACGTGAAAGCTTCCGTTTCGAGCCCAAACCACTCGCGTTTGGGGAAGAAAAACCCGACCTTCGCGCCATAGAACGGAGAAGCTTTCTCCATATCGATGTCGGCGACCCGAGCGTCGGTTACGCCTCCTGCCAGGGTGGGACTGTTCACGGTCGCGTTGGACAGGCTCCCCGGTAGAATCACGCCGGTTTGGCCGACCACGTACCATTCTCCCTGAGCGGAGGATGCCGCGAGAATGAGGACGGCGCAGAGACAGAGAGCTGTAGGGACGCGGTGTCGTGAAACAATCGTTCTCAATAGACGGCCTTCTCGAGGTTCAATTGACAGCGAGGTATCGATTCCGAGCTGCGGTCTTTTGCCTACTGGCCTCATGTTAACACGATTGACGAATCGTGCGGCGAGTTACTTGCCCCAGCCTCCCTGCGGATGTACAGTTCGATAGGCATTTCTCTGTGGAGGATTGCGATGAGCAAGGCGATCCAAAACCTACGAGCGGCTCAGCAGCGGGCGATGGCCATACGGCCGAAGGTCGGCGGCTTTCCCCTATCTGGCTCAGGTGCTGCGCAAGGCCGGCATTACGCGGAACATCCGCTTCTTGCCGGCTTGTCAGAGTCTTTATCTGACGAAGGATGGGCCGGTGGTAGTGCAAGGGACGCCGCTCTTGTTCTTGCGGACGCGTGGCTCATACAACGGTTGATCATCAGTCGATTGCCCGTACTGATCGGCGAGGGTATTCCACTCTTCGGCTTGCTCCCGCGTGACATCCGTTCCGGCAGGTCACGACACGTACCTATCCAGGCGGCATGGTCCAAAGTGAGTACCGGACCGGTGCCTGAGCAGGCGAAAGGCCAAAACCTCTCCTGAGACTCCGGTAGAGCCTGGTACCTATTGACTTGATTCGGCCAGGTCAATGACTCTCATCTTTTATCGGCTTCAATCAGTCCGTTCAGGGGCAGCAATGGATCGAGTAAGGTTCGGACTTGCTCGACGCCGACGACGGGCAGGGTGGTGGGATCCAACAAACCGATCTGCACCAGGAGTGAGGCCTGGTCCCAGTAGATATGTTCGTGCGCGATCTTGCCGTTCTCGAACTTCATGACCACCACCACGGGCAGTTCGACGTACTTGCCGGTCGGCGGCACGCCCGGCAGCATGAAGGCCAATGGCACGTCATGGGTGAACCGTAGGATCAGCTCGTCGACGACCTGATCGGTTCCCTCCGTGCGTGACAGCTGCGAGACCTTCGTGTCGGCGGGCCATTTGTCCACAAAGTGCTGTTCGTAGAACCGTCGAACTTCGGTGCCGCCGAGGCCTCCTGTGAGCGTCGGGACATGGAGGAGGTAGGGTTCGGAAACCATCGTGCGCATCGTCGAGTTGACGTCATGGTCGACGAACTCATACTTCACATGGGCGTCAAAGACCGAGCCGAGGTCGATGGTATGATTTTGCATCGCAAGACTCCTTCCGGTGGTTGAACCCTCCATGCAGAGTAATAGTCAGGGGCATTGTGCAAGGATGGCGGAATCCGTTCAAGTGCGCAGATGACGACCTGGTTCGTTGGCTCCGGTCCTGCTAAGCTGGCTCCATGACTCGATCGCGCCGCGGAAAGTCCGTCATCGT
Organism: Nitrospira sp.; assembly: GCA_035328385.1. Lineage (GTDB taxonomy): Bacteria > Nitrospirota > Nitrospiria > Nitrospirales > Nitrospiraceae > Nitrospira_C. The sequence continues at coordinate 19,265 of DAOLIU010000036.1, read as the reverse complement.
AGTCGGAGCCGGTCTGGCCGGGTTGACGGCCGCCGTGGAGCTGCAGAAGCAGGACATGGCCGTGACCCTGTTGGAAGGTCAGGATCGTGTAGGCGGCAGGGTGTTGACGGTCAGAAACGGATTTGCCGAGGGACAATATGCCGAGGCCGGCGCCGAATTCATCGACGAGGATCATGAGGAGATCTGCCGGCTGGTCCGCAGTCTCCATCTCAGGCTCGTGCCGGTGTTGCGGGAGGGATTCGGATTTGCCTTGTCGTCCGGCGGAAAGGTCCGCCGCGTTTCGGGAGACGGTCTGTGGAAGTTGCTGGCCCAGGAGTTGGCCCCGCTGATTCGAGCCTACCGCCTGAGCGAGCAGCGATGGGACGGCAGGGTGGCGGCGGCATTGGGATCCTTGTCCGTGGCGGAATGGATGAAACGCCGGTCCTTGCCGCGGCGACTGCGTGAGATGCTCGTGGGGCTACGCGGGTTTTTCCTGGCCGATCCGCCGGATCTGTCGCTGCTCAGTTTGGTCGATCAGATTGCATCGGGTAGTCCCGGCAAGGGCGGCATGTACCGGATTGCAGGCGGAAACGACCAACTTCCGAAGGCTCTGGCAGCGATGCTGTCGGACCGGCTGCTGCTCCGGCACGAAGTGCTGGCGGTCTCCCAGTCCAGGCAATCGGTTCGCGTGCTCGTTCGTGCGAGGCATCGGGAGTCGTGGCTGCGGTCCGACTATCTCGTGCTTGCGCTGCCCGCCACGAAGGTGCGGGCGCTCGATATCAAGCCGGCGCTTCCTCCGGAACAAGCCGCTGCGTTCTCATCCTTGCGCTATGGGCCGGTTACGAAAGTGCTGCTGCAGTTCGACCGCCGGTTTTGGACGCGACGGAATCATCCCCTGGCCTATGGGACGAATCTGCCGATCGGAGCCCTCTGGGATGCCAACGAACAGCAGAACGGTAAGCACGGGATTCTGTGCCTGATGGCCGGAGGGGAGGCGAGCCGTGCGACGAGAACGCTCGCGTCGAGCGCCGGCGCGGCCGGTGTGGCGCGGACACTGCGTTGGCTCGGCGCGTCACGGAAACAGGTGGTGGCGATGCAGGCCGTGACGTGGGAACGGAATCCCTGGATTCGAGGCGGCTACGCGGTATTCGGTCCGGGTTTCGATCCGGCCTCACGGTCCTGGCTGGCCCGTCCTTGTGGCCGGCTGTTCTTCGCCGGCGAACATACGAGCCTGCAATGGCAGGGATACATGAATGGCGCCGTCGCGAGTGGATTGCGTGCCGCGGCCGAGATCCAGGCCGATCTCTTCAACAGATAGATGATGCATCACGAAGAGCCTATTGGACTCATCATTCCCGCTCAGCCGGGAACGCTCGGCACGCGGCATCGGATGCCGGGGAAAAAGGTGCAGGCGGTCTTGGCGCAATTCGACCTGATACGGTTCATGGCCTCGGTCTGTTGCGCGTCGTGGTCGCGCCACGTCTGCTCCTCTTTGGTCATCCGGCCCACTTCTTTCACGTAGACCCCCCAAAGCGCCTTGCATCGCAAGTCCCTCGCGGCCGTTTCGCGCATGTCCGCCGCGTTGCACGCGGCGCCGAAATGCCCGAAGTACTGCAGCGCCCTGTCGTCATGCGCCTGCCAATTGGCATCGTCGTCATCGACGAGCTGCAGTTCGTCGCTGTAGCGCTTCCACAGCTCGGGGCAGGAGGCGGTGAGGACCGCTTCCGGGATGGAGTCCTGCGAAGGAGGATCGTCGTCCGGGTCGAAGAACGCGCATCCCGCAACCGTGATCACAGTCAGGAACAAGAGACAGGCGCGCATGGCGAAAGCATATTGAAACGCCGGAAGGGATGCAAGGGCGCAGCGATTGCCGCGTCACGAGCTTGACACTCCGCGGAGACCCATCGTAGTTTGTCGTTCGATGGGTCATTTCTTCCCTCTCCACGTCGGCTGTTTCCATCTGGGCCGAACGTGCCTGTTTCTTCTCACCTGTGCGGTCCTGTTTCTGATCGGGAGCCGTTCACCCGCGACCGCGGCGACCGAGTACGAAGCGCCGGAGCCGAGGACGATCGAGGATGCGCTGCCCCTCGAGTTGCGCGACGTGCCGCACGGCCGCATCGAAGAGCCGGTCCAGCATGACGGCTATATGCACAGCTATACGGTCGACACCGACTTCGGGGTCTATCTGGCGCACGGTGACACGATGTACCGGCGGTTGCGGCGGGAACTGGTCGCCATTGCGGATTTACGGGCCCGGTACGCGCCCAAGGTGGCGGTCGAATCGGCGGTCAAGGTTGTCATCAAGCCCATCCATGCGGTGGGCCGTCTTGCCTCGGATCCGCTGGATACACTCGCCGGCATGCCTCGGGGGGTCTACCGTCTGCTGGAATCCAGCATTGCCGGAATGTCCCGTGAGTCCAGTCAGTACGAGGATTCGGACTTCAAAAACCTGGTTCAGGTGGCGGCCTATAAGCGGCGCATCGCGGCGCACTACGACGTGGACGTGTACTCGTCGAACCCAATCTTACAGTTGGAATTGGATCGGGTGGCCTGGGCCAGTCTGGCCGGGTACACGACGACCTTTGCCATGCTACTCGTGCCGATTCCCAATGTGCTCCCGTTGGCGCTCGTCAGCTTGAACAGCGTGGAGGTATTGAACCGGGTGCTCGAAGAGCGCGGGCCGGACGATTTGCGGGTTCTCAACCGCCGACAGCTCAGGGAGATGGGAATCAAGGACGATCTGGCCGAAAAGTTCCTCGACCATCCGTACTATTCGCCCCGCCATCAAACCATCATCGTAGCCTGTCTGGGAACGTTGTCCGAAGCCAAGCGGCTCGACCGGTTCCTGACGGTGGCGTTGAACGCGTTGTCCGAGGAAGAAGCCTTCTTCTATCAGCAGGCGGCGGAATTGCTGCAGGCCTACAACAGAGACGAATCGCCGCTCGTCGAGATCACGATATTCGGCCGGATTCCGCTTGGGCGCACCAAAGAACGCTCCGTCGTCTTTCCCGCGCCGATCGATTACGCCGTCTGGACGGACAAGACCGAATCGGTCGTGAACCGCCTGGTGTCCGCCATTCGCCATCGGAAGCGGAGCACGCGCATCGAAATGCGGATCGCCGGATCCCTCTCGCCCCGCGTGCGGCAGGAGCTGCGCGACCGCCGGATCGTGGCGAAAGAACACATGCAGAGCGAGATGCAGCTGGCGGATTGACGGCGGCGGAGGACCGCAAGCGGGCGGTCTATTGAGTGCTCGACCTGTTCGGGAGCGGGTCGGCCCGGCTGTTCTCCTTCTCCAGCCGCTGTTCTTCCACGAGCTTGTAGGCGACGTAATACTTGTAGATGTTGGCTACGTAGGTGACGGTTTCCTCGCCGATGCGTCGCGCGGCGATGAGCTCGACGTTGTTGAACCACACGTTCGGATTCAGGCCCCGTTTCTCGGCTTCCTTCCTGAGCTTTTGCACCCGCGTCGGCCCGGCATTGTAGGCGGCGAACGAGAACAGGATCTTGTTCCGGGCGTCCATCGGCTCGTTTTCGAAAAATTGATCCCGGATGTATCGGACATACTTGATGCCGGCGTGAATGTTGGGTTCCAGCTGGGTGATGTCTCCGGTCTTCATCTCGTCGCCGGTCGCCGGCATCAATTGCATGACGCCGATCGCGCCGACGGTGCTGCGGGCGTTCTGGTCGAGCAGCGATTCCTGGTACCCTTGGGCGATCATCAGGAGATAATCCATCTCGTATTGGGCGCCGTACTTGCGGAACAAATCGACCGTCTTGACGAATTTCTTCATCTCGACGCCCGACGTGGCCTGCTTGACGATCCGCGGGTTGCCGTCCCCGCCGTACTTTTTGACCAAGGCATTGCCGAACTCCGATTTGCGTCCGTACTTCTTGGCGAATTCATCGATCTCCGCCTTCAGCTTGGGACTGTCCTTGCGGAGCATCCAGGCAAAATCTCCCCCCGCGTTGACGACGACTCCCTTGTGGGGGACGAGCTTCTTGAAAACCTTGGACCAGAGAAGGGCTTGATAGCGGTCGACGACGATAATCTCGACCAGGCCGGCGTTGACCATTTCCAACAGGTCGTCGTCCTGCAGATCCTCCGGCGCGGCTTTGAGGATCACCGGGGTCTTCTGTTCTTGGGCGAACTGTTCGTTGAGACGTTCCAGGTGGCTCCAATAGCTCGAAGATTTGCGGACGAACACCTCTTTGCCGGACAGATCGCTCAAGGACGTCACCTTGGGAGAAGCGGGGCCCGTCACGACGATTTCCTTGACCCCGCGGAAGAACGGCTCCCCGAAGTCCACCTTCTCGAGCCGTTCCGGCGTGACGGTCAAGATGCCGGCCGCGATGTCGCCGCGTCCCTCGAGCAGCGCGGGAATCAGTTGGTCGCGGGACGTGGGAATGAAGACGACGTGGAGGAGGATGTGCTTGTTGCGATTCCGGTACTTGGCGTTGATTTCCTCCTGAAAGGCCTTGAGCAGCTCGTATTCGGCCCCGGTTTGTCTGGGGCCGTTGAGCCAGTAGGACGTGCGTGACGGTGCAACGAGCGCCCGGATGACGCGGCGCTCGATCATGCCGTCGAGATCCCCGGTCCACGGCTGGAGAATCGAAGTTTGAATGAGCTCGTGATCGTCGGATAGCTGGAGATCGGCCGCGAGAACCGGTTGCGCCGGAATGTCGACGAGGAGAGAGACGAGCCATGCGGTGACGAGGAATAACCGCTTCACGACGCTGTTCCGTAGGAGGTCCTGTTCGAGCATCCTCCCCATGCGGGCGGCGAAAGACTAGCACTCGCAGGAGGACGGGGTCAAGAATGCCGTATCCAAGCACGCGCGCAGCCCTCGGGGATCGAACGCGCCGCGGTCGAAGAAACGAAAAAATGGAGCAGTAGTGGAGGAAATCGGAGCCGGGTGTCGATTAGACGCGTTCGACGACGATCGCCAACGCTTCTCCTCCGCCGATACAAAGCGTCGCCAACCCGCGTCTGGCGCCGGCGGCCGGCATGGCGTGGAGCAGGGTGGTGAGGATCCGCGCGCCGGTGGCTCCGATCGGATGGCCCAGTGCGACCGCGCCGCCTCGCACGTTGACCTTCCGGCTGTCGAGGCCGAGCTCGCGATTGATGGCCAGCGATACGGCGGAAAACGCCTCATTGATCTCGAAGAGGTCGATGTCGGCGAGCGACAGGCCGGTTTTTTTGAGGACCAGCTTGATGGCTTCCACCGGCGCGATCGTCAGCCACTCCGGCGCCAACGCCGCGGCCGCGTAGCCGACGATGCGCGCCATCGGAGCGAGGCCGAGCCTTTCGGCTTCTTCCTGCGCCATCACGACCAGGGCGGCGGCTCCGTCGTTGCAGGACGGGGAATTGCCGACGGTCAGCACTCCGTCGGGTCGAAACGCGGGAGTCAAACGGCGCAGCTTGGCCAAGTCGACCCGGTTCGGCTCTTCGTCGTCTACCACGGTCACGACGCCCTTTCGTTGCGGCGCGTCCACGGGCACGATCTCCTCTCCAAAGAGCCCGGCCTCGATGGCCTGCCGGGCGCGCCGATAGCTTTCCAAGGCAAAATCGTCGACTTCCTGTCTGGTGAGTCCGTATTTCCCCGCGCAGAGTTCCCCGGCGTCGCCCATGTGGAAATCGTTGTAGACGTCCCACAGGCCGTCTTTGATCAAGCTGTCCACCAATTCTGCGTGCCCCAGCTTGTATCCTTGCCGGGCCTTCTCCAGCAGATAGGGTGCGCGCGTCATGTTTTCCATACCGCCCGCGACCACAATGCGGGCTTCGCCCAACGCGATCGCTTGCGCCGCCATCATGACCGTGGCGAGGCTTGAGCCGCAGACCTTGTTGATCGTGGTGGCTCCGACGGAATGGGGAATTCCCGCGCCGATCGAGGCCTGTCTGGCGGGGGCCTGGCCGAGACCGGCGCTGAGCACGCACCCCATCAACACCTGGTCGACGCGATCGGGGGACAGACCGATCCGGCGGAGCGCCCCGGTGATCGCAAGGCTTCCCAGTTTGGTGGCCGGCACGGTGCTGAAAGCCCCGTTAAAGCTGCCCATCGGGGTTCGAACCGCGCTTGCAATGACGGATTGTGGCTGGTTGTTCATCGCGTTGGTGGAGCGGACCCGGCCCTAGCTGGGCGGGCCGCCTGTTCCGGGCGCTGCACTGTCCCGGCTGTCTCGTCTGAGCTCATGACGGGCATGATCCCGTCTTCCAGCCAGGCATAGTCGCCGTTCATGATCGCCTTGGAGAGCCGATAGACGGCCGTGTCCCGTCCCGGCCGTCCGGACCTCCCGGTCAGGGACGATCCGGAACGCAGGCGGTCGGCCATGTCCTCGCAGAAATAATCGACCAGTTCGCGGATGCCCGGCTTGCTCCGCATCTCCGGCTGGGAAGCGAACCACAGGACCGCGGTCAAGGGAAAGATCAGCAGGCTGTCGTCCACCAGGCGTTGCAGCTGGAGTTGCTTGTTGTGCAGCCCCTGCCGGTGGCGCAATGCGGCGACCAGCGTGGAGCGGGTCAGCTTGCGCGAGGCGGATTCGATCAGCCTCGTCCACCGCGCGTAGTCTTTTCCGAAGAGGCCGCTGGGGCCCTTCGTGTGAAGAAAGGGCAGGCAGGAACGAAGACCGGCGCGGCCGTAATACCATGCGGCGGCCGTCTTCTCCGACCACGAACCGTTCAGCACGGCCAGCCCCTGATCGATATAGGGGGCCAACGCTTCCCGCGCCATCCAGATGCGCAGAATTTCGCTGGTCCCTTCCCATACCAAATTGATCCGGGCGTCGCGCATCATCCGCATCACGGGCACGGGGGCCTCGCCGCTCTTTCTCTGGGATTCGGCCGTCATGAACCCGCGTCCGCCGCGCACCTGAAAGAGATCGTTGACCGCCTCCCAGTACCACTCGCTGCCGATGATCTTGGCGGCCGCCGATTCGAGCCTGAGATCGCCCTTCTTGTTCGCCCAGGCTCCGCAATAGGCCATGACGGCTTCGAGCGCCAGCGCATAGGCGGCGGTGCGGCAGAGTTTCTCCCCGATCAGCGTGTGCTCCCCGATCGGCTTGTTCCACTGCACGCGGGCTTTCGCCCACCAGCGCATGAGCGCGACGCATTGCTTGAGCCCGCCCAAGCAGGCGGCGGGAAGGGTGAGGCGGCCCACGGTCAGGGTGGCAAGGGCGATGCGCAGGCCGTCTTCCTCGCCGCCCAGACGGTTCTCGATCGGCACATAGACCTGGTCGAAGGACGGGGCTCCATTATAGATGGCCCTGACGCCTTCGAAACGGAGCCGCGTCACGGAACAGCCCGGCCAATGGGTTTCCACGATGAAAGCGCCATAGCGTTTCGGGGCGCGCGGGTCCTTCATGTCCTCGGGCTTGTCCACGATCCGCGCGATGACGACCAGCATGGAAGAGAGGAACTCGCCGTCCCGTTTGGCGGAGTTCGTGATGAAAAACTTGTCCCCGGTGAGGCGATAGCCCACGGTCTCGCCTTTTTCCAGGACGCGGACCGCGTACGTTTCGACCTTGGAGATATCGCAGCCCACTTGACGTTCCGTGAGGGCGAAGCCGGAAATCTCGCCGCGCGCCAGCCGGGGGAGATACCGGGCCTTCTGGTCGTCGGTGCCGAAGAGGCGCAGGGGTTCCGGTATGCCGATCGACTGCGCAGCCGACAACAGCACGGTCAGCGAGGCGTCGACGCTGCCGCACAGGGTCGCGACTTGCTGGTATTCCGATTGGCTTAACTCGAGTCCGCCGTAATATCGGGGGATCTTGATTCCGAAGGCGCCGAGACCGGCCAGGTCCTTGATCGTCGAGTCCGGAAGCTCGCCTTCCCGGTCGATGCGTTCTGGGTCCAGCGGAAGGAGCGCGGCTTTGAATCGCTCCAGGAACTCCTGCGCCGAGGGGCTGGTTTGGGGAATGCGGATGGAGGAAAACAGGTGCCAGCGGATGTCGTGAATAAAGAGCCCCGCCAGGAAGCCCTGGTAGACCGCCTTGTCCCGGGCGGTCTCCGCGACCGCGACGGAGCCCTGAAATACATCCGATTGCGTCATGCGCGTCGGTTTCGAGCGAGACGGCGTTGCCGGTGCCTTCCTTACAGATTCTACCTGAAGTGGACCCGGGCCGCCATGGCTCCGGGACATGAAGCCGGGCCCCTCCATTTGTGGAAGGCGGAATGGAGGTCGGCAGGTACGTGGAAATGGTCCGGCCGTGGTACCATGGGGGTGAAACGAACGGAGATCGCAGATGCGCAATGTCGTGGTCGTTGATGCGTTCCGAACGCCCCTCTGCAAGGAGGGGACGGATTTCAGCGGGACGGACGCGGAGGTGTTGGGGGCGTGGGTCGTCCGCGAACTCATCATGCGGTGCCACCGCTGGAACCTGCCCCTCACGACAATCGATTGCGTCCTCGGCAGCAACGTGGCGACTCCCATGCACGCCGTCAACCCGACGAGAGTGGCCGCCGTGACCGGCGGGCTGCCCGCGACGATTCCCGCCGACACGGTGGCGGGAAAGAATTGCGGCTCGGGCGTTACGGCGCTTTACTATGCGAGCCTCCGCATCCGAAGCGGCGATGCGGATACGGTGCTGGCGATCGGCATGGAGTCCATGAGCCGCATTCCGGTCGTCTATGACCGAACCGTCGCCGATCTGGTGCTCCGCTACGGAAAAGGCCGGACGTTCCGCGAACGGGCCGCCGCCGCCCTGTCGTTGATTCCCAAGCTGCTCAACATGAAACGCTATCCGCCCCGCGTGGGGTTGGTTCTGGGGCTCACCGATCCGATGTGCGACCTCATCATGGGACTGACCGCGGAGAACATCTCGAAGGACCCGGAACTGCGCATCAGCCGCGAGGAGCAGGACGCCTACGCGGTTCAGTCGCACCAGCGTGCGGCCCGCGCGTGGAAGAACGGCTTCTTCGCCGACGAGGTGGTGACGATGTACGTCCCCGAGCGGCAGGCCTATGTCGCCCGCGACAACGGGATCCGCGAGGATGCGAGTCTCGAAACCTTCGGCGGCGTCAAGCCGGTCTTCGACCGGTTCCACGGCTCGGTCACACCCGCGAACGCGTCCCAGATTACGGACGCGGCCGCGGCCATGTTGCTGATGGAAGAGGAGAAGGCCAAGTCGCTCGGGCTGCCCATTTTGGGCTATGTGCGGGAGTACGCCGATTTCGGCTATGAGCCGTCCTGCATGGGATTGGCTCCTGTCGGCGCCATTGCCTCCCTGCTGGCCAAGACCGGGTTGAGCCTGAAAGATTTCGCCGTCTGCGAGATCAACGAAGCCTTTGCCTCCGTGGTCTTGGGTATCACGCGCATTCTCGACTCTTCCGCTCTCATGGAACAGAAGTTCGGACGGTACGGCTGGACGGAACGGTTGGGGCACATCCCTCCCGACGATCTCAATCCCCATGGGGGGGCAATCGCGCTCGGGCATCCGGTAGGGGTGTCGGGGCTGCGGCTGGCGATGACGGCGCTCTATGAGCTCAGGAGGCGCAACGCCCAGCGAGCCCTGATCAGCGCCTGCGTCGGCGGCGGGCAAGGCGTGGCGATGATCGTGGAAAGAAAGTAGGCATGGCGAACGATCGGATCGACACAATCGAAAGCTCCGGAGGGCTCCAGCATTTCAAGACCGTGGTTCTGGAGGACGGAACCCTGTTGGCAGGATTCGACTACCACGGCAAGGCCGTCAACGTGCTCAACGTCGACAGCATGGCCGAATGGCGGCAGCTGGTCCAGTGGGCCGAAGGCTCTTCCGCCGTCACCGGTGTCGTGCTGTTGAGCCTGAAGCACGGCAACTTTTGCGCGGGGGCCGATCTGGAGGAAATGCACGACGCGCAGCGGCGGAAGTCCTTTCAGGAGCTCGATCAGCTGGTGGTCGACGCCCACACCGTGTTCGATGCGATGGGACGGTCCCGCAAACCGTTCGTGGCGGCCGTGGAGGGGGCCTGTCTCGGCGGAGGTCTGGAGTTGGCGCTCGCTTGCCACGCGCGCGTGGCCAGTACCCACGAGAGAACCGGCCTGGCGCTGCCGGAGGTGAGATTAGGCATACTGCCCGGATTCGGCGGAACCCAACGGTTGCCGCGGCTGGTCGGTCTCGTACCCGCATTGGAAATGATCACGACCGGCAGGACGGTTTTCCCCCGCCAGGCGCTGCGCATGGGATTGATCAATGCCATGGTCACCTCGATTCCCTCCCACGTAAGGCGGCTCGACGAGATCCAGCGGGAATCGCTTATCCAGGCGGCGCTCGCCCAGGTGCGAAGGCTCCGGGGCACGACGAACCGCAGATCCGCTCTCCCGCTGAGCCGATGGCTCCCGGGCGCTCCGCTGATCCGTTCGCTGGTGTGCCGCTTCGCCAGGCGGCAGGTACTCAAGCGCGTCCGGAATTTTTACCCCGCGCCGCTCCGCGCCATCGACGCCGTCGAACGGGGACTGGGCATGGATGTGTTGGAGGCTTCATTGACCGTGGAGAAGCCTCTTCTGATCGAGCTCATGGCGAGTTCCGTGTCCACGCATCTGGTGGGACTGTTCCTGGCCGGCGAAGCGGTCAAGCGCAAGGCGGCCACCGCTGCCCAGGGGGTGACGCGTCTCGGCGTGCTCGGTGCCGGTCTGATGGGCTCGCAGATCGCCGGGCAGCTGGCCGACAGAGGATATTCCGTGGTCTTGCGCGATCTCGCGCCCGACATCTTGGCCGCCGCGACGGGGCGGATTCACAAGGCTTTGACGGCGCAGGTGCGGAAGAAGATCATCCTGCCTTCCGAGCTCCGCTATCGAAGCCTGAGGATCGCTCCGACCACGCGGATGTCCGACGTCAGCTCGGCGGGGCTGGTGATCGAGGCGGTGTCGGAAAAACTGGAAGTGAAGCGGGCGGTGCTCGCGGAGTTCGAGTTGGAGGCGCCGTCCGACGCCATATTCGCCACCAACACCTCTTCTTATACGCTGGCCGACATCGCGGTCAACGCGATTTGCCCCGACCGGTGCGTGGGGCTGCATTTCTTCAATCCGGTGGCGAAGATGCAGTTGGTGGAAGTCGTGCATGCGCCATTCACTTCCGAGCGGGCACTGGCGGAGGCCTGTACGGTGGCCAAGCGCTTGGGCAAGTTTCCGCTCCTGGTACGAGACGGACCCGGGTTCCTGGTGAATCGCATTCTTTCACGCTATCTCGCGGAGGCAGTCATTCTGGTCGGGGAGGGGGTGCCGATTCAGCGCATCGACCGCGTCGCGCAGGATTTCGGCATGGCGGTCGACAGCGGACATCCGATGGGTCCGCTCGAGCTGATCGACCTGATCGGCCTGCCCGTCGCCATCCACGTGCTGGCGTCCCTCACCGTATTGGGTCATCGGATCGAGTCGCGGGAGGCGCTCTTGCGCAACCTCCTCGGCGAGGGGGGCGTGCCGCTGCCGTTCTGGAAGTCGGGAAAGGAGAATCCGGAGGCGGTCGAGGCGATCAAAGAGCATCGTCAGGCCTTCGGCGCGGAACCGGTGTCCTTGTCCGACGAAGTGTTGCACCGACGCCTGTTTCTTCCGATGGTCGATGAAGCGGTGCGATGCTTGACGGACAAGATCGTCGAACAGCCGCGGGAGGTGGACTTGGCGCTGACGTACGGGATCGGATTCCCGGGATTCCGCGGCGGCCTGCTGACGTGGGCTCGTGATACGATGACGCCGCGGGTGCTTGCCGGGGAACTGGAATCCCTGGCGCAGCGGTATGGAAAGCGATTCGAACCCTGCCCCGGCCTGGCGGCCGGAGATTGGTAGCCGGGCGATCGAGCAGGCAAGCAGGACAGGATGGAGCGCACATGGCTGAACGTCTCTGGATGTCGCATTATCCGCATGGGGTTCCGCCGCAGGTTCCGTTGATCCCCGAGACGCTCCTCGACGTGCTGGCCGGCAGCGCGCGTCGCTTCTCCCGCAGGCCGGCGCTCTATTTTTTCGGCAAGACGATCACCTATTACGACTGTCAGGCGCTCGTGGACAAGTTTGCCTGCGGCCTCGCGGCGTTGGGGGTGCGCAAGGGTGACCGGGTGGCCTTGTGTCTGCCCAACTGTCCGCAGGCCGTCATCGCCTACTTCGGAATTCTGCGGGCCGGCGGCATCGTCGTGGCCTGCAATCCTACCTATACGGAGCACGAGCTGTCCCACCAGCTGCGCGATGCCGGGGCCAGGGCGATCGTCGTGCTTGATCAGATGTACCAGAAGATCAGACACCTCGACATCGAACTGGTCGTCGTCACGCAGATCACGGATTTCATGACTACCATCGCGCGGTATCTCTACAACCACCGAAACAACCGTCATGCGGTCGAGATTCCGACGGGGGGCACGACGAGGCTGTTTCATGACGTCCTGAACCTGACGGACGTCGAGCCAGCGCAGTTGCCGGTGGTGATGCCCGAAGATATCGCCGTCCTGCAATACACGGGCGGCATCACCGGCCTTTCCAAGGGGGCGGAACTGCGCCATCGAAACCTGACGGCCAACGTCCGCCAGCTGATCAGCTGGTTCTCGCCGGCCGAACGAGTCGAAAGCTTTCTGGCGGCGCTTCCGCTGTTTCACGTGTTCGGCATGACGGTGACGCAGAACATCTGCCTGGCGGTCGGCGGATGCATGATCCTGGTTCCCGATCCGCGCAACATGTCGGTGTTGCTCACCCTGCTTCGCAAGAAACAGCCGACGGTGATCACGCTGGTGCCCGCGTTCGTCAGAAAACTATTGGAACATTGCAATGCGAAAGATTTCGCCTCCACCAAGTTCGTGATTTGCGGCGGGGCGGCGTTGCCGTACGAATTGCTGAAGAGATTCAAGGAACAGACGGGTCATCTCATCGTCGAAGGGTACGGGCTGTCCGAGGCGTCCCCCGTGACCCACTGCAACATTCCGCGGGGCCTGTCCGTGAAGCGGTCCATCGGCTTGCCCGTACCCGGCACCGACGCCAGAATCGTGGACGAATCCGGCTGCGATGTGCCCGAAGGGGAGATCGGCGAGTTGTGGGTCCGAGGACCACAAGTGATGGAACGCTATTGGAACAACCCGGTGGAGACCGCCAATGCCGTCAAACCCGGCGGATGGCTGGCCACGGGGGACATGGCGCGGACCGATCAGGACGGGTTCTTCTACATCGTGGACCGGAAGAAGGACATGATCCTCTCGAATTCGGGATTCAACGTGTATCCGGCCGAGGTCGAGCAGGCGTTGCAGCTCCATCCCCTCGTGCAGGACGCGGCCGTCATCGGAGTACAAGCGGGAGACGGAGGTGAATCGATCAAGGCGTTCGTGGTGCCGAAGACGGCGGCGCTGACCGCCGAAGACCTGGTGACCCATTGCCGGCATTATCTGGCGGCGTACAAGGTACCGAGGAAGATCGAGTTCCGCAGCGAGCTGCCCCGGTCCATCCTGGGGAAAATGTTGCATCGGGTACTGCGGGTGGAGGAGCAGGCTCGGCTTCAGCCGAACGGCTAGGCCCGTCCGTCCGTACTGGAAAGCGGCCAGCGGGCGTTGACGCAGGGGAGGTTGACGACGTGCCGCGCGAGGGCCATGGCGGCCGACAATCCCGGGGATTCGATGCCGATCAGGTTGACGAAGGGCGGAGTTTCCCTGGCGACGGCGACGATGAAATCGTGCTTGAGGCCGCCTTCCGTCATGACCGACGGTCTGATTCCGGAATAGGCCCAACGAAGATCGCCCTCTTCGAGAGCCGGAAGGAAACGCCGCACCGCCGTGAGAAACAGGCCCGGAGGAGTAGGGTTCGAGGTATAGTCGGTTTTGTCCCGTACGGCGACTTCATTCGGTCCGATGTACAATCGCCCGTTCGGCCTCGGGCTGAAATGAATGCCTTTGCCGGCGGCGCCGGGAGGCAAGGCCGGATAGACCAGCCGTCCGATGAGGCCTTTCTTCTCCGGAGCGACAATCTCATAATATTCGCCGCGGAGGGGATGAATCGTGTACGAGCTCTTCCCTGAGAGAAACGAGGCCACGTCGTCGGCATGGAGGCCCGCCGCGTTGATCAGGCCTGCGGTCCGGATCCTCTTTCGATCGGTGGTGACCATGTATCCGTCGTCCTCGGGATCGATGCCGACGACCCGGTGTTCGAAGGCGAACGTGACCCCCGCGGCTTCCGCGTCGGCCTTGAGCGCCGATACCCAGGCCGCGGGGTCGATAACGCAGATGCTCGGAATGACGATGGCCCCGCAAGCATGGAGATGGGGTTCCCATGCACGCAGACCTCTCGGGGTGACGAAGGAGACCGAGAGACGGCTGCGGCGGGCGTTGACCCACAGCCTCCGCAGCATGGCGAGGTCCCGCCAGAGTCCGCTCCTGACGTCCTCCCAGGCCACGGCGATGACCATGCCGGAACGGAGCAACGGAATTCCGCGCTCGACGGCGTATGAGACCGCCAATCGGCTGCCTTCGCGCGCCAACCGCCCCTTCAACGTGGCCGGATCTTCGTGGATGCCGCCGTGGAGCACGCCGCTGTTGCGGGAACTGGTCTCTTCTCCGGCCCCTCGATGCTGTTCGAGGACGAGAATGCGCAGCGCATGGCCCCCGGCGCGCGTGGCGAGCTCCCGGGCCAGGGCGCAGCCGACGACGCCGGCCCCGACGATGCAGACGTCATACGGGTCCATCGTCCGGACCCCCATGTCGCCGGTCGAATTGCGCGCGCCGGGCGCCGGCGCGATCCGGGAAGCGCGGCGGACGGACGGCGATGGGACCTCGGATCCGCACGACTGCGAACAGGCGGTGATCGTCAGGCGGGAGGACCGGCATGCGTAGCCTGTCGGACAAATTCGGGAAGGTGATCTTTGTGTTCTGCGGAGGCGGCTGCAAGGCCATCATCCAGGCGGCGGCCGCCGCCGAATTCGTCAATGCCGGCATCATGCCGAGCCATATCGTCAGTTCCTCCGCGGGAAGCTGCAACGCGCTCGGGTTCGTCGAGAATCCCGGTCCTGGCGGAGCTGAGAAGACGTTACGCATCTGGGAAGACTATATCACTTCACCAGAGGCGATCTATGAAGTTCATCCGTTCTTCCGGGAGAAGCTGGCCCGGCTGTTGGGGGTGGTACCTCGGGCGACGAAGGGATTGGCTCCGGGATCCGCTTTCCACGATGTGAAGCGGGCGCTGCGCTTCTTTCCCCTGGTCTTCTCGCTGGGGCTGCGGATGCCGTTCCGGGCCGCAGGCCGGGCGGTCAGCTTCATCTTCCGTCTCATGGACACGTTCGAATCCGAATCCCAGCAGAAATCGTTTCGTCGCCTCGTGCAATCTCCGGAGATCCTGGAAGCCTTCGGCGAGGTGGACAAGTACTTCGAGTTCAAACGGATGAAGGCGTTTCTCGATCCCTTCCCGCTGTTGGCGAGACTCGGTGAACAGATCGATCTGCAGAAGGTGATCGGCAGTTCCATCGTCTGGCATATCATGACCGAGCGATACGAGGACGGGGCGACGGTGGTCTTTTCCAACAAGGATGCCGATGTGGCCGCGGCGATAGGCGCGGACGCCAAGACGCAGAAAGTCGTCTACGATCTGTTCTTCAAGCGGATCCGCGCCTCAATGGCCCTGTATCCGTTGTTCGAGATGGTGGAGATGGACGGCTATCGCTATCTGGACGCCGATCTGGCCAATCCGCTGCCGGTCGAAGAAGCGTTCAGCCACGGATGCGATACCGTCGTCATTTTCCTGAACGTGCCGGCGAACAGCGTCCGTATCGATCCGCATCCGCTGCGCGACTTGCTGGAACTCAATGATCTCCTCCGGCTGAACGAGCGGTATATTCACCACCGTCTCAAGGAGGCCCAGATCAAGGCCAAAGAGACGGGCGTCAACCTCTTCGTCGTTCGGCCGGAGTCCATCCCGCCGGGTCTTGGGCTCCTGGACATCGACGACAAGGTGATTGAGTACGTGAAACAACACGAACGGCAGCGGATGAAAGACTATCTCGCCGACCTGGACGCCCACAACTTGAGATTTGCCCCGCCCATGAGCTGAATGTTCGTGGCCCTGCCGGCCCTCAGCGCAGCCTCGATGAGTGCCTTCCTTGTGTCTCGCCGTAACACCACGGGTACTCCGGTTGATTCTCTCCGACATGAAGGGGTAGCTTTCTCCCATCCGCTGGCTCCTGCTCCAGTCCGGAGACTCGGTTTCCTGTGAGCCGCGCCACACGAGCGAGTAAGACTGTGGGGAACAGGCTGGGATCATGGCTGGATTGATTGCCGTTTCGGTCGATCAGACCCGCGCGATCCTCGGCGCTATGCGGGATGTGGCGACGGCGTTCGGCCGATTCCCGCTCAGCACCGCGATGGCACGGTCGCTTCGATCCGCCGACCGCCATGTCCTGGGAGGCACGGGAGATATCGATCCGGTTCGGCTGGTTGCCGTGAAGCCCGAAGCCCTTGCCGCCGTGCTGGCGGACGCCGCGCAGGCCGAACTGACCGTGCGGTTCCTCTCGGTTGCGGCGCTGGTCGACGGGGAATTGAGTCGCCCCAGAATCAGTGCCGTGCTGCAATATGCCGAGAAGCTGGGCGTCCGGCAGGACTATGTGACGGAGTTGTCGAAGTCGGTCGATGGCGGGCTTCAATGGGCGTTGACGGACATGAGCCGCCAGAATCTGTTGAGCTTGTGGAACGAACCCTGGGACGAACGTGTCGACATCGACGACATCTTTATGCCGTACCGGAGCCCGCACGGAGATCCGTCCTTAGCGGCGCGGTATCGGGCGCTGAGCGAATTGCCGACGGGCACCTTGGGAAAAGCGTTTTCGGAGATCTACCGCAAGAACGGCTATGCTTATCCGGGGGAGGAACGGGCGGTCAACGTCCGATTCGCCACGCCGCATGATGCCACCCATGTCCTCAGCGGCTACGATACGAGCCCCCGCGGGGAAATCCTGGTATCCACCTTCACCGCGGGTATGCATCCCGTGAGGCCGATGGAAGGCCACATTCTGCCCGTGCTGTACAGCTGGCATCTGAACATCAAGATCAACGACCTTGCCGGCGCGGCCAAGGGGCAACTCGATCCAGAGGCTTTCTGGGAGGCTTGGGCCCGGGGTGCTCGAACGGCCGTCGACCTGTTTTCTCCGTCATGGGACTTCTGGAGCGTCGCCCATGAACCGGTGGCCGAGCTCCGCCGACGTTACGGGGTCCCGGATCTTTGATACTGGAGCGCCGATGACCGGGGGACAGTTGAAATGAGGGGAAATGAGGGGCCATCCCCAGCCGGCAGGCTATCCGATCGAACCGGGGCGTACTTGAATCTTACGGGGTGAGTCTCTTAATCTGTCTCCATTAGTGAATGGCAGTTTTCCGGCGGTTTCTGGTGATTGATGGCCTACAACCTGAAAGTCATTCCTATCAGCGAGTTCCTTCGCAGCGACGTCTCCGGCGTCGTGGATCTCAAGGCCAGTCGAGAATTGCTCAAAGGCCTGGTCGAAATATGCGCGAAAGAGAACCTCGACAGAATTTTGATCGACGGGCGGGAGGCGAGCTCCTCCGCGAGCACGGTCGACGTGTGGACCTTGGCGAACGACCTGGGTACCCTGGGACTGAGCCGCGAGTATCGCGTGGCGGTGCTCAACCGCCCGAAGGACGACTTCGACCGCATGGCGTTTCTGGAGCTCTGCGCGACGAATCGGGGATACCAAGTGAGGGCGTTCCGCGATTTCGAGGAAGCCTTCACTTGGCTGACGGCCGGCGATGGAGCCGGCGAGTAGGTCCTGCACCGTCAATGCTCTCCGTCTGGACTCTTTTCGCCAATGGCTCAAAGCGGCTGACGGGCGTCGTGTTCGCTCTCAGGATGGGTCTGTGCCTGCTCGCGGGATGGGGCGTGCTTGTGTTTCCCGTCCCGGCGAGAGGGACGGATTTGACCGATCTGGAAGAAGTGGTGGATAACGCCCGCCTGACGTTCGCGCATTTCGCCGGCAATCCCGACCTGGCATGGATCCGCGGCAATCTGAAAAACGCGAAAGGGATACTGATTCTGCCACAGGTACTGCAGGCCGGCTATTTCGTCGGCGCCACGCTCGGTTCCGGGGTGTTGCTGCTCCACGATGAGCGGACGGGAGAATGGAGTGATCCGGCGTTTTACACGGTGAAGGCGGGAAGCTTCGGGCTGCAGATCGGTCTGAAACGGTCCCAGGTCGTGGCCCTGATCATGACGAAGAAAGGGATCGATTCCATGGTCGGTTCGAAATTCATGCTCGGCGGGAATCTCAACCTGACCGTCGGACCGGTGGGGCGTGGGGTCACCGGCGGAATGACGCCGACCATGAACGCCGACGTGGTCGCCTACGTCAGGTCCGAAGGGGCGTACGGAGGCATTTCGCTGCGCGGGTTGATCCTTTCTCCCGACGACGACTGGAACGAGCTGTATTTCGGCCGGTCGGTCAGCGCCTCGGAGATTCTCTTGAGCGGATCGTCGATTCGACATTGGTATTCGGCCCGACTGCGCGCGGCCGTGACGGCCGCGCAGACGGAAGAACCGTGAGCCCCTGCCGGCGATGGGTTCTTGTCTTCTGGCTCGGCGTATGGACGGCCGCCTGCTCGTCCGCGCCGTCGCTCTTCGACGACAAGGCGGATTCTCCGCTGGCCTCCGCGCCTCCTCCCGCCAAGCTCAAGTTCCTGACGTTCAACGCCTTGCATGGATTGGCGACGGGCAGGGTCAGCGTCTCGCTCGGTGAAACCCCGGAACAAAACAGACGAAGATTTCAATTGTTCATCACGCAGCTCGAACTCGAGCGGCCGGACGTGGTGTTCCTGCAAGAGGTCAATCCACTGCCCGAGCGGGCCCAGTACTATGTGGAAGCGCTGGAGGCGTTGGGGCTGCACTATCGCGTCGTGTACCAGGTAGATGCGTGCGGGGTCCGGTTTTCGGGCGACAGGGCGTTGTTTCCCGATCTCAATAACGGATTGGCCATCCTCGCCAAGGAGGAGCTGGAATTGAAGAAAATCATCGGGCTTCAACTCAGCGGCGATCTGGGCAACTGCCGGAGCAATTCGGGATTTCAACTGGGCGAGCTGCGATACGGCCTGATTGCCGAGATCGGATTGCCCGGCAGCAAGGGGCGTTTCTTGCTTGCCAGCACTCATCTGCATTCCGGATTCGAAACCGGCGGCCGGTTCATGGATCTGCTGTCCTCGCTCCATCGAGACGGACGGTTTCGGGACTATCCCTCGTTCAAGTGGGCGGTCGATCAGACCCGTTTGCGAAGGATCGGCGAGTTGAACGTGCTGATTCGCAGGTTGAACAAACTCAAGCGGGAAGAGGGATACGAGGGGATCGTAATTGCCGGAGACTTGA
>DAOLIU010000035.1:0-24224 GCA_035328385.1 Nitrospira sp. | reverse complement strand
GGGCCGCTCTGCGGCCCGGCCGTCCCACTCATGACTTACGCGATCGCGTCGATGATGGCATTCAAGGTCGCGCTCGGTCGCATCGCCTTGGACGCCTTGGCATCGTCAGGGTGATAATACCCGCCGACATCCTGAGGCTTGCCTTGCGCAGCCAATAGCTCCTGATCGATCTTCGCGGCATTGTCGCCGAGATCCTTGGCGATCTTCGAGAACTTTTCGGCGATGGTCTTATCTGACGTCTGCGCCGCCAAGGCTTGTGCCCAGTAGAGGGCGAGATAGAAATGACTGCCGCGATTGTCGATCTCTCCGACCTTGCGCGCGGGAGACTTATTGCTCTCGAGGAACTTCGCATTGGCTTGATCCAGCGTATCGGCAAGGATCTTTGCCACTCGATTGTCTCCCACCTTCGCCAGATGCTCGAGCGACGCGGCCAAGGCAAGAAACTCGCCGAGCGAGTCCCACCGGAGATATCCCTCCTCTTGGAACTGTTGAACGTGCTTCGGCGCCGAGCCGCCCGCACCCGTTTCAAACAAGCCGCCGCCGTTCAGCAGCGGAACGATGGACAACATCTTCGCGCTGGTCCCAATTTCCAGGATCGGGAACAGGTCGGTGAGATAGTCACGCAGCACGTTGCCCGTCACCGAAATCGTGTCCTTGCCCTCTTTCATCCGCTCCAGTGAATAGCGGCAGGCATCGGCCGGCGCCATGATCTTGATCTCGAGGCCGGTCGTGTCGTGCTTCGGCAAATAGGCGTTCACCTTCTTGATCAACTCGGCGTCATGGGCGCGGTCCTTGTTCAACCAGAACACGGCGGGCACCCCCGTCGCCTTGGCGCGGTTCACGGCCAGCTTGACCCAGTCCTGGATCGGCGCATCCTTCACTTGGCAGGCCCGCCAGATATCGCCCTCTTCGACCTTGTGCTCCAGCAGCGTCTTGCCGGCGGCATCGACCACGCGGATGGTCCCGTTACCGGGAGCCTTGAACGTCTTGTCGTGCGAACCATACTCTTCCGCCGCCTGCGCCATCAAGCCGACGTTGGGCACGCTCCCCATCGTGCGGGGATCGAACGCGCCGTGTTTCTTACAGAACTCGACCACCTCGTGGTAGACCGGCGCATAGCTGGCATCGGGAATCACGCACTTCACATCTTGCAACTTGCCTTCCGGATTCCACATCTTGCCCGAGTCACGAATGACCGGAGGCATGGACGCATCGATGATGACGTCGCTCGGAACGTGCAGATTGGTAATGCCCTTGTCGGAATTGACCATCGCGATGGGGGGGCGCTTTTGATAGACCGCCTGAATGTCGGCTTCAATGGCCTTGCGCTGATCTTCCGGCAGCGACTTGATCTTGGCGTACAGGTCTCCGAGGCCGTTGTCCGGATCGACACCCAGCTTCTTGAACGTGTCCGCGTGCTTCTCGAACACATCCTTGTAGAACACGGTCACCGCATGTCCGAAGATCTTGGGGTCCGAGATCTTCATCATCGTGGCCTTCATGTGCAGGGAGAACAGCACCCCCTTCTTCTTCGCGTCCTCGATCTGTTCTTCGAGGAACTTGCGCAAGGCCTTGACGCTCATGAACGTGGCATCGAGAACCTCGCCGGCCTGCAATGCGATCTTGTCTTTCAGCACGGCGGTCTTGCCGTCCGCCCCCACGAACTCGATCTTCGCGGTGGTCGCCGCCGGGATCGTCACGGACTTTTCGTTCGAGCGGAAATCCCCGGCCGTCATGTGTGAGACGTGCGTCTGGGAATCGGAGCTCCAGGCGCCCATCTTGTGCGGGTGCTTACGGGCATAGGCCTTCACGGACAGCGGCGCCCGGCGATCGGAATTGCCCTCGCGCAGCACCGGATTGACGGCGCTGCCCTTGACTTTGTCGTAGCGCGCCTTGATGTCCTTTTCCTTGTCGTCCTTGGGATTTTCCGGATAATCGGGCAGCTTGTACCCTTGGCTCTGAAGCTCCTTGATCGTGGCGATCAATTGGGGAATCGACGCGCTGATGTTCGGCAGCTTGATGATATTGGCTTCCGGCGTCTTCGCCAATTCGCCGAGCTCGGCCAAGGCGTCCGGTTGCTTCTGCTGCGGGGTCAGGTACTCGGGGAAGACCGCCAATACGCGCCCGGCCAGTGAAATATCCCGCAATTCGACGGTCACTCCGGCGGCCTTCGAGAATGCGTTGATGATCGGAAGAAACGAGTACGTCGCCAGCATCGGCGCTTCGTCGGTCTTCGTATAGATGATCTTGGAGGCTTTCGTGCTCATGGTTGTCCCTCTGTTAACTCCTGTTTAGTTCAGCGCGTTCAACGCCGAACCTGCCTTGAACCACGCAAGCTGTTGTGCCGTCATGCTGTGGTTCGCCTGGATGGTGAGCGCGTTGCCATCCGTCTTGTGAATAATCACCTGCACCGGCTTGCCAGGAGCCAGATTCGTCAGCCCCGTCACACTGATGCGGTCCTGCTGCTCGATCTTCTCGTAATCCTTCGGATCAGCGAAGGTCAACGCCAAGATCCCCTGCTTCTTCAGATTGGTCTCGTGGATGCGGGCAAAGCTCTTCGTGATCACCGCTCGGACGTTGAGGAAGCGTGGGGACATCGCCGCATGTTCGCGGCTGCTTCCCTCGCCGTAGTTCTCGTCGCCGACCACGATGGATCCGATGTTCTTTGCCTTGTAACGGCGCGCGATCTGCGCGATCGTCAACCCGGTTTCCCCGGTCAGCACGTCCGTCCCCTTGCCCGGTTCCGAGGAAAATGCGTTGTTCGCGCCCAAAAACATGTTATCGCTGATCTTGTCCAGGTGGCCCCTGAACTTCAACCACGGACCCGCCGGAGAAATGTGATCGGTCGTGGTCTTCCCCTTCGTCTTGATCAGGAGGGGAAGTTTCTCAAAATCCTTTCCGTCCCACCGGGGGAACGGCTGGAGCAACTGCAACCGCTCGCTCGTCGGGGGAATGTCCACCGTCAAGCCCTCGCCGGTCTCGGCCGGCGCCACGAATCCCTCTTCGCCTTTCGCAAATCCCTTGGCGGGCAGTTCTTCACCGTGCGGAGGCTCGAGCTTGAACTCTTTCCCGTCGGCGCCCTTCAGCTTCTGATTGACCGGATCGAATCCGAGGTCCCCGGACAGCGCATAGGCCGTGACGACTTCGGGGCTGGCCAGAAACGACAGGGTCTCGTTGATGCCGTCGTTACGACCGGGGAAATTGCGGTTGAAGGAGCTGACGATGGAGTCCGCTCTTCCTTTTATTCCGTCGGCGCGCTTCCACTGACCGATGCAGGGGCCGCAGGAGTTCGACAGGACCGTGCCGCCGAGCTGCTCGAAGGTCTCCAGGAATCCGTCCCGCTTCATCGTATGATAGATCCGCTCGGATCCCGGCGAGACCAGGAACGACGCCTTGGCTTTCAAGCCGGCCTTCAATCCCTGCCGGGCGATGTGAGCCGATCGGCTGATGTCCTCATACGACGAGTTGGTGCAGCTCCCGATGAGGGCCGCCTTGAGTTCGACCGGATAGCCTTTTTCCTTGGCTTCGGCCGCCAGCTTGGAGATCGGCCGCGCAAGGTCCGGCGTATGCGGTCCGACGACGTGCGGTTCCAACTTGGAAAGATCGACTTCGACGACCTCGTCGTAGTACTTCTCCGGCGACTGGTACACTTCCGGATCGGCGACCAAGAGGTCCTTGTGCGATTGCGCGAAGTTGGCCAGATCGGCGCGATCGGTGATCGTCATGTAGGCGATCATTTTCTGATCGAACGGGAACACGGAGGTCGTCGCGCCCAATTCCGCACCCATGTTGCAGATGGTGCCCTTGCCCGTGGCGCTGATGGTCTCGGCGCCGGGGCCGAAATACTCGACGATCTTGTTGGTGCCGCCCTTCACGGTCAGGAGGCCGCACAGATAGAGAATCACGTCTTTCGGCGAGGCCCAGCCGCTGAGCCGGCCGCTCAACCGCACGCCGATCAGCTTGGGATGAAGCACTTCCCAAGGCAGTCCGGCCATCACCTCTCCGGCATCCGCCCCTCCGACCCCGATCGCCAGCATGCCGAGTCCGCCGCCGTTCGGTGTATGGGAATCCGTGCCGATGATCAAGCCGCCCGGGAACGCGTAGTTTTCAAGCACCACCTGGTGGATGATGCCGGCTCCCGGCTTCCAAAATCCGATCCCGTACTTCTTCGCGGCGGAAGCGAGGAAGTTATAGACTTCCTTGTTCTCGTCCATGGCCCGCAGCAGGTCCTTCTGCGAGCCCATCTCGGCGCGGATCAGGTGATCGCAGTGGATCGTGCTCGGGACGGCAGCCTGCTTCTTGCCGGCCTGCATGAACTGCAACATCGCCATCTGCGCCGTCGCGTCCTGCATCGCTACGCGGTCCGGTCTCAACGCGAGCATGGCTTTTCCTCGCTCCCAGACCTGTGTGTCGAAATTGTCGGCGTGTGACACGAGAATTTTCTCGGCGAGCGTGAGGCCACGGCCGAACTTTTTTCGTGCTTTACCGAGCACATCGGGCATCTTGGCGTACAGTTTCTTGGCAAGCTCGAGTGACATCGCTCTCTCCTTGCGAACGGGCTAGGGACATGAGGTCAGGAGCAAGGGAGTGATGCCCCCTTGCCGCGCACCCGTCACCGGTAGCCTTATTTGTGGCGGCACTTCCCGCAACTCGTCGAGCAGCGGGACCTCCCGCAATTATTTTAACGGCGGCACTTCTCTGCGTTTCGGCGCCGCATAGTTCACGAGGTAATCGAACAGCCGGATCAGACGGCTGTCCTGACGCTTCTGATCCACCCAATGTCCGATCAACCCGATCGTACGCGACAGAATGAAGAACCCGTTCAAGCTGTCGATCGGAAATCCAATGTCGACGAGCACCGCCGCCATCGTTCCGTCCACGTTGAGGATCAGGTTGTCCTTCTTGGCGGCCGTGACCTTCTCCACTTCCAATGCGAAATCCAGGCAGGGCGTCTTGATGTTCAGACTCTTGACGTACCCCACCAGTTCCTTCACCCGCTTGTCCGGATTGCGCAGGCTCTTCACGCGATGGCCTATTCCAGGGACCGGGCCGACGTTCTTCTTCATGTAGGCCAGAAATTCGTCCACGGCCATCTTGTTGTCCACGGCGTATTTGAAGTACCGGCCGGCGTCGGTCACCGCGCCGCCGAAGCGCGGCCCGATCATGATGAGGCCCGCCGCCACTGATTGCGAGAGTCCGATACCGGCACAAGCCGCCAGGATCGTCGCATAGGCTCCGCTGACGCAAGGGCCATGGTCGGCCGACAGCATCATGATGCGCTTGATGATTTCGGCTTCCTGCTTGGAGATCAGCCGCTTGTCCCACAACAGACCGATGACGTGCGGGATTTCATAGCCCTTGTTGATCAACTCGGAGGCCGGATAACCGTCGTAACAGGGTTCGTCCCCCCGGTCGTCGCTGATCGTGGTGCGGATCAGCGGCGCCACCATCACTTCGTCCGCCTTCATCGCTTCCTCGATCGACTTGGGCAACCGCGGCAGCACCGCCGGCTCGACCGGCTCCTTCACCTGCCCGGACTTCAGCAGCTCCTGATAGGTCTCCTTGATGGCCGGACCGAGCGCCCCGAACGTGGGGGGCACGAGCGCGCCGGCCTTCTTGAGCGCTTCCGATTTCGATCGGGCGGACCCTTCCCCTTTCATGCCTTCCTTGGCCCCCGCGTGGCCGAATTTCATGCCTTTGGGCAAACTCTCTTGGCAGAAGCCGGACACGACTCCGATCAATTTGATCCGCCGCTTCTTGGCGCCGTACCATTCGGCGGCCCGTTCTTCGAGATCACCGCCCATTTCCCCGACGATGACCACCGCCTTCGTCTGAGGATCGTTCTCGAACATCTCAAGATAACTGACGTAGTCGGTGCCTGGATAGGCGTCGCCGCCGATGCCGATCGCCGTCGTAATTCCGTCCGCGAACTGGGAGCAGATCCAGATGATCTCGTTGGAGAGCCCGCCGGACTTGGTGATGACCCCGAACGATCCTTCGCGGTAGAGCTTCGACAGAACCAGATTGTCGAACGCGCCGCCGATCACGCCAAGGCGGCAGGCGCCTGCCGAAATGATGCCGATCGAAGAGGGACCGTTGAACACCTTGCCCAGTTTTCGTGCATGGGCCCCGAGCAGTTTGGCGTCTTTCTCCGGAACACCCTCGGTGATCATGGAAACGAGCTTGATATGGGGATCATCCAAGGCTTCCATGCCGCCCTTCATCGCGCGGTCGGCGCCGATGTAGACGAGGCTGGTATTGATCGTCGGATGGTGCTTGGTCGCCTCCGCGATCGTCTTGTACACGGGGATGGCGATCAGTCCGCTCCCATAGGGGATTTCGTTCGTCTTGCCCGCGTCGGGCGGATACACGAACGCCTCGACGTTGAGCGGGCGCTTGATGAGATAACAAAATTCGGCCATGCGGCGGGCGGCGTTGACCCCGGCCTGTCCGCCTTGTATCACCACGCGGGTGTCTTTATTTGCCAGAATGCTCATCGGAGTCTCCCTTTTCCTTCAATGCCCGCGCGGTCTGCAGTTCCGGTTTCTCCCCGGCGCCACACCCGGCATTGCAGACCTGTCGCTACTTTTGAAGCGCCTTGTCGACGATGTCGGTCAGCGGTGTGTTGCGATCGAAGACGTGGATGTCGAACCCTTCGTCCTTGAGAGCCCGCATGGCGTCGAGCCCCTCCCTTTCCCTGGGACCGCCGCGTCGCACCCAAATCTTGACGTTCTTGAGCTTGCCGTCCGACTTGGCTTTCCGGAATCCGTTGATAATGCCGCCGAAGGTCTTCTTGACGTCGGTAAAGTTCGCGATGGCGCCGCCGACGATGATGTTCTTGATGTGCGGGAGCGAACAGACCTTTTCGGTCAGAACTTCGACAGCCCAGTCAGGAGGATCCCCGGAATACTCCGCATAGTTGGCCAGTTTGCCGCCGCGCGCCACGACCGCGTCCGAGTAGTACACGCTGGCGCCGCCGCCGGCCGGAAGCATCGCCGTATCGCCGCCGGGAATTTCGATGAATTTCACGGACCCTTTGATCTTGCTGTCGACGGCCATCACTTCCATCTCGTCCTTGGAATAGGCGCGGCCGAATTCGGCGGCAAACTGAAAATTCCAGTCCGGATGCCTGAACTTGGCGTCCCCGTCGAGCAAGGTGACCGCATCGAGGGCGACCGGTTCGCCGTCGCTTTCCCGCACGACCACGGGATTGACTTCAAGGTACTGCGCGTCTTCGTTGTCGAAGCAGGTGAACATTTTCCCGGCAAAGTCGGCCATTTTCTTCGTCAAGGATCCGGAGAATCCCGCATCTTTGGCGAGCTTCTCCAAGGCTTCCGCAGTCGGCTGCTGTCCGACGTCCAAGATCAATCGCTTGACCCGGTCCCAATTCGATTCCACTTCGATTCCGCCGCAGTTGGCCAGGAGAATCTCGCTGCCTTCGCGAGTCGACTTGACCGCGCAGTAGTACTCCTCCTTGTGCGGAATCATCTCGGACACGATGACTTGGGTGACCGTGATACTGCCGACTTGGCGGCCGATCATCTCTTTCGTCGCCGCCACCGCCTCATTCAAGTCGAGACCGACCTTGACCAGCCCAAGCTTGAACCGGGACCCCATGGCTTCGTGCGCCTTGGCGACCAGCTTGCTTTTCTTCATCCATTCATTGGCTTGTCCCAGCTTGGCGAGTTCATCGGAGGAGGTGACGACGACATAGTGCGGAACGGCGATTCCCCATTTCTTCATCAGTCCCATGCCGGGACCTTCGAGCACTTTGGCCATGACTGGTCTCCTTAGTGACGCGAGTGGCAAGCGGTAACAAGGGAGCCGGATTGTAGCGAAATAGCGGGGATGACTCAATACACCAGAGGGACTAATTCGCGGGGGATCAAAAGGCCTAGCCGACGGGTCAAACCGTGCTGGGCAGCCGCAAGTTGCCGATTTCTAATGGTGTTTCATCGAGACTTCCGGCG
The DNA here is from genome assembly GCA_035328385.1 of Nitrospira sp. Taxonomy (GTDB): domain Bacteria; phylum Nitrospirota; class Nitrospiria; order Nitrospirales; family Nitrospiraceae; genus Nitrospira_C. The sequence continues at coordinate 16,254 of DAOLIU010000035.1, read as the reverse complement.
CATTCATGCATAATGTGCCTGCAGGTCGTCGCCGCCCCTGACAGCCGGGGCAGATGAACGAGCTTCGCTCGCTCTGGAGCCGCCGAATAATCCCTCCGCAACGGTTGGGACAAGGCTCTCCCTCTTTCCCGTAGACCAGATGATACCGCTTGTACGCGCCCTCCGTGCCGTCCGGGGCGAAGAAATCCCTGACGCTCGATCCGCCGCAGTCGATCGCCTGTCTGAGCACTTGCTGGGTGATCTGGAACAGCCGGTCGATCCTGTCGGGACGCAGGCGATTGGCCAGGGCATTCGGATGTAGGCCGGCGCGGAACAGAATCTCGTTCGCATAGATATTGCCGATGCCGGCCACCATCTGCTGATGCATCAACAAGGGTTTCAATCTCCCTCGGCGACGGCTCAGGAGGCCGGCAAACTCCTCACGCGAGACCGTCAATGGATCGTAGCCGAAGCGGCGGGAGATATATCGGTCCAGTCCGGACGCATCGAGGAGAGACAGGCGTCCGAATCGGCGGGGGTTCCAATAACGAAGGGTCCGCTCGGCGCCTCCTTCGAAGATCAACTCTACATGGACATGCCGAGGATGTCTGATCGGGACGGCGTCGAACAGCAAGAGGCCGGTCATGCCGAGTTCCGCCACCACGTATCGCACTTCGGCGCCTTTCTGGAACCCCAGCGCGACACTTTTGCCGTACCGGTCGACGGAGATGAGACGCGTCTTTCTATACCAGGATAGAGTGCTCACCCCTTCTCTCACGATGTCGCGGCGGCCGAGCATCACGTCGGCCAGCCTCGCACCGGTCAAACGGGATCGGATCTGTCTGGCAACCACTTCCGCTTCAGGAAGTTCCGGCATGAAACAACGACTCCATCTCGATGAACACCGACTCGAGCGGCACGGAAGGAATGCAACCTGTTTTCGGTTTCGCAGATCTCACGCCGTCAGGCCGGACGCATCGGCCGCTTTTCGGGATTCGCGAAGCTGCTGCACCGCTTCGATGACCCAGCGCAAGTTCGGCAGGGGGACAGCGCCCGGCCTCCGCTTCAGAAGCAGGTTCAAGGCGTCGGGATAGGCCATGTCTTCCGCACAGCAGAGATAGGCCAGCACGACCGAGACGGAACGTCCCATGCCCGCTCGGCAACAAACCAGGACACGACTTTCGGGCAGGTGCGCTTCAATCCAAGCGACGGCCTGATCCAGCGAAGAGACCCCCGCTTCTCCATATTCCTTCAACGGAATTCTGTCGTAGGCCATCCCTACCGGCGGCACGACCGACAGCTCGGCGGCCACCATCAACAACGCCCCGATGCTGGCTGGCGGATTTTCGGCGTCGGAGACATTACCGACCGCCAACTTGTCTGTGATCTGATACATCGCAATCAAATATAGAATCGATGCGGTTCTTGATCAAGTCCGTATCAGTACGACGGTTGCAGTCATTTTGGTCCGAACGCTATACTCAGCAGAACCGCCAAGGAGGACGCTTCGAATGCCCAATCTCTCCGTTGCGGACGTCGAATCCAGGCTGTCCACCGTGCAGTGTGCGATCTGCAAGGGGTCCAGCTTCGGCATCGACCAACGCTTCATGCAGTCCGATGGTGAATGGCGCGGGGTGTGCAAGAAATGCTTCTACAGCTTTCCGGTCTATACAGACATGGAGTTCTATCTGCGTACCCAGCCGGATGTGCCCTATCGATTGAAGGACATCTCCTGTACCGCCTGCAATCATCGCGGCGTCAGCTTGGATTTTCGGATCACCATGTCCGTCCGCGAGGCCATTTACTTCGTGACCTGCCTGAACTGTAAGCGTGCCTTTCCTGAAAAGTCCTCCTTGGAAGCCTTCGAATAGGCAGCTTTCCTTCTGGCGGAGGTGTATACTGACCTCATGGCGGATAAGGCCAAAAAGTTGGAAGACTCTGAACCGGAAGACCAGCCGAAGGCTCGGAAGGAAATTCCATTAATTTCCGTGCCGAACGACCGGGACATGATCGCGGAAGAAATGGAAGAATTGTTCGACGAGGATCGGGTAAGTCATCAGCACGGCAGTTCGGAGCCGGAAGCGGATTAGCCTGCCTGCGGGTCCTGTCGCCGATCACCCTGTCCGTCCTCACTCCACCCATCCCCCCCGTGGGAAGCCTTTCGATTATCGTCATTGCATTGACAGCTGGTGCCATTTACCCGTTTTCGCTGAGAACAGCTGTTCTCCCCTTCCGTTGCAGGCGGACGGGGTCCTGATCGGCGCCACCCGCAGTTCATGACCCAGAAGCTCAGCGCCGCTCTAGGAGAAGTAAAAAAGGCGACGAGTCGCTCTCTGACCCGTCGCCTTCAAAAGAAATGCACCGCGGGAGGAGGTCATCGAGAATAGCGGCTCGTTAGACGAGCTAGTAGGCTACGCGCCAAGATAGATGTCATCGGGGAACTGACGCCACCAAATGAAGTCAACCTCTGAGTACTTTGCTATTCGTTCCGGGGATTCACCGCGCGCGTTCCACGCCGTGTTCAGATGATGGTAGAGGTGCTGCATCGCAACCGCGAACTCGCCATATCCGTACTTCGGCTTATCCTCAAGATGGCCAATGATGCGCTGAAGCTCTTCTCCAGCCTCACGTAAATGGTGCAATGTGTGTTCGAGATTCATGTAAGCTCCTGCTGCCATGCCTAACGTCTTTCTGATCAGCCGCGAGTAGCCCCCACTTGTGGCCAAATCACATTCACACTATTCTTCTCTATCCGGGGGCGGCGGGGATGATCCCAAACGTGCGCGCGTCCAACGAGCACCTCCCTTAACTTATACATTTGATGAACCTTGCGTGCCGCGTTGCGCGAGCACAAGGGATCGCCCCGCCAGCCCCACGGGTCGACTAAACCGGCCTAACGATTTCCACCGTTCCATCGGCCGGAATTCTCGCCAACGTCGCCCCCTCTTTTCGCGTCAAGCCGTCGATCTGCACGATCGTGCCCCGGTGGCATTCAGACCATGCTGAATTGGCGTCTGATTCAGATCGATCCAACCGACCGATTTCCGAACGGCCGAGCTCATTACAGACCCAGGCTCTCGTATCTCCCTTGAGTTCCCGCAGTTCGCTGACGATCCGGAACGTGTGGAGCGTCCGCGGTGCGATCGTGCGTCCATCCGTTCGGAGCAACAGATACGAAAACTTCAGCGCGTCCTTGATAAAGCCGACCTCTTCATCGATTTCCTTGATCGAAACGGGCGCTTCCCATACCCGCTCTTCATGGCACCAATCGTCAGGATGTATCAGGGCGGGGCAGTCTTGCTCATGCAAGCAGGGACTATAGACGGTGCACCGCTTCTCCCGCAGCAAACGGTCCCGGACCTGATGGAGCGCCCTGGCCGTTTCCCGAAGCGCAGGCTCAAGCAGCATCAGCGTGCCATGGGGGGCAAGCCATTGGAGCAGATCGGCGAGGAGAGCGGTCCGCGCAGCAATGGGATCCGATGCATCGAGATAGAGTTCGTTGAGACAGTTGGCCAGGAGAATGAGATCGAACTGGGCTTGTTGCTTGGCCTTGTCGCGCCATGGCTCTTTCTCGGATCGTTCCAGATCGGCTTGGCATCGGATAAGTTCCGCCCCTGAAATTCCCGCCTCCTGGCAGTATCGATTCCAGAGGTCGCCGGCCCGGTGCAGCGCCTCACCGGATGAATCGACGGCAACGGCCGAGAGACCCGTGGCCGATTCAGGATGATACCTGTGAAGCCAATCGAGGAGAGCCAGACTGCCGGTCCCTGGCCCGGCCCCCAAGTCCAGAAATCGCAAGCGAGCTCCCGCCTCTTTCACCATTGTGTCCGGCGGCAGCTCCTCGAGCAGGACCTGCACCTTCGACAGGTTGACCGGCATGAAATAGCTGAGGTAGGCGGCGACATTGGACGACTCAGCCAGATAGCGGGATCCCAAAGAACCCCTGCCTTTTGTGAACAGGTGAGAAAGATGCGCGACGGCAGAAGGGATTCCGGAAGAACAGGCCCCCGCTGCTGCCTGAACGCCCTGATTTATGACCTTGAGGACAAGAGGGGACGGAACAGCCGGGGGGCGGGCTTTCGGTCCGTGCATGGCCTAGTGTATGCTCTGGACGTGATGGAGGACAACCATGACGGACGAGATCCTCAAGGCATACAAAGAGGTTGAACTGGCGGTCGAACGCTATACCAGGCTGCTGCAGGACCATGCCCAGATGCTGCAGAACATGGAGCCGCCCGGTTCCGATAAGGTGGTTCGCATGACGCAAGGATCCAAGGCGATGCGCGACAGCGCCATGATCTATTTGTCTTATGCGAAATACGTCGCCTACGGGATGCCGGCAAGCGAAGAGATGGTCGAGGACGAGATCCAGGGGTAGGTTCGTTGCCCGTATCTCGTGAAGCGTATCTCGCAGACTTCTTGCGCTTCACGATTCACATCATCGAAAATACAAGGGCCCGATCCCCTGGTGGGATCGGGCCCTTGTATTTTGAGACCGCGCGTCAAATGCTGCGCATGAAGTGGGCCACTTCGTCAGGATTGACGGTGCCACCCATAATCTGCGACATCGCCACGTTGGTGGATTTCTTGCCGGTCAAGCCGGACTCGACTTCGTCCACAATCAACTCCACCGGCATCGACTGACCGCCGTACACGCGCGGGCCGCCGATGATCTTCGCCTTGGAGAATCCGTAGATCGCGGTCGCGACTTCCTTCGCCAACCAACCGACGTAGTTGAATTCCGGCACCACGATCAGCTTGGCCTTTCCGCAGAGCTCCCGGAGTTCCTTCGTCGGAAACGGCCGGAGCGAGCGGACCTTGATGAGACCGACGTTCAAACCCTTTTCCTTGCAGAGGCGGACCGCTTCACGCGACTGGGCCGCGGCACTGCCCGACGCAATGATGATCGCATCGGCGCCTTCCACGTTTTCGGCAGTCAGCAATCCTCCAAGATACCTGTTGATATACTTGCGCGAACGTTCCACCGCCGCCCAGACTTCCTGCTGCCATACGGCGTGGATGTTGTACGCCATGAAATTGGATTTCTGGACCGGGGCGTCGCGCGATAGACGGGCGGGAGGATTCTCCGCATCGAGCACGGGCACGGCTCCGCGCCAGGCTTCGCGTGGCGGGAGTTTGATCCCTCGGTCCTGCATGCGCACGTATCCACGGGCGTGCGTGACGAAAAAGCCGTCGCAGCACACGCCGACCGGCAGAGTCACATCGTTCTTTTCGCTGATGGTGAACCCGGCCATGGTGAAGTCGAACATGTCCTGCTGGTTCTCGGCGTGAAAGACGATCATGCCGCAATTGAGCAGATAAGACACCTCGATATTGTCCGGCTGAATGGCCAACGGGGCGTTGACGACGCGGCACGTGAACATGGCGACCACCGGAAGCCGGTGGCCCGGCCAGGACGCGATGCCCTCGAGGCCGCGCAAGGTGCCGGGGCCCGCGGTCGCGGTGTAACACCGGACCCCTGCCCGCGATCCGCCCGCAATCGCGGCCATCACGCCGACTTCTTCTTCGCCGCGATAATATTCCTTCACGTACCCTTCGCCATAGAGCACCCCGACCAGCTGCATCGTTTCGCTCTGGGGTGTAATCGGGTAGGCGATGGCCAGGTCGACGTTCGAACGGCGAATGGCTTCTTTTGCGGCTTCGCTGCCCGTAATGAACTCCTTCGTGCGCGGCGCTTCATGGAACATGTACTCGGGCGTCACGACTTTCTGCCGCTTCGCCTCGGCATGGGGGTCCTTCTTCCCGTCGGACTTCGGAGCCGCCACGCTGGTGATCGGGTCACCCTGTGGGTTGGTCTTTTGCTGGGCTTCCAACGCTTCACTCATGGTCGCACCTCTTTAAGTGATGAGCCGATTCGCTCAGCTACCCTTCTCGTTTCATGTGTTCTGCGGAATGACCGAACATAGCCGCACTGCCCGTCCCGCCCGGGGACGGAGCGAACGTCATGGGGTTCGTGTGGGTCTTTCCGCCGTGCACTTTCGACTGCGTGCCCGTAAAGCGGACATTTTCTCCGCTTGCCGGCAATTTGATGCCCATCTCTTCACGGACTTTCTTGAAAATCTGCGCGACCCGTTTGATCTTTGCCGTATCGGAATCTCGGATCGTCAGCATGGCATCCTCATGGCCCTGCTCGGCACAAACGGCCATGGTGCAGCAATTGGTCCCCGCCCGGATCATCTTGAGCGTGAGATTCGCATAGTGGCAATGGACGCCGATGAAAATACAGGCTTCGATTTTGTTGCCCCAAATCGTCAAGTTGGGATGGTTGGGGTTAATGACCTCTTCCGGATCGATTTTCGGATACTTCGGGCGATAATCCGGCATCGGGATGATCATGACTTCGGGAATCTGCGCGGCGATCTCCAATGTGGCTTTGGCTTTTTCCACTGCGTGATCATTCCAAGCCCACAGCAACAAGGGACCGGGAAAGATCGTGGCGTTCGGGCTGGTCAACATCTTCCGCGCCATTTCCTCGATCACCTTCTCCTCGTTCGGCTCCAGCAGCCCGTAATAGAGCCCCTGACCGGGATCGGGCAGGGCCACGCCCAGCTGCGCCGCAGATGGAGGATGAAACCCGGCCGGACCCGGGACAATGATTTTCTCTCTGGTGTCTTGTGTCGTCGCCACGCCCAATTCCCCTTTCTGCTGCTTACCCGACTACGGGGCTCGCCAAGACCGCGGTGGTGCTCTTCTCACCATAGGTGATATTGTCGGTCAAAGCGGCTTTCGGCAATTGGTCGATCATGATCATCTTGATGGCGTGGTTCTTCGCCATGTTGTCGCAGACCCATACGCATTGCGCGCAGCCCTTGCACCGGTCTACCGCCACATAGGCTGATCCGTACTTGAATCCCTTGTCCTTGCCCATCTCATCACTGTACTGAATCGTGTTGGCTTCCGGACAATATTGCGTACAGAGCTTACAGCTCTTCGCGGCACAAATCTCGACATCGATATCGGCTACAAGATACATGGTGCTCCTTTAGGCGTTGGCAGCCGCGACCGGTTCTTCCGCACGCTTGGTTTCTGGAGCGGCCCAACCGTGATCGACGGCATAATTCCATCCTGCCCGCATGACCGCAACGTTCTTTTCGATCAATTCTTGCTTCTTCTTGAATTTTCGTTCTACGACGCTGTCCAGCGCAGCCGTTCCTCCCGATACCACGAAACCCTTCCCCAGGAACCGGTCTTTCACGGCCTGCTCCAGACCCGCCATGTTGGTGAGCCCCGTAATCGCCCCGATGCAACCCATCAACGCCATGTTCGTCGCCAGATCCATTCCGGCGACTTCCAACGAGGTCTTCGTCGCAGGGAAGTAGTAGAGCTTCGCGCGGCGCTCTTCCAACTCCCGCGCCTGATCCTTATGAAGCTTCATCGGGCCGTCGTTGTTAATCAATGCGATGCCGTCCTCTTTCAATCCGAAGTAGAACGGCATCGTGTAAGACTTGCCGTGCGTGATGACCTGCGGATGGAAAATGATGATGATGTGGGGAAACGTGATCTCGCCGATCTCGTAGATGGCCTCATCCGACACCCGAACATAGCTTTCGACCGGCGCCATCCGCTTTTCCGATCCGTAGAACGGAACGATCGTACTCTCACCGCCGGCGTTGATAACGGCCGTACTCAGAATGTGAGATCCCGTCACGACCCCCTGGCCGCCGACGCCCGCCATCCGAATGTTGAATCGCTTTGCCATGGTTGCGCCTCCCTTTCGACGACTTAGGCCTTGCCGGGAATAGCCGCGGCAGGAGCAGCAGGCTTCGGGAGAAATTCCTTATAGCCGTACCGCTCAGTCAAGTACTGCTTGGCTTCATCGCTGATGTATTCGGAGAACGCATACCGATCGTTCTCGACCGTCTTTGCATCCTCCATGACCTTGTCGGTGGGAATCGCGTATTCGATATTGCAGGAGGTGTAGGCCTGAATGTAGGTGGAGCCGACTTCTCTGGCGATCAACACGGCTTTCTTGATGACGCTCTCAACGCGGCGGGGGTTGTTTGGAACGACGGTCGCGACATAAGCACAACCGGCCACCTTGGCCATCTGCACCATGTCCATCTTTTCGAACTTCTTGCCGAGCGGGGCCATCTTCAACACGGCGCCGCGGTTGGTCATACCGCTCTCCTGACCGCCGGTGTTGCCATACACCTCATTGTCCAACATGATCGTCGTGAACCGCTCTTTCCGGAACCAGGAATGGAGAACTTGCTGGAAACCGATGTCGGCCGTACCGCCGTCACCGGCCATCACGACCACGTCCTTGGGTTTGTCACCGAATCGGAGGCGGAGCCCGCGGGACAGTCCGCTTGCCACGCCGTTCTGGTCTCCGTAATTGCCGTAGACGAAGGGAATGGCAGCCTGGGAAATCGCCAACCGACCGCAGCCCGCGGTGCCGACGGTAATGGTGTCCTCGGGATTGGGGAATGCGATCATGGCGAGACGGATGAAAAGGGTCATGGCGCAACCTGCGCACATCGGATGCTCTTCGAGCACTTCCTTGAAGCTGCCCATCTGAGAGACGGAGATTTTCTTGCCGAAGGGACCGTGCTCGACCATGTCCCGGTATTCTTTCGGCATGAACTTTTCAAATCCATTGGAGAATTTCACGTAATCAAGACTCATCGGGACACCTCCCTCTCTCGTGACACCGGCACCCGGCCGGCCGGTGAACAGCTATGATTGTGCGCAACAAACCCGCAGGAAATCGAGGCTGGAAGAACCGCGTTGATACTTCCACAGACTTTCAAAAGTTTGATCATCGTAGCAAAGCCGAAAAAAGACTGTCAACGGCAATATTGCTTCCCTATCGATCGGATACTGTTAATTCAAAGTCTATAACTTCCTGATAATCAACGCAACTTCTCAGAAGGCCCACCGTCGCCGAAAGAAGGCCTAGCAGCGCATCCTTCGATAGGCCATTCGCCCTAACCTCCTTCTTCGCTTGCGGAAAACCTTGCGGAAAACCATGACGTGGGCGAGCATGTTCATTCTCACTCGAAGCACGACGGACATTGCCGATTCACCCGAATGTGTCTACACTAGTGAGTATGAACAAGCGCGTCATGATACCCGGGGAAGATGAGGGAGCCAAACACGTGGGAGGCGTCCACAAGCGCCCTCCTATTCCCGATAATTCATTAAAGGCCGAGTGCCCGAAATTCATGAGCCACGGCCCCTGCGGTGGCGTACGCAAGGGGGGACTCTGTGAGGTATATCCCGACATGAAATGCCCCTGGGTTTCGTTGTTCATCGAGTTGGAAAAGATCGGCCAAACCGAGTGGATGAAACAGTTGTGAAGACCGAACAGCGTCCGAGAGCCGATACGAGCCATGCTGCTTGAACACGACGGAAACCGGTAAAGGGAAAAAAGTGCGTAAGAAGGCAACCAAGACCACACGACCGGGGTACAACGAGCGACATGCCAGAAGCGGCATCACAGCCCCCTTGCCCGATATCGAAACGTTTCCTAACCAATACAAGGGATACGAGATCACCATCGAGATCCCCGAGTACACCGCCATTTGTCCCAAAACGGGGCTGCCGGATTTCGGTACCATCACGATTCACTACATGCCGGACAAGTACTGCCTGGAGCTCAAATCCCTGAAGATGTACATTCACGCCTATCGCAATCTCGGAATCTTCTATGAGAACTCCGTTAATCGTGTGCTCCACGACGTCACAAAGGCCTGCCGGCCCGTATGGGCGAAAGTGACCGGCACCTTTGCGGCACGCGGAGGGCTGCGGAGCGTCATCGAGGCCCGCTATCCTTGATGGCATAGCGTGGCGGTCAGCTTCACTTCAATGGTTGCCCCACGGCTCCGGTTCGCTCGACCTCTTCGTGCCGCCGGATCTGCCTGCCGACGAGACCGGGAAATCCCGACATGACCGCCGCTATAGTACACTGAGCGATTTCTTGACTGATGGGTACCTACGCAATCGGAGACATACAGGGTTGTCGGGTTCAACTCTCCCAGCTGATCGACCGGATCGACTTCGATCCGGCGCGGGACCGCCTGTGGTTCGTCGGCGATCTCGTCAATCGAGGGCCGGACTCGCTGGGAGTCCTCCGCCTCATCAAGAATCTCGGCGCAGCCGCGTCCGTCGTGTTGGGCAACCATGATCTCTTTCTGCTCGCCGCTGCGGAGGGCATCGTGACGTTGCGGCCTAAAGACACCATCGACGACGTGCTCGGAGCCGACGACCGTCCCGAGCTGATCGACTGGTTGCGAATGCGCCCGCTTCTGATCCATGACCAGTCAGTGCTCATGGTCCACGCCGGACTGCTCCCGCAATGGACCACTGCGGAAGCGGTGCAGCTGGCGCGCGAGGTGGACGAGACCCTGGCGGGGCCCGAGTACCGGGAATTTCTCCGCGATTTCTTTCATGCCGCGCTTCCCTCCTGGCATCCGTCGCTGACGGGGAGGATGCGTCGAGCCACTGTGGCACGAGCGATGACGCGACTCCGAAGCTGCACGCCCACCGGAGAAATGTCCGGTTTTTCCGGGGCGCCGGAAGACGTCCCTCCCGGCTATTTACCCTGGTTTCGCGTGCCCGGCCGCCGAAACGCCGACACCACCATCGTCACGGGCCATTGGGCCGCCCTGGGACTGCAACTCGAGTCCAACCATCTGGCAATCGACAGCGGCTGTGTCTGGGGGCGATATCTGACGGCTGTCAGGTTCGAGGATCGTGCCGTTTTCCAAGTTGAAGGTCCGCGGCCGAAACGCTAACCGTCCCTTCCCGCTTTCCGCCGTTTCTCACACACCCAATGCGAGCCGGGGCAAAGGCACCTTTTCTCCGATCCCGAACGACAAGGGCTCCGAGACCTCGTCGGGATCCACGTAGGTCCCGAACAATCGATCCCAAACCGTAAAGAGAGCGGCGAGATTTGCCGTGTAGTGTTCGGGACGATCGCTGTGATGGATGTGATGATACCGCGGCGTCACGATCAGCCATTCCAGCCATTTGAATCTCCATCCGACGTTCATGTGCATCCAGTCGTTCTGAAGGGCATTGAACATGCCGATCGCCAGGTACATCCACCAGGGCGACAGATCGAGGAACGCATAGGCGAAGATGTACGGGAGGTTCACGATTACCTGCTGCGGGATCGTTGCACGGACGCCGGCGAGCCAGTACATGTATGTCGGCACATGGTGCCACTTGTGGATACGCCAGACGGGGGCCGTATGCATCAAGCGATGGATCCAATAGTGACCGAAATCCGCGACCACGAAGTAGGCCATAACCCGCAGCGGCAGCGGAAGATTCAAGATGACGTCCGGCAGATGCGGACGCACCGCTATCCACAGATCGATGTACCCTGCGACAGGAAAGATTATGAACTGATAGACGAGAAAAACGGCGAAGTCGTAGAGGATGACCCGGCTGTATTCGACCTTTCTGGCAGGCCTGATCAATTCGAGGGCGGTCACCCCGAACAATCGGGCCAAAAAAAGAAGGGAAAAGACGAGGTCCTGGGCCGGGAGGAACCGTTGAACCTCTCGAGTGAAGACCCACTCGATCCATTCCATGAACCCAACTCCTGCCAACCGGGATCGATTGGACAGCTCAGAGTGCGGCCGGGCGGTCTACCACTCTACCGATAGCTTTCCGAGTCCGAGGGGAATTTTCCTTGCTCCACCTCTTCTTTGTAACGGCGCAAGGCCTGAAGCGCATCGGCCTTGAGATGGGCATACGGCTTGACGAACTTCGGGACGAAGTCATCGAACAGCCCCAACAGATCGTACAGCACCAGAACTTGTCCGTCGCAATGAGGTCCAGCGCCGATGCCGATCGTCGGGATGGCGAGTTCGTCCGTGATCGACTTGGCAAGGTCGGCCGGCACGGCTTCCAACACCAAGGCCACGGCACCGGCTGCCTCCAGCGCCTTGGCATCCTGCACCATCGCCCTCGCTTGGGCGGCCCCTTTGCCTTGCACCTTGTACCCGCCGTACTGATTGACGGACTGCGGGGTCATCCCGAGATGACCGACCACCGGAATCCCGGCCTGCGTCATGTCGTGCACCCGGTCCACCACCGCCGAGCCGCCCTCGAGTTTTACCGCATGCGCGCCGACTTGCAGAAAGCGTCCCGCATTGCGCAGGGCATCCTCCCGGCTGGCCTGATAGGACATGAAGGGCATGTCCGCGATCACGAGGGCCTGTTGCGACGCCCCGGCGACCAGCTTCGTGTGATACAGCATCTCCTCCATCGAGACGGACAGGGTATTGGCTTTGCCTTGCACCACGACGCCCAGCGAGTCGCCGACCAGGATCGTCTCGATCCCGGCCTGTTCCACGATACGGGCAAACAACGCATCGTAGGCCGTCACGACGATCAGCCTCTTGCCCTGCTTGTACCGACGAAGATCCGGGACTTTCATCATCCAATGCCTGCTTTGGTGAGGATCTCTCCGAGCCGGTGCGTGGCTTTGATGGCCATGATATGGACCCCGTCGCAGTGGGGTCGGACCGCCGCGATGGTCCGGACGGCGAGCTCCACGCCCGCGTCCTCCGATTTGTCACCTGCGGCCCGCAACTCGTCGATCATCGCTTGCGGAACGGACACACCGGGGATATGGGCGTTCATGAATTCGGCCATCTTGGGGTTTCTCAAGACCAAGATGCCGGCGAGCACCTTGACCTTGAACGGACGAACCGCCTTCATGAAGCTCGCAAATTGTTCCGGATTGTAGATGGCCTGCGTCTGAAAGAAGCCCGCGCCGGCTTTGACCTTGACCTCGAATTTGGCGAGCATCGGTCCCAGCGGATCGGCTTCGGGCGTGACGGCGGCACCGATCTGAAACGCCGTGGCGCCGTCGAGCTTGTTGCCCGCCATGTCGCGGCCGTCGTTGAGGCCCTGCACCAATTGCATCACCTGGACCGAGTCCAGGTCATAGACCGGCTTGGCCTCCTTGTGATCGCCAACCGTGGGATAGTCGCCGGTCAAGCACAGTACGTTCCTGATGCCCAGCAGATGCGCGCCCATCAGGTCCGATTGCATCGCGATTCGGTTCCGGTCCCGGCAGGTCAACTGCATCACCGGGTCGTGTCCCAGCTCGTACAACAATCGGCACACCGGCAGCGATCCGGCGCGGACCACGGCGGCCGTGTTGTCGGTCACATTGACGCCGTGTACTCGGCCGACCAGTTGCCTGGCATTGTCCAGCAGACCGGCGACGTTCGTCCCCTTTGGAGGGTTGTACTCGACCGTCACGGCAAACTGTCCTCGATCGAGGACGTCTTTCAGTCGCGTCGGCTCCCGGGTCATATTCTTCCTTCTCGCGCTCTCCCATCGGAGGAGGTGGCTGATTTGCTCCCACGTGCGCGCCACATCTCACCCGCCCACCCTGAGCGCGACGGGACGCGCTCTTGCCCAGGCGAGCACCGTTTGACTGTGCGCGTTCTAGGGACACGGGAGTGTCCCGGCCTCCTCCTACGCGATCCCTGCCATTCTCCTAGCAGACTCCACGGTGTTGTCCAGTAACATCGCGATCGTCATCGGACCGACGCCTCCGGGCACCGGGCTGATCCAGCCGGCTTTCTGACTCACCGGCTCGAAATCGACGTCGCCGCACAGTTTGCCGTCCGGAGTCTTGTTCATGCCGACGTCGATGACGACGGCCCCGTCACGGACCATGTCGGCCGTGACGAACTTCGCCTTTCCGATCGCCACCAGCAGCAGCTCCGCTTCGCGGCACACGGCGGCCAAATCCTTCGTCTTTGAATGACAGATGGTGACGGTGGCGTTGCGCTGTAACAACATCAGCGCCAGCGGCTTGCCCACGATGTTGCTCCGCCCGAGCACCACGGCGCGCTTGCCCTCGATGGTCACGCCGGTGGACTCGATCATCTTGATCACACCCTTCGGCGTGCAGGCTTCAAACACGGGATGCCCCTCGACCAACCGGCCAAAGTTATAAGGATGGAACCCATCGGCATCCTTGTCGGGAGACACGGCTTCCAAAATCACTTTGCTGTCGATGTGCTTCGGCAGCGGGAGTTGCACGAGGATCCCGTGGATTTTTGGATCGGCATTCTTCTTGTCGATCAGGGCGAGCAGTTCGGCTTGGGTGGTGCTGGAGGGCAATTTGTGGTCGTCCACGTAGATGCCCGCCAATTCACATGCCTTCTGCTTGTTCTTGACGTACACATGAGACGCGGGGTCATCTCCTACCAGAATAGTTGCCAGTCCAGGCTTCGTTCCCGTCTTGGCCAGGACTTTCGCCGCCTCGGCCGCCAACCCGTCCCGAACCTGTTGCGCCAATGCTTTCCCGTCAATGAGTTTCGCTGCCACGGCTTCCTCCCGTTCCTATTCAGGTCACGAGTCTTCCATTAAACGTGCGCACCTTAACAGGGCATTTTTGTGCAAGTCAACGTGCGCGGCGACCGGCCCTGGACGGCCCGCGCCGCCGTTTCTTGACAGATTCCGCGCGGCACGGCTACGATGACTCATCATCACAGCCGTCATGCCGATCCATACGTGATCACCATCTCCTCATTCTTCCGCGTCGGATGTCGCCACCTCGGCGCTCTCCTTTCCGTCTGGCTGATCGGGACCGCCGTCGCCCATCCAGCCGGCGCACAGGTGACCGTCGTCGATCTCCAGTCGCCATACAGCTTCGTCAGCGGGCCGGCAGGGAATGAATATTTTATCTCCAGCGTGAACGGAGATCCGGAACAAGCGGATAACAACGGTTTCGTTACGAAACTCGATGCCGGCGGCAAGCTGGCCAATCTGAAGTTCATCCAGGGGGGCACGAACGGCACGACGCTTCACGCCCCCAAGGGCATGGCGCTCGTCGGCGACACCTTGTACGTGGCCGACCTTGACGCAATCCGAGGGTTCGACGCCGCCACGGGTAAGCCGAAGGGGGCCGTAACGATCCCGACCGGTGCTTCCGGCGTTTCCGCTGTGTCCCTCACCGACGTGGCGTTCGACGGCAAAGGGTTGCTGTATTGTTCGGACCAGCGGGCCAATCGGATCTATCGTGTCGAGATCGGCTCCGGAAAAGTCTCGCTCTTGATCGCCGACCCTCAACTCGCCGGGCCCGCCGGCCTGGCCCTTCATCCCAAGTCCGGACAGCTGATCGTCGTGAGCTGGGACAAAGGGAAAATCTTCGAGATCAGTCCGGACGGACATCTGACCGAGTTGGTGTCCAACGGGTTCTTCTCGGGCCGATTCGCGAACTTGCGCGGCGTCGATTTCGACCGTTGGGCAAACATGTACGTTTCGGATTTCACGACGGGGAAAGTCTGGCGCATGACCTGGGACAAGCGATTTCAAGTCATCGCCGAATATCTCCCCTCGCCGGGAGATCTCGGCATCGATCGCACCAATAACCTGATCTTGGTACCGTACGAATCGGCCCACGCGGCCGAGATGAACGGACTGGAAACGCCGTCGGAAGGCAAGTCCAAGCAGGAAAAGCGCACCCTTGCCGACTATGGCTTTGTCCCGCCGCCGCCGAAACCGGGGGCGGGAGGTTCGGCCAAATGAGCCAGTGCCTCTACTGCAAGCAACGCAAGGGCAAACGCGCATGCCCCGCATTGGGGGGCCTTATCTGTCCCCTTTGCTGCGGGGAACACCGGATCGTTCGGATTGCCTGCCCTCAAGATTGCGACTATTTGGAGTCAGGCAGCGACTACCAGCAGAAACGGCAGGGGGAGCAGTTCATGCCGCTACGGCGTGAGTTCTACCGGCAGCTGGCGGATCTCGGGGGTGAAAAAGCCGTCGCCCTGTACAACCTCATCGAAGTGGTCACGTTCAGTTATTTCCAGGATCGCCGCGACGGGCAGGATGCGGAAATCATCACCGCGATCCAAGCCCTGCGGCGGACGCTGAGCCCGCTTCACGTGCCGTCCGCCCCGATGCCCGTCTTCGCCGAGCACCTGAAAAAGGAATACGACTCATTCAAAAAGCAGAACCCTCAGCAGATCGCCGACGCAACCCTCGCTCCCGAGGTGTTGGACCGGACGATCCGGTTCGTTTCGGACTTTTCCGGCACGGGATTTCAGTCTCAGCGATTTCTGGCCGGTCTCGTCGGATACGTGCGCGCCTATCATCCTGACATCGCGGCGCACCTCACGAAGCAGCACGAAGCCGGTCGCATCGTGCTTCCGAACCAATCCCTTACGCCACCTCCCCCGGAACCCCACGTCCACGGACCTGGCTGCGAACACCACCACCATTAGCAGGCTGTTGACAAAGTCCGCCAGCGGCGTTCTCGCATCGCTCAGAGGCTCA
>DAOLIU010000034.1:0-24265 GCA_035328385.1 Nitrospira sp. | reverse complement strand
CGACCGGGCCGTCGCCGCCGGCCTCCGCCGCCACCGCGGCGGCCGTCTGTGGGTTGTCTCCCGTGATCATGACGGTCTTGATACCCATGCGCCGCAGCTCCCCGAATCGCTCCCTGATCCCGCCCTTCACGATGTCTTGCAGCGCGATGACACCGAGAACCTTGCCGCGCTCCGCCACCACGAGGGGCGTCCCGCCCTGTTTGGCGATGGTTTCGACTTGAGTCCGCACAAATGAAGAGAAATCTCCTCCCTGCGTCGTGACATACGTTTCAATCGCATCGGCCGATCCTTTTCGGATTTCGCGGTCCTGGAGGTTCACCCCGCTCATACGCGTCTGCGCCGTAAATGGGATAAACGTGGCCCCCAGTTCACGGATGTCGCGCGCGCGCAGTCCGTACTTCTCCTTTGCCAGCACGACGACGCTTCGGCCTTCCGGCGTTTCGTCCGCCAGAGAGGCCAATTGGCACGCATCAGCCAACGCCTGATCACTCACTCCTTCAGCCGGGATGAAGGCGGTCGCCTGGCGATTGCCCAACGTGATGGTGCCGGTTTTGTCGAGCAACAGGACGTCGACATCGCCCGCCGCCTCCACGGCTTTTCCCGACATGGCGATGACGTTGGCTTGCACCATTCGATCCATCCCGGCGATCCCAATGGCCGAGAGGAGTGCGCCGATGGTCGTGGGGATCAGGCAGACCAGGAACGCCACGAGCACCGTGACCGTCACCGGGGATCCTTGTCCCGCCGCCGTCACGCTGTACAGAGAGAAGGGAAGAAGGGTGACCGTGGCCAGCAAGAAAATGATCGTCAGCGCCGCGAGGAGAATATTGAGAGCGATCTCATTCGGTGTTTTCTGACGCACGGCTCCTTCGACCATGGCGATCATTCGATCGAGAAAGCTTTCACCCGGATTGGTCGTGACCCGCACGATGAGCCAATCGGACAGGACCTTCGTCCCCCCTGTCACCGCACATCGGTCGCCGCCGCTTTCCCTGATCACCGGAGCGCTCTCGCCGGTAATGGCACTTTCGTTCACCGAGGCCACACCGTCGATGACGTCACCGTCCGACGGGATATAATCTCCCGCTTCCACGAGCACCACGTCGTCTTTCTTGAGCAGATTGGCCGGAACCGCGCTGAACGTATCGCGCCGCTGGAATTGCCGGTTCCACACGACGTGGTGCTCGCGGCCGGGCCCGATACTCCCGAGTTTTTTGGCGGTCAGCTCTTGACGGGAGCGTCGAAGGGAGTCGGCCTGCGCTTTGCCTCGCCCTTCCGCCATAGCTTCGGCGAAATTGGCAAAGAACACGGTAACCCAAAGCCAAGCTGCGACCGACGCAATGAACCAAGCCGGCGCTTCACCTGTGCCCACCAGCGCTTGGACGCACAGCATGGTCGTGAGAAGACCGCCGACCCAGACGACGAACATCACGGGATTCTTGATCTGATGACGGGGGTGCAGCTTGCGGGCCGCGTCGAGCCATGCCTGACGCACGACCGGCGCGTCGAACAAGGATCGGAATTTGTGGGTTTTGGCCGTCATGGACATCATGGGACTCCTCGTTACTGCCCTTGCATCAACAGGTCTTCGGCCACAGGTCCCAAGGCCAGGGCCGGAAGAAAGGTCAAGGCCCCGACCATGACGACCACACCGACGAGAAGGACGACAAACAGCGGCGTATGAGTCGGCAGGGTGCCGGGACCCGCAGGAACCAATTTCTTGCGGGCCAGAGCGCCTGCCAGCGCGAGAGTCGGGATTGCAAGCCAGAACCGGGAGATCAGCATCGCGAACCCGCCAGTGAGGTTATAGAACGGTGTATTGACGTTCAGGCCGGCGAACGCGCTTCCATTGTTGTTGCCCTCAGACGTAAAGGCATACAGAATTTCACTGAAGCCATGGGCTCCGGGATTCAACACGGAAGACGTGCCGGCACTGGTGCTGACTGCGACCGCCGTACAGACAAGCACGGTCAGCGGCATGATCAGGATGAGCAAGGACGCCATCTTCAGTTCGTAAGGTTCGATTTTCTTTCCAAGATATTCCGGCGTCCGTCCCACCATCAGTCCCGCGACGAAGACGGCGATGATGGCGAAGACGATCATGCCGTACAGCCCGGACCCCACCCCGCCGAAGACCACTTCGCCGAATTGCATGAGAAACAGCGGGACCAATCCGCCCAGAGGAGTATAGGAATCATGCATCGAATTCACCGCTCCGTTGGACGCGGCGGTGGTCACAGCAGACCACAGGACGGAATCGGCGATGCCGAAACGCAGTTCCTTGCCTTCCATGTTGCCGCCGCTGTGACCGTCGTCCGCCAACTGATCCACCCCGGTGCTTGCCAGCAGTGGGTTGCCTCTCTGTTCAGCCCACAACCCGACTGGGAGAAAACAGACAAGCAGGATCGTCATCGCGGCGAGGATGGCCCAGCCTTGGCGAGTGTCGCCGACCATGACGCCGAAGGTGTAGCACAGGGCGGCGGGGATGAGGACGATCGCCACGACCTCGAGAAAATTGGACCATGGCGTCGGATTCTCAAACGGATGGGCGCTATTGACGTTGAAGAAGCCGCCGCCGTTGGTGCCGAGCTGCTTGATGGCGATCTGTGAAGCCGCCGGTCCCACCGCAAGCACCTGCTCGGTGGTTGCGGCCGATTCCGTTTTCGGGTTCCCTTGTTCGTCCAGCACCGGTCGGCCGTTCGAATCCACCATTGCCTTGTCATAGCCGACCGGCTGCACCAGCGTCGCCGTTTGATAGGCAGTGAACGTCTGGACGACACCTTGGGATACCAAGAGAAGGGAGAAGAGCAGCGCCAGGGGGAGAAGAATGTACAGCGTGCCGCGAACCAGATCGACCCAAAAATTCCCGATCGTCGTCGAGTTGCGGCGCGCCAAGCCACGGATCAAGGCGACGAGAATGGCCATGCCCGTCGCCGCCGATACGAAGTTTTGAACCGTCAGGCCCAGCATCTGCGTCAGGTAACTCAGCGTCGTTTCGCCTCCATAGGCCTGCCAATTCGTGTTGGTCGCAAAGCTCGCGGCGGTGTTGAACGCCAGATCCGGTGAGACGGCTCCGAGGCCGGCGGGGTTCAGCGGCAGGAGATACTGGAGCCGCTGCAGTCCGTACAGGAGCAGGAGACCGGCGGCATTGAAGAGCAACATGGCGGTGCCATAGGTCTTCCACTCCATTTCATCGGCGGAACGAATCCCGCAAAGCCGATAGAGGGCCGATTCAGCGGGACCGAGCAGCCGGTCCAATCCGCAGGGCTTGCCTTCGTAGACTCGCGCCATGTACCAGCCCAGCGGCTTCACGGAGGCCAGCAGCACGCCGAAAAATGCGAACACCTGCAGCCATGCATTCATCGTCATCAGAACCACTCCGGTTTCAGCAAGGCGACCATAAGATAGATCAGGAGGACGAGTGAGACTAAACCACCGATTGCATGCATCAAGTTCATCGGTATGCCTCTATAGCCTTTCCAGCACGGAGAGGAGCCAGCTGGATAGGATGAAAAAGCCTGCCACGAGGGCAATGAAAAGAATGTCCATGATCGACTTCCTCCCCCGAATTCCCCGTCGTAGTCAGCAACCTTTTCGAAGAAGTCTCGTTAGGATGCTTGCCTGTAATTTAGTCCATGGCATTTCTGCGTGTCGTACAGAGCCTTGAGCTATTGAAGTGCTCTCTAACGATCCTGTCGATTTTGCTTGGTCCTGGGATCATGCGCTTAACGGGTATATCGGCGTATGGTGATGGCATGGTGTCCTCCCAGTGATGAGGGGGCTCCCGACCCGTTCAAAAGCTGGAGAACCGGACATACCGTTTGGAGTGTCTTGATCGGTTGCATGATAGCTCTCGCGTGCACCTTGCTCTGAACCTGCATGATACGCACCGCCGCGTCAAAATGCCGTTAAGATGGTCGGCGATCGAATTAGAATTGCGTAAAAATGGCGAGAGACGGTAGTCCGGAGAAGGTCGGACCGCTGGAAATTGGTCAACAGCGTTCGGGTGGAGGCAGACGTAACCACAGTAGAAGGGAGCGACGACCCACAGTGACGCATGCCGCTGCATCCGCCGGACACGATAGCGCATTATCCGTAAAATGAGGTACAAACGGAGTCAACGCGTTAGGAAGGCATCCAGGCCGGGGGGCGACGTCTCCCATCGGCTCAAATCGGGGTGATCGTGCGAGCGGGAACCATCGTCGATCTCCTGAAAATCGTCATGCTATCCACCGTGATGCTCGTTTCGGCCTGGCCGGTTGATGTCTTCCCGGCAGACCTGGAGCAGAATCCCCCCATTCTCGTCACTCGGGCCGAACCCGAAGCCGACCAACGCGACGACAAGCCGGGATCGCTATGGCACTACGGGCTGTATCTTGATCTAAGCTACGCTGTCGACTTCAACTTTCCCGAAAATCATCAGTGGCGGAGCAAAGTCACGACACAACGGGTTAATGATCCAAATCTCAATGTGGCACTGGCCTATATCAGGAAGGACGCCAACGAAGCGTCCCGTTGGGGGATCGAATTCGCCCTTCAAACCGGACGCGACGTGGATGGAGAAGTTCCCAACGCCAGCAGCCGATTCGGGGATCCCTATGAGCCTGCCGATACGTTCAGCCGCTTCTCCCGTGCCAACGTATCGTATCTTGCACCGATCGGAACGGGTCTCACGATCACGGCAGGGTTGTTCAATAGCTTCATCGGGTACGAATCATTCTATGCCAAGAACAATTTCAATTATACGAGAGCCTTCATATCGGATTATGCGCCCTATTTCATGTTCGGAGCTTCCGCACAGTACCGGTTCAGCGACACCGTCAAGGCGGCGTTCTACGCGATCAATCGCTACAACTTTCTCTCGTATCCCAACAACATTCCCGGCTATGGCACGCAGGTCAGTTGGGCGGCCTCGGCGCAGCTGACGTTCACCCAAAACCTGTATTACGGACCGGATCAGTCCAATGCGCAGCTCAAATATTGGCGCTTCTTTTCGGATAGCATCCTGGAGTGGAAACGCGGCGATGTCACGGTGGCGATGGCTTACGATGTCGGCACTGAGCGCGCGATTCCGGAAGCGGGAGGAGAACGGGAGTTCTGGACGGGAGGCGCGATTTGGACCCGTTGGCAGATGACCCAGCCATGGGCGGTCGCAGTCCGGCCCGAACTGTACTACGACCCGAACGGAACGTTGACGGGCGCGAAACAGCTCATCAAGGCCGTCACGACCACGTTGGAGTACAAATGGGAGTACGCTTGGACGACCACCATCTTTCGTCTCGAATACCGGTTCGACAATTCCACCGGACCGCAAGGAGGATTCTACACGGGAGGACAGATCGCTCCGGGTGTCATCGGACTGACTCCATCGCAGAATCTCCTGTTTTTTTCGGCTCTCTTGAGCTTTGATTCTCGATGAAAGGCCGGTCGGACCGTGGGGACTTCTGCATGCGCCGGAGTTCTTCCGCAATCTGGCGCTCAAGATTCTCCAGCGCGCTCGTTTTTGCCTGCTCGACCGCCGTCGTATCATCCAGGAACGCGGCAGGGCCGACGGTACGGGCGCGGCCCTCCGCTTCCGCTTCGAACAGGAGGGAGCCTCTCTTGACATCCCATAGAGAGCCCCGCACCAGACACAGCGCATCGCTGTGGGTCCCATCGGCAAAGTAGGCACCGAGGATGGTCCAATACAGCAACCGCGCCTTGTAATTGTTGTAACGATCAACCGCTCCGGCCCCATCCAGCACCAGCAACAGATCGGCCCCGTACCGTGCGGCCGAATCACGAAGCTGATTCAGCTGAAACCCCTTCAGCGACGACCGGGGGATGTATTGAGCGCCGCGCAGATCACCGTTCGCCGCGAGGGCTTTTGCCCAGGCCAAGACGTGATCGCGATTGCGATCCGTCCATTCGAAATCGTGCGGAAGAATCCCGGCCCGTTTGAGATAGAGTCCCAGGGCCGGGGATTCGGCTTGGACGCGAGAAGAGGGCGCCGACGGAGCGGGCGAGGGAGTTTCAAAACGATCCGCCTCCTCGCGAAGAATCTCTTGGAGCGGCTCGACCGGGAGGCCGCGACTGCTGCTGCAGGCCGCCAGGAGACAAAGGGTCGCAAGCAGCGCGGACGATAGGATGGGAAGGCGCGGCATGGGTTATTCGTTCAGCGGGGTAATTTGATCGGCCACGGCCTGTACCACGCCCTCACGCTCTCCGGCCATCTTGAGGCCCTGAAAGCTGAGATAGTATCCGCCATGGCTCGGTGCCTGGATCGTCGCGCGAAGCTCGATCCTCGTTCCGTCTTCCACGTCCGGATCCTTCACGATCGGCACGCCGCATTGGCCGAACACCGCGACGCCGATAGAGGCCGTGTCGTCCTCCAAATGGAACAGGTAGGCTCCATAGCAGGTCGTGCCGGCCGGCAGTTTGTACGGATCGAGCGGCTGAACATTTCTGACCGTGCCCTGCAACACCACTTGCTTGAGGTGAAAGACACTGGGCTCCTCTAGAATCTCGCTCACGCTGAGCGGACCCCCCGCCGCCGGAGCGGGAAACCGGAAAAAGACGAAGCAGGCCGCGACGAACGGCAGCATGACGGCCAGCGGACGACGTGTCATGGCCGGCCATTCTAGCATGCTGCGAACGCCGGCGCGGCGGACGTTCTCTTTCGTCCGAGCCGTACAGTCGCTATAATCCGCGGCGATCTTGTGGAGGACTCGTTCATGAACCTGAAAGCCGCCCTCGAGAAATATGTGCCGGACCGGCGCGCGCAATTCGAAGACCTGCTCGGACAGATGGTCGAGATCCCGTCGATCAGCATGGACCCGGCTCGCGCCGGCGACATTCGGCGCATGGCAACCATGGCCGTCGATGTGCTGAAAGGGTTGGGTGCGGACGCTCGGATCGTGGAAACCGGCGGCTATCCGATCGTGTCGGGCGGCTGGATGACCGGCGCACGGCATCCCACCGTGACGATCTACAACCACATGGACGTCCAACCGGCGCAGGAAACGGAGTGGAAGAGAGCCCCGTTCGCCTTCGCGAACGAGAACGGCATCTATCGGGGACGCGGGGCGACGGACGACAAAGGTCCGGCCCTTTCCGCCCTCTTCGGCGCCCGATTGGCGGTGGAACAGGGCGTGCCGATCAACGTCCGGTTTCTATGGGAGCTCGAGGAAGAAATCGGGAGTCCTCATTTTGCCGCGGGACTGAAAAACCGCGAAGAGATTCCGCGTCCCGATTCGGTGATCGTGTCCGACACGATCTGGATCGCAAAGGGCAGGCCGGCGGTGCCCTATGGATTGCGCGGCTTGATCGGAGCCAGGTTGTCGCTCCGCACGGGCAGCAAAGACGCCCATTCCGGCGTGACCGGTGGTGCGGCGAGAAACCCTTTGGCCGAATTGATGGATGTGGCGCTGGCTTGCGTGGACGCGAAGACCGGAGCGGTCAAGATTCCCGGATTCTACAAGGATGTGGTCGCTCCGACCAAGGCGGAGATTGCCAGCTTCTTGAAATCCGGGTTCGAGGTGAAACGGTTTAAACAGGCCTACGGATTTCACTCGTTGCGGACGGAGGTTCCCGCGGAGGTGACGCGCCGCATTTGGGCGGCGCCGACGTTTGAAGTGCACGGCTTGACCGGCGGGTATCACGGCCCCGGGGTGAAGACCATCGTGCCGGGGCAGGGAGAGCTGAAAGTCAGCATGAGGCTCGTGCCGAACCAGGCGCCGGAAAGGATCTTCGCGTTGCTCAAGGCCCATGTGCGAAAACTCAACCCGAACGTTCGAGTGGATCCGGAGGGGATGCTGCATCCCTTCAAGGGCAGCTTCGACGGCCCTTACGTAGACTGTGTGAGGCGCGCCGCGAAGGCAGGATTCGGCAAGGAGCCCGCGTTCATTCGGGAGGGCGGCTCGATCGGCGCGGTCGTGACGATGCAGAAGATGTGGAAGGTGCCGATTCTCTTTCTCGGCCTCAGCCTGCCCGAACACGGATATCACGCTCCCAACGAGTACTTCGATTGGGGTCAGGCGTCGGGCGGCATGAAGGCGTTTGCGCATTATTTTGAGGAAGTGGCAAGAATGGGAAGGAAATAGTGCGGATCCTGTCGCTGTGAACATTCCGATGCGTTCGCACAATACAGCTTGATGCAGAAAAGCAAGGGAGGCCCGATCACCTCTTGTGCTCGTTCGACGCGCGCCCGTTTGAGGCAGAATGTGACTTGGCTTGACTGATGTGGGCGGATGAGCGCTTCGGTTGGCGTCAGCCACAAACCAAGAGGAAGGACTACATTAGAATCTAGTCGTTCCAGACTATTTGTATGCGTTGCTCTCTTTTGGGAACCCGCTGGCCTTCTTTCATTCCGACTAAATTTAGACGTCCTCTAGTTTTCCAATCATGCAGCCATCCTTTTAGATCACTTTCCCAAATCAAGGGGAACGGCATTGCCACAGACCAGGCCTTGTCATAGAGAACCCGCCTCTCGGACTGAAGAATTTCCAAGACAGCCGTCATTGCGCGAGTCACGTAGCGATTTCTCAAAGATCGAAAATATGCAGAGGAATCAGTCGCATCGGTAGTTGAGAAGGTGAGCTCTGTTTGCCTCGTTCGTTCCTCTCTTCCCCTTTTTTGAGCTTCATCTCTAGTTTTCTCCATAACAGGCATTGCTTTCTTCTCAGCGTCTTTGAATACCTCTATACCTCTGAGGTCTCGCGTTGCATAGATCAGGTGAAAGTGTGTTCGGTCTTTTGTGGGATGAAGTACGATGGCCGAGCTCGTGTATGCAAATACACCAACACGCTTTACGCTCTCGCTGTAGACCCTAACGAGGGCATCTTCTCGATCCTTTTCTTCCAGGCCAGTTAATTTGTCTTTTGAACTGACTTGAACCGAAAAGCTTCACAAAACTCTCTTGAGTTTGTTTTTGCGGGGACTCAATGAACCGACGAATGTGCTCAGTCATGAAATTGATCAACATTTCTGCAGGGTTTAGCCTCAAGAGCGGTGTGATCGTCTCCATTGCAAACCCGGACCATCCCGTAGGATCGATAAAAATGAAAGGAAACGAATTTGGACCGCCGTCGCGAACAAAATCTAAAATGTCCTGAACAGAGTCTTCGAGTTTCTTGTTCTTTGTCTCAATTGCAACATCGGTAATATTGTCAGTGAAGTGCTTGAGTCTTTTATAAGCCGATGGAGTCTTTTCGAGGAAGAAGCATCGGAGCTTCAAGGTTCGCCCTGTTCGTTCCCTATGGACCTCACGAGCTTTGCGCAACTGCTCAAGGGCAATAGTAAATGAACTGTCTTTGAATTCTTCACACTTGACTTTCCAGGGTCCTGAGAAGCAGTCAACGTAGGTCAGAGTGTCCCAATGGGAACCGATGATGATGGCGAAACGCTCGAGGTAATTCTGAAGAATGAAGTGCTTGACGAAGGTTTGTTCGCGGCCGCTGTAAAGATCTCCATTACTCAACGAAGGGCTTCAGCAGGGTGTGAGGCTTCTATCTCTTCGATGGCAGCAAGGCATCGCCGGTAATCCATGACCGGTAGTTCTATGCGCCGAGGAAATTCATCATACGTCTTACCGTCGAGGGATCGTCCGGTTTCACTTTTCCGAACACCGCCCCATTGCTTGAAAAAGAAAGGAACTTTAGCTTTTCGACACTGGTTGCGGATAGAAAGTACCCACGACTTCTCCATGGGTCTGGCGCCGGCTCCGCTTTCACCACCGACAATCACCCACCTGATTCCGGTGAGTTGAAATAATCCCAAGTCTTCCAATAAGGGCTCAATTGAAAGGAAACGAACCCCAGCTGGAGACGCCTGTAGATGAGCAATGCGCTCTAGCCCGTGCTTTTTGTTTTCGACGCTGACTCCCCACCAAATATGCGGCAAAGTAGCAGCGAAGCGGAGCTTGGTATGCAGCATGTCGCGCATCCGCTCCGAGCGTTTGGTAAGTACCTGATAGGTATGCCAATTGGCGAGCTGCATCACACGAACGACCGATACGATGTAATTGTCAGGCACATCTTCTTGAAACAGATCGCTCATCGAATTGACAAAAATCATTTTGGGTGTGCGCCAGCGAAGAGGTTCTGCCAGCTTCTCCGGCACTAATTGTAAGTCAAACCCATGTTCGTAGGGATGACCAGGGACACCCCGAAAGCGTTCGGCGAATGTCTCCGCATAGCAGTTTGCGCAGCCGGGGCTGACCTTGGAGCAACCCCTCACGGGGTTCCACGTTGCATCGGTCCACTCTATTTTCGAGTTGTTGCTCATGACCGAGGAGTTCCTGGTGTGTTGCCTAGTTTAGCCTAAGTTATGTGACAAAGAAATGACTTCGGTTCGTGCTCGAAGGTCTTAAGAAATGATTTCATTATGGCTGATCGAACTGCCAGCTGCCGCGGCGGTCTGGGAGCTTCAAGGCAGCAGAGAGATTTGCAACAAACTCCAGGCGGGGGATGTTTTCCGCGCCGAAGCGCATCACGTGAGGGGAGGCTTGCTGGCAATCGAAGACGGTGAATCCCCAGGTCTGGAGCTGTCGGACGAGCGAGACCAGTGCGACCTTGGACGCGTCGGCCACGTGGGAAAACATCGATTCGCCGAAAAAGGCTCCCCCCAGCGCCACGCCGTAAAGTCCGCCGACTAACGTCTCCTCTTGCCACGTTTCAACGGAGTGGGCATAGCCCATCTCGTGCAGCGTCGAGTAGGCTTCCATCATTTCCGGCGTGATCCAAGTGCCGCCTTCCGGGTGCTGCGGCCTGGGACCGGCACAGTAGGTCATGACGGCGCGAAAGCAGGTGTCGAGGGTCACGTTGAAGTCGCCGCGGCGGATCCTTCGTGTGAGACTCCGGGAAACGTGGAGCTTGCTCGGAAAGAGCACGGTGCGAGGATCCGGCGACCACCAGAGAATCGGCTGGTCGTCCTGAAACCAGGGGAAAATGCCGCGTCGGTAGGCGGCAAGCAGTCGCTCCGGGCTCAAGTCGCCGCCGACGGCCAGGAGGCCGTCCGATGACGCCGCCTCGACGGGCGGGAACCGGAGGTCACGTGGATCGGAATTCAGCCGGAACATGCGGCAACAAGCACGCGAAGCCCACGGCGAACGGCGCTAGCCGTGTTTCGGGTCGCCCGACGCCAGGAGCGGCTGGAAGATCGGATCCGCATCGAGCACCGATTTCAGCGATTCCGCGCCGATAAAGAAATTCCAGATTTCCTGACTCTGGCCCGGCACCTCGACAAACCATTTCCGCGCTTCCGTCAGGAGCGCAAGCATCTCGCGGTTGTCCCTGGTCGGGCTGAACAGCAAGCTGTAGGCTTTGGTGTACTCGGCGATGAACTTGTCGAGCGGCAGTTCGGCGAGAGCGAGCGCCTGGTCCGCGTCCAAATAGGCGGCACGCACGTCAGGATCGTCCATGATCCGGTTCCAGGCCACCTTGTTCACGCGCGCCCAAGCCAGTTGCAGCAACGCCTCGGCTTTACCCGACTTCCGCTCGGCGGGAACGTCCTTGACGAGCTTCTCGAGCACCTCGATGGAAAGATCCTGATCGTTGTTCCACCGGAGGGCCGCGCCCCAGCGAAAGCGATTGTCGAGCTGCTCGGGTCGTACCTGCGCCAACGCCTTCAGGGCCGGCAGGAGCCGATAGAGATAGTCGGCCGTCGTCGGTTTGTCGAAGCCGCCCATCTCCATGGCCAATGAAAGATCCATGCGCGTCGACTGAGCATAGATGTTCCAGTAGTGCTCGTTGACCACCATGGCCAGAGCCGGATCTTTCACGGTCAGGCGATGTTCAGCGACCGCTTGCCGCAGGACCACGCTGTACAGGTCCCTGGTCAGCACGGTGAGGGCGTCGGGCTGATTGGGATCGATGATCAGCACCCGGTTCAAGAGCGCGACGCGGTCCCGGATATTCGGAAACGACGCCGCCCGGGCGGAAGAGGCCACCAGCAATCCCGGCATGTCCTCGGGACCCCACCATTGAAGCGATCCCGGCACCGGCCCGCTCCGTACCGTCACGAAGGGGACGATTTCCTGAGCGATGCCATCCACGGGAACCCCGTCCTTCACCAGAAGATTGACGACGGCGACGTCCCCGGGAAAGCCGTGTTTCTTCAATCCCGACAACACGACCCATTGAACAAGGATGCTCTTCAGGGCGCGTCTGGCCGGCTTTACCGTACTGGCCCACTTATAGCTGCCCGGCGCCTTGGTCACGGGCGATGTGATCGGGTCCTGGTAGCGGACCTCGACGGTCACCAGGTTGGTCGGCACCGAGACGAGCGCGGCGTTCTCACGAAGCCGGAAGGAGGCGTTGGGCAGGGTTTTGGTCGACACGGCCTTCACGTGCAGGCCGCTTCCGGGCGGCGAGAGCCCGATCGTATCCATGACGAACGCCGACGCCGGATAGCGATCGAGATCCTCATGGAAAAATACCAGCCCGCCGTTGCTCGGCCACAAGATGTCCATGCCGACATCCGAACGCATGAGCGCCGGCTCGTGGGCAGTCTTGATGTGGTTCCAGCAGCGTTCATAGGACGGATCGGTCGGCGCCGGATAGGATTTCAGGGGGCTTCCCTTGGCCGTCACCAACTGGAACTGGCAGGCAAAGTCGAGCTTGACCGCGTCGGTCACCGCGCCGTGCGATAGCGCCTCGACGAACCGGATCGCGGTCGCCGCAGGAATTCCGTCGGCTTTCTTCGAGGCCTTTGCGGCGGCGAAAGATGCGGGGGGTTCGCCAAGGAAGCTCCATGAGAGAACCAGCGAACCGAAAAATGCAATGCGACTCCCTACGATCACGTGCCGGCGAATCATAAGATGAAGACTCCTACGGTTGCACCATGTGAGAAAGTGGGTACTTTACCATGCGGATTTCTTGATCCGAAAGAGGTCTGGTCGGTAATTAACGGGTCGGGGGCGGGGTCGTTGAGGAACGTGAAAATCGAACCAGCGACCGAATGTACGCGAGCGCGGCGAGCTGTTCTTTCTCGGAGAGCCGGTCGTTCCAGCCTTGCATGGCGGTTCGCGGTCGCCCCTTCGCGATGACTTTCAGAAGATCTTGATCCGACTTTGCGGAGGTCTGAGCCGAGACGAAATTGCCCGGGCGCGGCGAAAGGGACGCTGCGAGCTTCCCATCGCCCCGGCCTTCCATCCCGTGGCAATCGGCGCAATGGCGCTCATAGATCATGCGCCCCTCTTCCAGTTCCTGCGGCGTTGCCGACCAAGCCGGCGACCAGGGAAGCAGGACGATGAAGATCCATACGATCCCCGACGCCGGCATCTTCTACCCCTGGGATCCCAGTCGAGACGCCCGGATGATCTCACGGCGCAACGCGGCCCGGTCGGACGATGAAAGATGCGGTGTGGGCCGATGACGGCACAGCCCGACGGCTTCCCGCAACGATGCGGCGAAGACTTCGCAGTTCGGGCAGGCTCCGAGATGCCGTCTCAGCTCCCGGCAGATGTCGGAGGGGAGCTCGTCGTCGATATAGGCCGACAGTTGCCGAAGGATGTACAAACAGCGGCCCAGGCGGTGAGCAGCGTGATGAGCCGACCGGCCCGGTCTACGCACACTGGTTTTGGATTTCTTCATGTCGAAGATCCTCCCGACTTGCGTGGGGCCGCACCGGAGTCTCGGTCGGACTTGGTGATGCCGCGCGCGCTCAATTCGCGTCTGACGAACAACCTGGCCCGATGCAGGCGGGATTTTACCGCTCGTTCGTTCGCACCCATGACGGTGCCGACCTCTTTCGCGCTCAACCCTTCCATGTCGCGCAACACGAGGGTCACGCGGTACTTGCTCGGCAACTTCTGAATGGCCTGATCCAACGCTTGCCGCAATTCCTTGTTCTCGAGCGCTTCTTCGGGAGTCAGCCCGTCGACCGGTATCTGCAGACGAAATTCGCCGTCGGATGTCGGAATGAACTCGTCGAGCGACAGCTCGCGCTCCGGTTGCCCCATGCGTTTGCGCCGCATGCGCATGCATGCGCGCGACGCGATCGTATAGAGCCAGGTCGAGATCCGTGCGTCGCCGCGAAATCCTTCGAAGCCCCTGTAGGCGTTGAGAAAGGTTTCCTGGACGAGATCCTTGGCCGTCTCCGTTTCGCCGCAGAGGCGATGCGCGTATCGATACACCAAGTCCACATGGTCTCGGTACAGTTTATCAAAATCGTCACGCTGCTGTGAGGTGCGGGGCGACTTGGAAGGGAGCGTGCGGCGCATGACTGGCGGCGGTCACGGGTTCGGAGCCGAGGACGGCGCGGGGGCGTGGTCTTGCGAAGACGATGCGGCCCGGTCAAGGTCGACCGTGACCCGCTGGTTGTCGATTTTGAGGGTCAACGGCTGGCCGACCTTGACGTGAGGAAGGCCGATCTTGGAATTGACCATCACGACGCCGACCGGCGTGCGGAGGAAGACGAAGTTGGATTTGAGCTTCGAAACCGTTCCGGACAACACGATGTGCGCATCGGAGCCGGCCGGCGGAGTTTGGTTGATCTGAAGGTCGTATTGCAGGTCATGGACGCCGATGATGGTGCGGGAGTCGTCGACCTCGACCGTCAGCGGATCGCCCTCCTGAAAGGCCGCCAGGCGCGCTTGCTGCGTCCCGACGTGAGTCGTCTCGTCGCCGTCCGGGGTCCACCACTGCAGCGTATTTGGCACCTCGGAACCCGGAGTCATGGGGCCGGCCAGATACCGGTGAATTCTCGAGCCGTCGCTTTTCTTCACGATATCCACGACCGAGTGTTGTTCATGAACCCAGAAGCGAACCTCGTGGGAGGCTCTCAGATCCTTCAACGTGGTCTTCGAACTGAGGGTCAGCGTGCCGATGGGGGTCTTGAGGAAGACGATCCCGGCCTTCGTCCGCCAGACGGAGCCCCGTAAGCTGATCGAAGGGTCAGCAATCGCGCCGTCAGAGGAATCCGGTTCCGCCTTGTCCGTGGGATCAAGGGAAGGCGGATCCGTATTCTGGGACAGGGCGGGAAAACAGGGACCGAAAAGCGCCCATGTCAGCATCGCAGACAGCGCGAGAACGCCGCATCGAAAACGCACGGCCCGTATCGAGGGAGGGATCATAAATTTCTTGGGTGATTCGTCAACCGGTCGGTCGGATGTGCGTCAACCAGACTCTTGTGGAATAAACCATGCTGACCACGAGGAGTCAAGACGAAAGACCGGAACGGACAGTCGGCTCGCGATGCCTTCGTTCAGCCGAGAGAAGAGAAGGAAGAATGGGGTTGCAGCAGGAGGATCATGCGAGGTTCGCGATCGGCCGAAACCGGGATGCCAAAGCCCCTGAGCAAGAGCGGCGGGCTGGTCATATGACAGACACGATGCATCTCGAATTGTTCCCACTTACCTCCTTGGGTCCGACGTTCCAATTCAACCAGGATTTCGTGGCAGAATTCGACAAGGATGGTGGGCATGGATTCGGGTGCCAGATTCGGCCACAGGCCATGCGCATCGCCGAACAAGGCCATCAGCGCCCGGGCTTGCCCGTTCATATGCAGGATGCGGGTCGGCGCGGAGAGGAGGATCACGCCCGAGTCGTGCGAAGCAAACTGCCCGGGTGTCGGGGACAGGGATGCTGGCGTGGAGTGGTGGACGGCATGGCTGGCTTCACCGAAGGTGGATCGTGAGGGATGCGGTACGGTCTGTCGCATTGCGGCCCCAATTGAAAAACGGCATTGGAAGACTGCAAGAGTCAAACCCGTCCGTGTGCGGCTTCAGCGTTCTGGAATCCCGGACAATACGAAAGGAATGCGCGGTCGTATCGGCGTCGCGCACAAACTCAGTCGTTCGGTGGACGGAACTGTCCGCTATTTCTTCCGGACGAGGAGCCGAATGGGGGTGCCCGAGAAGCCGTACTCATCCCGGAGGCGGTGTTCGAGGTAGCGCAGGTATGCGGGGGTCATGTTTTCCGGATGCCCCACAAACAGGGCGAAGACGGGCGGTCTCGTCGCGACCTGTGTCATGAACGCCGATTTGGTGATCTTCGTCGGCTTCCCTTTACGGCTCGGCAGCGGATGGGTGGCGAGAATGGTCTGCAGCAGTTGATTGAGCTCCCCGGTCGGTATGCGCCGGGTGAACGAGGCATAGACGTCGTCGATGGCGGGAAACAGGAGCCGCAACGAACCGGGTTTGACGGCGGCGCCGAAGAGGACCGGTGCCCAGGTGAGGAAAGGAAAGCGCCGTTTGAGGTCCTGCTCGAACCGTTGCCGGGCCTGCGCGTCCCCTTTCCGTAAGTCCCACTTGTTCACCAGCAGCAGGCAGGCGCGACCCTGCCTGATGACGAGCCCGGCGATCTTGGTGTCCTGTTCGGTAATGCCTTCTTCGCCGTCGAGCAGGAGGATTGCCACGTCGGATCTGCCGATGGCCCGCAACGAACGGGCTACGCTATATCCTTCGATCCCCCGGTCGACCTTCCCGCGCCGCCGGATCCCTGCGGTATCCGTGAATAAGTACTGCCGTCCTTCGTACGTCGCAAGGGAATCGACGGCGTCCCGGGTCGTTCCGGGAACGTCGCTCACCACGACCCGCTCCTCTCCCAACACCGCGTTGACGAGCGTGGACTTGCCGACGTTCGGTCTTCCCACCACGGCCACGCGCGGCACCGGATTCTGTTCCTCGGAGTCCTGCTGGTCGGGCAGCAACGGGTACAGGGCATCCAGCAGATCGGCCACGCCGATTCCGTGCTCGGCTGAGATCGGGAACAACGATTCGATCCCGAGCTGATAGAAATCCGCCACCAGGACTTCGGTCTTCGGTGTATCGATCTTGTTGATGGCCACGAACAACGGCTTGGTGGTGCCGCGAAGGAGCCGGACGACCTCCTGGTCCTGCGGCGTCAGGCCGGCTCGTCCGTCCATCAGAAGGATCAGCACGTCGGCTTCGGCGATGGCCAACTCGGATTGTCGTCTGATGAGGGCGAGCATTCCGTCCGAGGCCGCCGGCTCGAGTCCGCCGGTGTCGATCAGCCGAAAAGGACGGTTCCGATAGGAGGTATCCGCGTAGTTCCGATCCCTGGTCACTCCCGGGACATCGTCGACGATGGCGGTGCGGCTCCCGAGGATACGGTTGAACAACGTCGACTTACCGACATTCGGTCGCCCGATGATTGCGACCAACGGCACCGGTGACGATAAGGAACTGAGCGTGGATTGCGATGACATGGCGTATGCAGGACTCTCGGACCCTATCACAGGAATTTTCTCAAAGACAACAGCCCGAGGCTGTGAATGTGCCGGTCCGCCGGGTCGTTTTCGCATTCGGTCTCGTCTATACTCCGATCCATGAACAAGCCTTCCTCCGACGAGGTGCCGCCCATGCTCGATTGGGCCCAGATCGACGACGTGCTGGTCGACATGGATGGAACCCTGCTGGACCGTCACTTCGACAATTTCTTTTTCGAAGAGGAATTACCCCGCCGGTACGCGGTGCGCGAGAAGCTGTCCCTCGACGAATCACGGACGCGTCTCATGGCGATGTATCGCTCGGTCGAAGCGGAGCTGGCCTGGACCGATCTGCATTACTGGACGACACGGGTCGGAATCGACGTGGTCGCCATGCACCGAGAATTGGACCACATGATCGGGTTCCTGCCCGGCGCGGCGGCGTTCCTCTCCGCCGTACGGCATCAAAGGAAACGGGTGACCGTCCTCACGAACGCCCATCCGGCTGGCGTCGCGATCAAGACGGCCAAGACCGGCCTCGAACGGCAGGTCGACCGCATCGTGGACGCGTTTGAAGTCGGCTATTTGAAGATGCGGCCGCAATATTGGCCGGCTTGTCTGGAATTAGTAAAGTTTGATCCGGCCAGGGCTCTCTTCATCGACGACGACGAACGCTGTTTGGCGGCGGCGAAACAGTTCGGCATCGCCCATCTCCTTCACAGCGCAAGGTCCAGCACGAAATCGCCGCCGGCATTTTCGGCTTCATTTCGGTCGGTCGAGGATCTCTCGTCCCTCCTCAATGGACCGGCGCCCTTCTTTCGCTGAACCCTGCTCAGGGCACGGCTCTGCCCAGCCTTGATACATCGCCCCGACGAGTTTTGGCGCTCCCGTCATGAAAAATCGGTCTAAGCGGATAAGCCTGAAGCCACCGTGTTCGATGAGTCGGTCGATCCGGCGATTCAGGTGACAGCCGCACCCGAGGACGTTCTGGATGGGATTGAGCCGGTCTTGCCAGGCTGCGATGCGCTCGTCTTGGCATCGCCCATGTTCCAGAAAGATGAATCGCCCGTCGGGCTTGAGCAGCCGTCGAACCTCCGCCAGAGCCCGAAGCGGATCCGCGATGCTGCAAAGCGTCCAGGTGCTGACCACCCAGTCGAACCGCCGATCGGCAAAAGGCAACGCTTCCGCGGCGTTGTGATGGATCTCGACCGGGAAATCGACGGCAGCTGCTCGCCGAGCCACGGTGCGAGGCAGAAAACGAGCCGGGTCTGCGGCCGTCAGGCGTCGGACGGCGGGCGGGTAGTGAGCCAGGTTGAGACCCGAACCGAAGCCGATTTCCAGCACGTCTCCCCGAACGACGGTCAAGAGTGAGCTTCTAAGACGCTGAAACTCCTTGCCCCGCATCAGCCAGTCCATGAGGCACGGAAAGACGTATGCCGAATACAGTCCCATTCCCCTCCGTAGCGCCTTCCATCCGTTTTGAAGAATAACCTGCTGTTCGTCGGGAGGCTAGTCTGTCGTCACGCGCCGCGAGCCGTTCACTCAGAGCGAAGGCAGGTACGGGGATTCTTGTTGCACCGGCTGGTCTATGTTAGAGTCCTCCTCTTTGATTGTGATCTCCAGCAGCCGTTTATCCAACGCACATGAGCAAGACGTACGATCATCACGCTATTGAGGCGAAGTGGCAGGCCTATTGGGATGCGCATCGACCCTTCCGTGCCACGGACGACCCATCCAAACCAAAATACTACTGTTTGGACATGTTCCCCTATCCTTCTGGTTCAGGACTCCACGTCGGCCACCTCGAAGGCTACACGGCGACCGACATCGTCTCCCGCTACAAGCGGATGCGGGGATTCAACGTGCTGCATCCGATGGGATGGGATGCGTTCGGTTTGCCGGCCGAACAGTATGCCGTCAAGACGGGCATCCATCCGGCCATTACGACGGCCGAAAACATCGCGACGTTCAAGCGGCAGATGAAGCGGATCGGACTCTCGTACGATTGGGAGCGCGAACTCAGCACGACCGATCCCGATTACTACCGTTGGACGCAGTGGATCTTCCTGCAACTGTTCAAGCGCGGACTCGCCTACGTGGCGGAGGTCCCGGTCAATTGGTGTCCGGCCCTCGGCACGGTGCTGGCGAACGAGGAAATTGTCGACGGAAAGAGCGAGGTCGGAGGTTTCGAAGTCGTGCGGCGACCCATGCGTCAATGGGTGCTGAAGATCACCGCCTATGCCGATCGACTGCTCGACGACCTTCGGCTGGTGGAATGGCCGGCCAGCACGCTTGAAATGCAGAAGAACTGGATCGGTCGTTCGATCGGTGCGGAAGTGGAATTCCGTCTGACCAGCGCGAACGGGGCGCTTCGCGTGTTCACCACCAGACCCGACACGCTGTTCGGAGCCACCTACCTGGTGCTCTCTCCGGAGCATCCCCTGGTCGGTGCCGTGACGACCGCGGAGCAGCGCGATCAAGTCACTCTCTATCGGGAGGCCGCGGCCAAGAAAAGCGACTTGCAGCGCCAGGATCTGCAGAAGGACAAGACCGGCGTCTTCACCGGAAGTCACGCCGTCAACCCGGTCAACGGAGAAGCGCTGCCAATTTGGATCGCGGACTATGTCCTGATGAGCTATGGAACAGGAGCGATCATGGCCGTGCCGGGTCATGACGCGCGCGACTGGGCGTTTGCCAAGACGTACGAGCTCCCGATTCGTGAAGTCATTGCCGGTGGAAACGTCGGGCACGCGGCCTACGTCGACACCGAAGTCGGGCGGGTCGTCAACTCGACTGCACCGGACGGTTCGTTCTCGATCGACGGGCTGTCGCCGGTCGAGGCCATTCCTAAGATCACCGCGTGGCTGGAGTCGCGTGGTCAAGGCCGAAAGGCGGTCAACTACAAATTGCGGGACTGGCTCTTCGCTCGCCAACGCTACTGGGGCGAGCCCTTTCCGATTGTGTGGGTGGACGGGACACCGCAACCGATTTCCGAAGAACAATTGCCGCTGCGATTGCCCGAAACAAAGAATTTCAAACCGTCGGGGACCGGGGAGAGCCCGCTGGCCAATCTGGAAAGCTGGCTTGAAACCACCGATCCGGCGAGCGGCAAGCCGGCCAGGCGGGAAACCAACACCATGCCGCAATGGGCGGGATCCTGCTGGTACTACCTGCGGTTCATCGATCCGGACAACGAGAAGCACCTCGTGGATCCGGCCAAAGAAAGGTATTGGATGCCCGTCGACCTCTATGTCGGCGGCAGCGAGCATGCCGTCCTGCATCTCCTATATGCCCGCTTCTGGCACAAGGTGCTGTATGACATCGGGGTCGTCAGCACGCCTGAACCGTTCAAAAAATTGGTCCATCAGGGCATCGTTCTCGGTGAAGACAATCAGAAGATGTCCAAATCGCGCGGCAACGTGGTGAACCCCGACGAGATGATGGATCAGTTCGGCGCCGATGCGGTGCGCCTCTACGAAATGTTCATGGGACCCTTGGAAGCGATGAAGCCCTGGAGTACCAGAGGCGTGGAAGGGGTGACGCGCTTTCTCGAGAGAGTCTGGCGACTCATGATCGCCGAAGAGGGACAGGTTTCCGACTCGATTACCGATGATCCTCCCGGCATGGAACAGCAGCGGGTATTGCATCAGACGATCAAAAAGGTGACCGAAGACATCGAAGCGCTCCGGTTCAATACGGCGATCTCGCAGATGATGGTGTTCACCAACGAGATGACGAAGGCCGAACGGCGGCCTCGAGCCGTGATCGAGCCGTTCGTCTTGCTGCTCTCTCCGTTCGCCCCTCATCTGGCCGAAGAGCTGTGGACGCTGCTCGGTCATCCGCCGAGTGTCTCGCAACAGGCGTGGCCGACATTCGATCCGGCGCTCATCGTCAGCGACAAGGTGACCATTCCGATTCAGATCAACGGCAAGCTTCGCGGCAAGATCGAAGTGTCCCTGGACTCCACACGCGATGAGGTCGAAGGATTGGCCAGAGCCCAAGCGGCCGAATGGTTGAACGGGAAAGAACTGAAAAAAGTCGTGTACGTCGAGAAAAAGTTGATCAATTTCGTCATCTGATGAACGGCATGCCCGCACACGCACCTTCCGGCGCTTCACGGCGCCATCCGTCCCGCGTCTCCGTCACCGAATCGTTGGTGCTGCGCGCCGGTCTGGCATTGTCGATGGCCGTGCTGCCGGCCGCGTGCGGATACCAGTTCCGGGTGGAAGGTCCGGGTCCCACGATCGGCGGCACGTCGGCCGCCGCATCCCCGACCCCCCCGCCTCGTATGGTCATCCGAACGTTGGAGAACAAGAGCTTCGAGCCGAATTTGGAATCGCGGTTTACCAATTACATCAGGCACGAGTTTGCGTCAGGGAGCGGAGCGCAGATCGTTTCGGATTCGGAGGCTGCGGATCTCGTGCTGACGGGGCAAATCCTCTCGGTCATGGTCCCGACGTTGAGCTTCGATCAGACGACCACGTTTGAAAGCCGAACGGAAGTGGTGGTGGCGGTCAAGGTCGAAGAGACGAGAACGAAGCGCGTCGTCTGGATGCAAGTGGCAAAAGGCGCCTCGGAGTTCTTCATCACCACGAACCTGCAGTTCAACCGTGTGCTTCAAAACCGCGCCCTCGAACAAGCGGGTCAGTTTGTGGCCGAGGATCTGGCCTCGCGGTTCCTCCTTCAACTCGAATCGGGACAACTGGCCAAACCGACGTCCAAACTGGAATCGAAGGCGCCGTAAGGGCAACCGTCATGCCGACATCGCTGTTACCGGCTCAAGTTCCCTCGCATCTTCAGCAGACGAATCCCGCGTCGATCTATGCGGTGATCGGAGAGGACGATTTGCTGAGGGACGAGGCCGTAGCCTGCTTGAAGGCGGCGGTCGTCGGAGAGCATGGCGACGCATTCAACAGCAACCAGTTTTATGGAGATGAAGTGGAAGGAATGGAGATTGTCGCCTGCGCATCCGAATCCGCGGTCTTTGCCTCCCGCCGCCTGGTCGTCGTGAAAGGCGCCGACAAGCTTCCGGCAAAAGAAGGCGAAGCCTTGCTTCCTTACTTGGAGAGCCCGAACGATTCCACGACTCTTGTCTTTGTCGCCTCCAAGCTGGATCGCCGGCTGAAATTCACGCAAGCGCTGATGAAGAACGCAGTCGCCGTGGACTGTTCTCCCCCCAAGGAATCACAGTACCTGCCGTGGCTCAAGACCGAAGCGGGGCGGCTCGGCGTCAAGCTGGAGGAAGGGGCGATGGAGCTTCTCAAGGAATCGTGCGCGGAATCCCTCTATGCCGCCCGCCGTGAACTGGAAAAACTCGCGTCGTATGTACCCTCTGACCGTTCGGTGACCGCGGCGGATGTGGCCGTCATGCGGGGAACGGAGCCGGGTGCCTCCGTATTCGACCTTGCCGTGGCGATCGGCGCGGAAGACCGGGGCCGAGCGTTGTCCATCATGGCGAGGAACATGGAATCGGGAGAGGCCCCGCTCAAGATTCTTGGTGCGCTGGTCTGGCAGTACCGGCGCCTCTGGAAATCCAAAGACCTCATGCGGCAGGGAGGGCGACAGGGAGAGGTGGCCAGAATGTTTCGGATGGATCCGTCTGGCGTCCGCTCGTTTCTCGACCGGTTCTCCGAACAGCATCTCACGGAAGCGTTTCGGCGATTCCAACAAGCGGACCACGCGCTCAAGGGCGGGAGCGCAGGCCGGCCGGAGCGGATCATGGATCAGCTGATGTTCGAGCTCTGCGGCCGGGAGCGCGCGCACGCGCAACCGACCGTCTCGGGGCGGGAACCGGTCGCATTCGCTCAAAAAAACCGCACAAAACCGGTTTCGAACGTGCGAACGGTTACGCGCGGGTCGCGGCCAAGGCGTTGACGCGGATCGTGAGGCGTGAAATTCGTCTGGAGGCGGTATTGGCTTTCAATATGCCCTTGGTCACCGCCTTGCTGAGGGCCGCTTCGGCTGCCCGCAACGATGATTTGGCGTCCTCAGCCTTTTTCTCGGCCACGGCGGTCTGGACTTTCTTCACGAGTCCTTTCACGACGCTCAGGGCGGCGTGGTTCCGCGCGCGCCGTTTTTCGGCTTGCCGCGCTCGGCGGATGGTCGACTTGTGGATCACCGGCATGACGTGCACTCCTTTTAAAAAGAGGGCGTTTGTACCATAAGACTCGCCGCATGGTCAAGAGCGCGCATTGACCGTAGAGAGGAAACCCATGTCGAAAATCCTTGCACATGACAGACTGATCCTGGCGCTTGACGTACCGTCCGCGGCCGAGGCGGAGCGTCTCATGGACCAGGTTCAGAATCAGATTACGTTCGTCAAAGTCGGGCTGGAGCTCTATACGGCTGCAGGTCCGAACATGGTACAGCGGCTGATTGAGCGAGGGAAACGAATCTTCCTCGATCTCAAGTTCCTCGATATCGAAGAGACGGTCCGTCGGGCGACCGAACGGGTTGCCGCCATGGGAGTCGAGTTCTTGACCATCCACGCCAATCGGAAGGCGCTGGCAGCTGCGGTGAAGGGACGGGGCACTTCGAGTTTGAAGCTCCTGGCCGTGACGGTGCTGACGAATTTTGACAGTCATGATTTGAGGGAGATGGGTATTCAGTACTCGGTTCAGGACCTGGTGACGGCCCGGACGCTGCTCGCTTCCGAGATGGGTTGCGACGGAGTCGTCGCGTCGGGAGAGGAACCCGGCGTGCTTCGTCCGAAGGTGGGGCCTCGTTTTCTGATCGTGACGCCTGGTGTCCGGCCGGCGGGCAAAGATACCGACGACCATGCCCGCGCTACCACTCCATCTCAGACCATCGCTGCCGGAGCCGACTATCTGGTGGTCGGGCGGCCGATCAGGGCGGCATCGGATCCTGCCGCTGCGGCAAGCGCCATCTTGGCGGAGATGCAGGCCGCGTTCGATCGACGGAGCTGAAGGGGTCGGTTGCGGGATTTTGTCTGTCTTTGTTAAGATCCCGTGCCGCCGTGGAAGTTCTTACCTGTGTCGACCCCGTACGGTGGATGTAGCTCAGTTGGTTAGAGCGCCGGATTGTGGATCCGGAGGTCGCGGGTTCGAAACCCGTCATCCACCCCATATTGCTCCACCATTTCCGCATGGTTCCTGTC
>DAOLIU010000033.1:0-25631 GCA_035328385.1 Nitrospira sp. | reverse complement strand
GCCGCAGAGCGGCCCGGCCGCAGTCAGTGTCAGGGCAGTCGGTTTCGGCGGCGATTCAGCACGAGGATACGGGGAAATGGCTCAGGACGATACCAACGTCATCGACCAACCTGAGGTGCTCAAACCCAGGATGGTGACGATCGAAATCTCCGGGAAGAAATACGAAGTCCCGGAGGGGATCACCGTTATCAAAGCGCTGTGGTATACGGGCCAGGAAGTCGTCAGGGGCGCGGGTTGTCTCGGCGGTTTCTGCGGCGCCTGCGCGACCTACTATCGAACGAAGGACGACCCTAAGGTCAGGACCTGCTTGGCCTGCCAGACCGCGGTGCAGGACGGCATGTCGTTTACGATCATGCCGCCGTTCCCGGCCCGGAAGGCCATTTACGACATCCAGACCCTGAAGGATCCCAAGCAGGATTTGTTCAACCTGTATCCGGAAGCCCCGCTCTGCAGAAACTGCAACGCGTGCACGGAGGCCTGTCCGCAGAAAATCGACGTTCGTGAAGGTGTGTGGAAGGCCGTATTCGGCGATTTCAAGAGCGTGTCGGAAATGTTCATGGACTGCGTGATGTGCGGAATGTGCACGCCGGTATGCATCGCCGACATCGCCCCGAACCTTGTCGCGCTGTACGTGAGTCGCGCGCAAGGCGCGCACTTCGCCGAGAAGCCGGCGGGATTGCAAACCCGCATCAAGGAGATTCAAGAGGGTCGTTTCAACGACGAGTGGAAGAAGATTCTCGCGATGAACGACAAAGAGTTGGGAGAACATTGCGCGACGGTGAAGTAAGGCCGAATCCATCCAGGGAGCGAGTCGTTGGCCCGTCAGACACCGCAACGTTTCCCGCACATGCCGATGCAGCCGTAACCATCTATGGATATACACGCCCTTCAGCAAATCGTTCACAAGACTCGAGATGCGCGCCGTAAGCAAACCATCCCGAAATTTTCTCCCGGCGACCGCGACCAGCTGATTCACAAGTACCATCCGGACTTTCGCGCGAGCGCGTATCGCCCCATCCGCTTCGGGCCCAACGCCGGCGACAAGACCGTCGTGGAACTCGCGACGTTGCTGGAAGGCGACAGTCCGATTCAGGCCGACAGCGACTTGACGCCGCACTACACGACCGACGTGCTGGTGGTGGGAGGCGGAGGCGCCGGCTGCGCCGCGGCTTTGCATGCGCACGGTGTCGGCTCCAAGGTCATCCTGGCCACCAAGCTCCGGCTCGGCGATTCGAACAGCGTGATGGCCCAGGGCG
Source organism: Nitrospira sp. (assembly GCA_035328385.1). Taxonomy (GTDB): domain Bacteria; phylum Nitrospirota; class Nitrospiria; order Nitrospirales; family Nitrospiraceae; genus Nitrospira_C. Next base: position 24,375 of record DAOLIU010000033.1, on the reverse strand, counting down.
GCATGCAGATTTCGGTCGCTCCGGAGGACTCCCCGGTCACGCATTTCATCGACACCCTGAAGGGCGGTCACATGCAAAACGACCATGCCCTGCTCAAGGTGATGGTGGAAGACGGACCCTCCATCGCGCAATGGCTGATTGATCTCGGCGTGCTGTTCGACCGGCAGGCGGACGGCAATCTTCACGTGAAGAAAGGGGGCGGCAGCTCGAAGCCCCGTCTCCTGACCTGTTCCGACTACACCGGGCTCGAAATCATGCGGGTGTTGAAGGACGAGGTCATCAATCAAAAGATTCAATTGCTCGAATTTTGCGCGGCGGTCGAACTGCTCAGCGACGACGAGGGCCACTGCACCGGCGCCGTGTTCAAGGATCTCGACAACCACCGCACGGTCGTGGTTGCGGCCAAGTCCGTGATTCTCGCCACGGGCGGGATCGGCCGCTTACACATTCAGGGATTCCCCACGAGCAACCACTATGGAGCCACCGGCGACGGGCTCTGTCTGGCCTATCGGATGGGGGCCAAGCTCGCGCACATCGACACGTTCCAATATCACCCGTCCGGCGCCGTGTATCCGGAGCAGTTGATCGGAGCCCTGGTGACGGAGGGCATCAGGTCCGAAGGCGGCCATCTGGTCAACGCCAAGGGTGAACGGTTCGTGAATGAACTCGATACGCGCGACGTCGTGTCGTCCTCCATCATCCGCGAATGCGAAGAAGGCCGAGGCATTCGTACGATGTCGGGTCGCGTCGGAGTCTGGCTTGATACTCCGCTGTTGGACGCGGAGCACGGACCCGGAACGGTGGAAAAACATTTCCCGGCTATGATGCTGCAGTTCGAGCGGTTCGGCATCGACATCAGCAAGGATCCGGTTCTGATCTATCCTACGCTGCATTACCAGAACGGCGGGGTGAAGATCGATACGCATTCGGAGACCGACGTGCGCAACCTCTTCGTCGCGGGTGAAGCCTCCGGCGGTCTGCATGGGCGCAACCGCTTGATGGGGAATTCGCTTTTGGATTTGATGGTATTCGGCAAGCGGTCGGGCCTCACGGCCGCGTCCCGAGCCGGCTCGATGAAGCAGGGAAAGTTGACGCTGAAGCACCTGCAACGGTTCCGCGCCGAAGCCAGCAAACACGGAAATTCCAGCGGGGTGGTTTCGCCGATGGTGCTGCCGTCCTATACGAAGAAAACGGGATAGCGCCGGGGCGTCGGGACGATTCAGGACGTGCTCGGCGTCGACGTGACGGAAGGAGCGACATGAACGTTCATGAATTTCAGGCCAAGTCGATTTTCGCCCAGTTCGGTGTCCCCGTGCCTCGCGGGAAAGAAATCACCTCTCCGGCTGCGGCGACGGCCTGGGCCGATGAACTCAATACGCCCGTCTTCGTCGTCAAGGCGCAGATTCACGCGGGCGGCCGCGGAAAGGCCGGCGGCGTCAAGATTACCAAGGACAAGGCGGCGGTGGCGGGTCTGGCCAAGGAGCTGCTCGGCAAGACGCTCGTCACGCACCAGACCGGACCGAAGGGGAGGACCGTCCATCGTCTGTTGGTCGAAGAAGGGGCCAACATCGGCAAAGAATTGTATCTGAGCATTCTTGTCGACCGTGAGACGGGCCGTCCCACGTTTATCGCCAGCACGGAAGGCGGAATGGAAATCGAGGAGGTGGCGGAAAAGACGCCGGATAAGATCATCAAGGAAGCCATCGACCCGGCCGTCGGCTTTCAGGCGCACAATGGAAGAAACGTGGCCTATGCCCTCGGTCTTCAGAACATCGAGCCGGCCGTCATCAACCCCTTCATTCAGCTGCTCGGCAATCTGTATCGCTTGTTCATGGAGAAGCACGCCGCGTTGGTCGAGATCAATCCGTTGATCGTTACCAAGGAAAAGACGCTGGTGGCCCTCGACGGCAAGGTATCCTTCGACGACAACGGTCTGTTCAAGCATGAAGACGTGCAGAAGATGCGTGATTTGAACGAGGAAGAGCCCTTGGAGATCGAAGCGACGGCCAATAACCTCAATTACGTCAAGCTCGACGGGAACATCGGCTGCATGGTCAACGGCGCCGGACTCGCGATGGCCACGATGGACGTCATCAAGCTCGCCGGCAGCGAGCCGGCGAATTTCCTCGACGTTGGCGGCGGCGCCACGAAGGACACGGTGGCGGCGGGTTTCAGGATTCTGCTCAAGGATCCGAACGTCAAAGGGATCTTCATCAATATCTTCGGCGGGATCGTCCGGTGCGAGCGGATCGCCCACGGAGTGATTGAAGCGGCGAAGGAAGTCAAAATTTCGGTCCCTTTGGTCGTGCGACTTCAGGGAACCAACGCGGAAGAAGGACGAAAGCTTCTGGCGGAATCCGGTCTGAAACTCGATGTGGCCGACGATTTATGGGAGGCCGCGCAAAAGATCGTAAAGTTGACGGGGAAGGCGGCGTGATGGTGCGGGTCCTGCCGGCGAACGGCCCAGACGTGCTCACTCCACCCATCCAGCGGGCCCTTCCGTTGCGTGTGCTCGGTGAAAACCGCGTCTTGGCGCGGTGGGGGTGGGAGGGTGAGAAAGTCGCCCGTTCGCCGTCACCCGCAGTTGATGGTGGAGTCTAACGTTTTCGCCATGACCAAAGGTCGAATGGATTCCGTCAATGATAGTCAGCAAGGATTCTGCAAAATAAGACGAAGAGTGATAGCGCGGGCATGATGAGGAAGGCGGCATAAGAAACAATGAACTGGGTGACCGTCACATTGATCCTGCTGTTTGTGACCTTGCCCGGGTGCATGATGGTGCGCGAGGGCAAGGTCAAACCTCCGGCGCAATGGCCTCCGCAACAGGCTCAGTCGCAGAAAAAATCCATTGGATTGATTGTGGCCGGCGCCTTGGATCCCAAGGGCCTCACCCAGATGCCAAGAATGGAAACGGTGGAATCAGTTCGACGCCAGGCGTTCAAGGCCTATTCGGAGTCGGGCTTGTTCTCCTCCGTCGTGACGTCGGGTGACCCCACTGATCTGAGAGCCGACATCTCGGTCATCGAAGAAGAGGGCAGTGGTCCGGGGGTGTGGGCTTATCTGTCGGCGTTGACGTTTGCGATGATTCCGGGATACGTTTCCGAGCAATTGATCGTCTCGACGAGTTTTTCAGACCGTCAGATGCGGCCCCTCGACAGCGTGGAGCAAAAAGAAGAACTGGGGTTCTGGATGCAGTTCTTCCTGCTCTTTACGATGCCGTTTACCGAATCCACCGCCTCGCTCACTCAGTCGGTGCACTATGACATGCACAGGGCCACCATCCAGGAAGCTCGCGGCAAGGGCATCTTTTAGCAACAGACACCGGACAAGAGGACTACTCCATGTCAATTCTCGTGAATAAGGCCACGCGCGTGGTGGTACAGGGGATCACGGGCAAGGAAGGGTCGTTCCATGCGACGCAGTGCAAGGCGTACGGAACGCAGGTGGTTGCGGGGGTGACACCGGGAAAAGCCGGCCAGGAGGTCGAAGGCATTCCGGTGTTCAATACGGTGTCCGACGCGGTCAAGAAGACCGAGTGCGACACGTCGCTGATCTTCGTTCCTCCTCCGTTCTGCGCCGATGCCATTCTCGAAGCGGCGGATGCCGGCGTGAAACTGATCATCTGCATCACCGAAGGCATTCCCGTGAACGACATGGTCAAAGTCAAGCGCGCTCTTCGTGGTCGGGATGTTCGTTTGATCGGGCCAAACTGTCCCGGCGTCATCACCGTCGACGAGGCGAAAATCGGCATCATGCCGGGCTTCATCCACAAGAAGGGCATCGTGGGTGTGGTTTCCCGAAGCGGCACGCTGACGTATGAAGCCGTCCATCAACTGTCGACTCTCGGCCTCGGTGAAACCACGTGCGTGGGCATCGGCGGGGATCCGGTCAACGGTACGGGTTTCGTCGACGTGCTCCCGCTGTTCGAGAAGGATCCCGAGACGCAGGCGATCGTCATGATCGGTGAGATCGGGGGAGACGCAGAAGAAAAGGCGGCGGAATTCATCAGAAAGCACGTCAAGAAGCCGGTGATCAGTTTTATCGCCGGCATTACGGCGCCTCCGGGACGCCGGATGGGACATGCGGGTGCAATTATTTCGGGGGGAAAAGGCACCGCCGCGGAAAAGATGAAGACCCTGGAGCAGGCCGGTGTGAAGGTGGTGAAGAATCCCGCCGAGATCGGCAACGCCGTCAAGAAGGCATTGGGCAAGTAACCATTACTCAATCCCGCCAGCTCGGTAAGGCCCACTCGGCGCGCTGCCACGATCCTCAAGCATCGCCATGGAGGATTTTATGACCGGTCGACTCGCAGGCGCCATTCCGACCACTCTCCTGATCGGAGCGCTGCTCGTTGCCGCGCCGGTCTTCGCCGGGTCGCAGACCACGCTGATTTGGCATGGCCATGCGGCATTCGAAGTCCGGACGCCATCCGGTGCCGTCATCCTCATCGATCCCTGGCTGGCGAATCCGGTCAATCCCCTTGCCAAAGACAAGCAGGATCCGGTCGAGCAGATCACCAAGGCCGACTACATTTTGATCACGCACGGCCATTTCGACCACGTCGGTGACGCCGTCGCCATCGCCAAGAAAACCGGCGCGAGACTCGTCGCGAACTTCGAACTGGGGACCAACCTCGTCAAGTTGCAGGGGTTTCCCAAAGACCAGCTCGGCTTCGATACCTTGATGAATCCCGGAGGAGAGATTCGGATTGCAAACGGGGAAGTGCTGGTCGCGATGACGCCGGCGGTGCACTCCAGCGGCATGGGCAATCCCATGGCGAATGAGCAGAGCCCGGATCTCGTCTATGGGGGGAATCCCGGAGGCTATGTGCTCAAGATCAACGGGGGGCCAACGCTCTACCATTCCGGAGATACGGCCTATTTCAGGGACATGGAAGTCATCGGTGAACAGTATGCGCCGGATGTCGCGCTGGTGAACATCGGGGGGCATTTCGGTATGGAGCCGGCCATGGCTGCCAGAGCGGCGGCCAGTGTCAAGGCGAAGACGGCGATTGCGCAGCATTACGGCACGTTCCCCGTATTGACCCAGGACACCGCCGGCTTTGCCGGCGCACTGAAGAAACGGGGCATTCGGTTTCAGAAGATGGCGCCGGGCGGCTCGATCATATTCGACGGAAAGGCCGTGGTCACGGCCGGCCGCTGACAGAATTTCTCTCCCTGAGATCGCGCAGTATTCTCCTGCCACATTCGTCTCCGGCGCGGCAGTCGTCTACTTCGGCCCCAATTGTGAAAGCAGTGCGTCGGCCCATTGCCAAGGGGAGCCTTCGTCTTCGTGCTTGCAGTAGACGAAACAGTCTCTGCCTTGGGTCACGGTTTCCACGAGTCGGCCGGACCATTCCCGTAGGGCCTCCGGGCCGTACGTCGTCCGGCGAAGGCGGACATACCAGAAGTCGGCCGTGTGACGACATTGCGCCGGGGTGTCGTCCGTATCCGCGGCCACCCAGGCGATATTGAAGTGCTTGAGGAGTGCCTCGACGGACGGATGATCCCAGGATGCGTGCCGGAACTCGACCGCCCAGCGGATCGTCGCCGGCAGCTGTTCGAGGAAACGGCCGAGCCGCTCCTCGTCGCGGCTGAAGTTAGGAGGCAACTGGATCAGCAACGGACCCAAGCGGTTTTGTTGAGCCAACGGCCTGAGTCGATCGAGCAGCAGGTTAACCATCGGAACGCTCTCTGCTTTGAGCCTGTGCTGATGAGTAATCTGCCGGTGAACCTTGGGGGCGAACAGAAAGCCGGAAGGGGTTGACGTGATCCACCCCTGGATCATGGATTCCGTGGGAATCCGGTACCAGGTGCCGTCCAACTCGACGGTCTGATAGCGAGCGGCATAGTAGCGGAGAAATTCGGTCTGCTTGAGCCCGGGAGGGTAGAATCGATCAACGCCTTGCCACGGCTTGTAGGAATAGCCGGACAACCCGATATAGCCGTGCGCGTTCTTCCGCTTCTCCACTTCCCGGTACCTCCGACAGGTTTCCGCTGAGATCTATCTCAACCCCCGGCATGGTCTTACAGCGCGATCCCCCAGATGCGCTTGGCGAGAACCCCGATGCCGTAACTGACGCTCACGGCGACCGTGACGATCGCCAGGTTCAGCAGGATTCGACGCTTGATGTCCATGCCGGACAGAAACGACAGGATGGTCGAAATCACAACGACCATGAGGCCGGCGGTGATCACCGAAAAGACGGCACTATCCGCACCGAGCAAAACCGGAAACACCGGAATGGTCGCCCCGATGAGATAGGCGATCCCCACGAAGGAAGCGGATGCGAGCGGCTGCTCCGTCATGGCGGTCGAGTCGGAAGTTCCCCCCAGAAACCTGTTCTTGGCGTTCTCCGTAGCCCTGACTTCCTGTTCGGAATTAAGCGCCAGAAAGGCTCCCGCCGCCATCGAGAGCGCACCGGCCACCGCGGTCGTCGATGAGGCGATCAGCACGAGCGTCGCGCTGCCGAAGGCTCCGAAGAAGCCGCTGACGGCGCCGAGAATTTCAACCAACCCGTCATTGAGGCCCAAAAAAATGTTGCGGATCTTTTCGGCATTGATCTTTCGTTCAGTCAGATTGGTTACCAGCTCGTCTTCGTGCTTGAACTCGTCCATCAGAACGTCGCGGAGCGCCGCTCCCGACGGTTGGTCCCGAAATTCCGTCCACAGCGTAAGGTATTTCCGGACTCCATGGACTTCGATGGCTTCCAGCACCAAATGAACGGCGGTGACGCCGAAAATACGGCAGGTGAGGGTGAGAATCCGCAGCTTGATGGCTCGTGTCAGATCAAGCCGCTCGACGTTCGTACCGAAGAATCGTTTCCAGAATGCCAGGTGGTCGATCTCAACCGCAATGAGCGCATCCAGAGTTCGTTGCGTGTCCGGGTCGCGCGTGATGTCACGGAGCTCGCGATACAGTGAGAGGTCGAACAATTCATCCAGCATCAGGGTGCGAGCCAGGGACGGATCGTGCCAACCAGGGGGATGTGTCATGAGAGGTGTGTACCGGTTACCGGCAGATTATAGCGAACAGCTCCGGGCTCCGTCGACAAGGCTCCGGGCGCTGTTGGAGTAGAATCGTCTATTCCACCGGTTTTCTTGACGCAATCGCCGCACTACGATAGAAAACTTAGAGAGAATGAGCGGAACCGTACGAAAGGTTTCATGACTATGCATCGCGCTCCCAGGCGATCCCGTACCCTGATCAGGATCCAGGCAGAATTTCAAGGCATTTCGGAAGACGCGTCGATCAAAGGAAAAGGGTACACGCTCGATCTGAATATCAATGGATGTCGGATTGAAAGCAGCACTCCCGTGCCTCGGGGAAGTTATGTGCGTTTGAAACTTGCCATTCCCAAGGCACCCCACCCGGTGCAGATCGGCATGGCTCGAGTTCGATGGGTCCAAACCGGATCTTTCGGCGTCGAGTTCATCCAGCGGTCGGCAGAGGACCTCCCGTACATCAGCCGAGCTACGGCGGAAAACAATCGGCAGGTGTCGGCTCAGGCGCTGCAGCCGAAGTCGGGAAAGGCTCCTTGCACGGTTCTCGTTGTGGAGGATGATCCGGACGTACTGCACCTGTGTGCCAGGACGCTCGAGGATGTGGATTGCAAGGTTCTTAAAGCATCGGGGAGCTCGGAAGCTCTGCAAATCTGCACCACTCACGGCGGAGCGATTCATCTCTTATTGGTCGATCTGGTCCTGCGTCCGCCGGTCCTGCAACTGATGTCGGGACACGGGCAATATCCCCGCGTTCATGGGTGTGATCTCATCAAGCATATCCTCAGGATCAGGAAGAAGTGTCATGTGGTCTTCATGTCGGGCCACGACGAAACGGCGCTGAGGGCGCTCGGCATCGAAGTCGGCGGCGCCCTGTGTCTGCACAAACCATTTAGTCGTGAAGATCTGCTGATGGCGATCAATCAAGCCATGGCGGGACCGCCCATGATCTCCGGGGTTCCTCATTCGGGGACGGGCAAGCGGGCCGTCAACGCACGGTAAATTCGGTTCCTCTCTCAACTTTTCCGCATCGACTGCGTCCGTAGATTGGCGTCCTTCTCCTCCTTCGATTACTCCGAGGACACAAGTATCGATTTTCGATTTTCCGGCACTGCGAGGGATCGGCATCGTCGCAATGGTTCGTGGAGCGGATGCCAGAGACGGGTTTGGAACACTGATGCTTGTGCTTATCGATCGATCAACAGCAGGGTTGCACACCAAACCCTCGGACGTTCCTTCGCCCGCGCCGGCCGATACATTGATTCCGAAGCCTCCGGTCAACCGATCAGGAAATACGCGCCCAGACCGGCGACCGTGAGTAGGGCGATGCCGAGCATCGCCTTCTCATGGCTGCAGAGGCCTTCTTGTGCCTTGCAGACTGCGAGGGAGCACATGACAGACATGGTCGTCTTCCCTCCTTCGGTGGATGATTCAGGCTATACACCGGTCCGATGGCGAGTCAACCCCCGCATTGGGAAGATGATAATACGGTTCACGCCCAGGCGGTATGACGGTCGTGTCACTTGAATCTGTAGCCCAACATCACACCGGCTTGAACCATTTTGGCATCAGGATCCTCAAAGCCGACCGACCGGAAAAATACACCGACCGTAAAGTTAAACAGCCGGAGGCCGGCGTCTGCGGTTACGCCTATCCGTGACGTGGGGTTCGGTCCGACATTGGCCGTTGCGGCAAAAGGCATCAGTAATCCGATCTTTGCATAACAATGCTCGTATTCGGCCCCCCCACCGATTGCTGCATAGGGAAAATTGATGGAGTTCCAGGCGTTGACGGCATCATCCCGGCTCCAATGCTCGTATCCCAAGCCGGCAAACGGGTACAGCTCCAGGCTCTCAGTCGGCCGAAAGCCATATCGGAGGTCGGCATAAAAGCGGCGTCCTTCATTGGGAATAATCCCCGCGTCGTCGTCCAGCTTTTCGCCCAGCCACCAATTCTCGAAGTTGAAACCAAGCCCAAGGCGATCGAAGCGCGCCAAGGCATTGATTCCCAATGCGACGAGGGATTTGTGTCCTCCGATGCCCTGCAATTCATCCCAGGCGATCGTTCCTCCCTTTGCGTAGGGCTCGAGTTCGATCTCGGCTACCCCCACGGTAAATGCTTGGGCGGTTCCCCAAGGTTGTATGGCCAAGAGGCAGGCAACCACGATACCCAAAGCTCGCACGATCATGAGTATCCTTTCCTATCACGATGGGTGGTGATCGATGAAACATGGTTGGGGAGAGGTAACGGAAGATAGTGGATCCTTTCGAATTCCTTCACGGGTCCATAATAGATACAGGACCAGTGGTGCATCGATCCATAAGAATTTGCATTGGCTGGAAACCCTTGAATTGCTTATCGATATGAGCTGGACCTGATATGAGAGTTGCCGGGAACATTTTGTGCTCACTGAGCATGCAGATCACTCCGCAAGCCGTTCATTCTGCGCGCCCGTGAGGTATGGATGACGGATGAACAGGGAGCGAAAGGCTCTTCCTATGATCCTCAAAGTCTGTTGAACGCCCAACCGGTCATGGTGGCCGTCATCGACCCGGACACCTACACCATTCAATTTCAAAACGACACAAGTATCAAGAAGCTCGGAGCTCTTTCCGGTCGCAAGTGTTACGAGACGATCGGCGCCTGTCCGGCCCCTTGCGCGTTTTGCCGATTGCCCGAAGCCATGAAGACCGGCCGGATGACGGAGAATGAGATTCTCCTTCCCGGCAATCAATCCCTGCTCGTTCAATGGTCCAAGGCCGTCATGCATGATGGGCGCGCCCATATCATCGAGACGATCACCGATATCACGGAGCGGAAGCGGATTGAAGATCAAGCGATCCGGGCGGAGAAGATGGACGCGTTGAGTCGATTGGCCGGCGGCATGGCGCACGATATCAACAATCTCTTAACCATCATCATGGGCGCGGGCGAACAGATCATGGGTGGTGGGGAAGCGGTCGAGACTTCCGTCCAACGCATCCGTACCGCGACGGATCGAGCGGCTGCGATCACCAAGCAACTGGTGTCGTTCAGTCATCACCAGCACGTGGAACTACAGGCGATCGACTTGAATTCGATGTGCAGTGAACTGGAGCCTCGAATCCGGTCCTTGACGGGAAAAGGTGTTTCGCTGGAGTTTGTGCTGGATGCAGAACCGAACCCTGTCATCGCCGATCGCCGGCACATCGAGGATGTCCTGACGGTGTTGGTGTCCAATGCCGGCGAAGCGATGCCGGGCCGAGGCTGCCTGACTCTTGCCACCAGTACCATCACGATGGGGACGGCACAAGCCGGGACCCTGGGCCTGAACCCCGGAATCTACGCACGATTGACGGTTCGGGATACAGGTTGCGGAATCTCTCAGGACCTGCGCGCGCATCTGTTCGAGCCATTTTACGGTCGAACCAGGGCGGGAACCGGACGCGGATTGGGGCTGGCCAGCGTCTATAGGATGGTTCGGCAGATGGGAGGTCACATTGAGCTCCGTAGCGACCATGCTGTCGGCACGGAATTCGCCATTCTGTTTCCCTGCTTTTGGCAGACTGCTCCCTCACCATCCCACGTTGTTTCGGCTGCTCCGGTCGAGACGGCCGATCCGACCGTCTTATTGGTGGAGGATGATGAAGATGTTCGAACGGCGGTGGCTGATATGCTCAGAGTGGCCGGGTACGACGTTCTGGAATCGTGTGATGGGCTGGACGCGCTGGAACATCTGCGGAAGATGGCATCGCCGCCCGCACTCGTTCTGACGGACGTCATGATGCCGCGGATGACCGGTCCTCAGCTTGCTGCCCAGATCGAAGCCATGATGCCCGGCGTTCGGCTCTTATACATGTCCGGGTACTCGGATCAGATCCTCGAACCGTTGGACGGTACGCGGCGTTCCTTCATTGCCAAACCCTTTCGGCGTGATCACCTGATCCGGCGGATTCGAGAGACGCTGTTACGGTGAAAAGGATTTGCGCCGGACTTCCCAGTCCATCAATGCCTACCGGATGATGAACTCGCGTGCACGCTGAAGGCCGGGATATTCACGCAGGCACGTGCGGCTGAATGGCCGGCGGACCGGACATCCATCTGCAAGCGTTCAGGACGGGAGGGGATTACCGGCAATTGGGCGGCGGACTGTTTCCGAAGACCTGCTTAAGGTTTGTCCACCGTTCGAATTCGCCCGGCGAAAGATCGCGTGCTCCCAAGCTGCTCGATTTCGTCGACAGCTTGACCCATTCCTCATACATGGCACATTCCTCGGCCGAAGCGGCGGGAATTCTGGACTGCGCGTCCCTCAGGGATTTGACGTTCTCTCCGGCGGGAGGCGACGATTTCGAAGTGAACTCCGGCGATTCGGGAATCGTGCTGAAACCTTCCCGATTCGATTCCTGTAGCGGCTGGCAACCGGCGCGAGGGGTGTCGGTGTAGACATTGCCCGGGCACACGTACAAAGCGGCGGCAACCACGATGGCTTCCAGCATGGAATCCTCCCTTAGTCGGAACTCTGTGCTCCATCAACGTAGCACGGGTCTCCCGATCCCGAAAGCAAAACGAGGGGTTTTGCAGGGAGGAAAACGGCCGTCACCGATCCATTGTCAGCACCGCTCGGAAGCGCGCCTTTCCGCTTATCATGCGGTCATAGGCGGCTGAGGCCTGTTCAAGCGGAAACGTCTCGATCATCGGGCGGATGCCTGTCAGGGCAGAGAAGTTCAACGTGTCTTCCGAGTCGCGAGCCGTGCCGGACGGCCACCCGTGCACTGAACGCCTGGCCCCAATGAGTTGGATGGGTGTCACGGTAATGGGATCCGCGGCTGCTCCCACGACGAGCAGTTTCCCACCGACTCCAAGTCCGTCGATCAGGTCCGACATGGCCTTGCTGTTCGGTGCGGTGGCGAGGATAACGGAGGCACCCCCCATCTTGGCCAACACATCTGCCGCATTGACGATTCCCACGTCAAGATAGTGCGCGGCTCCGAGTTTCAATGCCAGGGCTTCCTTGTCTTTGCCGCGGCCGATAGCCACCGTACGAAAGCCCATCTTGCTCGCGAATTGAATGCCGAGGTGGCCCAGCCCGCCGAGTCCCTGGACGGCCACGAGATCGCCGGCGGTGGCCCCGCTGTGACGCAGGCTGTTGAACGTGGTGACTCCTGCGCAGAGGAGCGGGGCAGCTTCCATGGGAGAGAGGACATCGGGGATTGCGGCAACGGCTTCGCTGCGGGCGATCATGTACTGGGCATATCCGCCGTCGCTCATGAATCCGGTGACATGGAAATTCTGGCACCCCATGAAATCTCCGCGTCGACAGGACGTACATTGACCACAATGGCCGCCGTGCCAACCCACACCGACCCGTTGACCCTTCGTCCAGCCCGTGACTCCGGCTCCCACGGCGTCAATTACGCCGGCAACCTCATGGCCGGTCACCCGCGGATATTGAAGACCGGCCCAGTGCCCTTCCTTGACGAAGGCGTCGCTATGGCATACGCCGCAGGCCTGGATTTTGATGCGGACGGTGTTCGGCGTCGGTTCCGGGACATCACGGCTCACGACTTCGAATCGGCCTCCGGGACCGCTGATTTGCACCACGGTCATCTGAGCCATGTTCGACCTCCTTGGTCTGATGCGCAGAAATAGTTCGAGCCTAGATGATTGGATCTTTCAGTGCAATACGGGATATTGTTCAAGAACGAAGCTTAGGCGGAGGAGGAATTATGAAAATCAAGCCTGCATCCGACATGGACCGCTGGCCGGTCGGATTGATGATGGGGCTCGGCCTGCTCGTGATGACGGTCAGCGTTGGATGTGCAGAGCGTCCTCCCCAACCTCATCCTTCGGCGCTGCAACGAACTCGGTTGGTCGATCTGACCCATGCATTCGGAAGCGATACGATCGTATGGCCGACCGAGCAAGACATCAAACTTGTCGTGCAGCACGCAGAAGACATGCCGGACGGCTATTACTACGCCTCCAATCGCTTGGAGCTTCCGGAACACGGCGGCACCCACATCGACGCGCCCATTCATTTTTCCAGGGGAAAGCAGACGCTGGATCAGGTTCCCATCGATCGCTTGGTCGGCAGCGCGGTCCGCATCGATGTTGCGGATCAATGCGCCATCGACCGCGACTACCGCGTGGTGATTCAGGACCTTGAGCGATGGGAATCAACGCACGGCCGGATACCGGCCCACGCGATCGTATTGCTGGATACGGGATTTGGACGACTGTGGCCGGCAAGGCAGCAATATCTTGGAACGGAGTTGAGAGGAACGGCGGGTGTGGCAGCGCTGCATTTTCCCGGCTTGCATCCCGACGCAGCGACTTGGCTGGTGCGTGAGCGACAGGTCAAGGCTGTCGGCATCGATACCGCGTCCATCGATTATGGACGGTCAACAAGATTTGAGACACATGTCGCGTTACTCTCCAACAACGTGCCGGTGTTCGAAAACCTTGCCGACCTCAGCCGACTTCCAGAGCGCGGATTCGACGTGATTGCTTTGCCGATGAAGATTGCCGGCGGTACCGGAGGCCCGCTACGCATCATCGCCGTGGTGCCAGACTCAAAGTGACGCGGCGGTCAGCTCCGCCTGTTTAGCGCTTCAGCCCGACCTGCAATAGGATTCTAAGCAGAGATTTGAAACTCAACGGCCGCCTCATGTGGGGCGGCCGTTGTGTTTCCTCCAGACCTTCTTCTGCTCCGCCACGAGCAGACTGGGAAATGGCTTTAAGCGGGTGGCGACGAGCGGGCCATTTTCTCACCCTCCCACCCCGCCGCGCCGAGACGCGGCTTTCACCGAGCGCGCGCAGCGGGGGACCCTACACCGGGCGGGGGCGAGCACGCTTGGGCTGCTCGGCGACAGGACCCGCGACTAAGTCCCCATTTCCCAGGATGCGAGATACTTCTTCTGTTCCGCCGTCAACGTGTCGATCTGCACCCCCATACCGGCGAGTTTCAGCCGGGCGATCTCCTTATCGATGGCCGGCGGAACCGGATAGACCTTTTTCTCCAGCATCTTGTAGTGCTTGACGATATATTCCGCACCGAGCGCCTGGTTCGCGAAGCTCATATCCATGACACTCGACGGATGTCCTTCGGCCGTCGCGAGGTTCACGAGCCGCCCTTCACCGAGCAGGCTGACGCGGTTTCCGTTCTTCTTGAATGTGAACTCTTCGACGCCGGTCCGCACGATGCGGCGCTTCTTGGCCAGTCTTTCCAGAGCCGGAATGTCCAACTCCACGTTGAAGTGGCCGCTGTTGCAGACGATCGCGCCGTCCTTCATGACAGCGAAATGCTCGCCGCGAATCACATGGATATTGCCCGTGACGGTAACGAAGAAGTCGCCGATTGGAGCCGCCTGCTCCATCGGCATGACCCGGAATCCGTCCATGACCGCTTCGAGTCCCTTCAACGGATCGATCTCGGTCACGATGACATCGGCTCCCATTCCCTTGGCTCGCATGGCGATCCCGCGCCCGCACCAGCCATAGCCGACCACGACCACGACCGAGCCGCAGACGAGCCTGTTAGTCGCGCGCACGATGCCGTCCATCGTCGATTGGCCGGTGCCGTATCGGTTGTCGAACATATGTTTGGTGTCGGCGTCGTTGACCGAAATAACAGGGAACTTCAGCACTTTTTTCTCCGCCATGCTTCGCAGGCGGATGACGCCGGTGGTGGTTTCCTCTGTGCCGCCTATGACGTTCCGAAGCAGATCCTTCCGCTTTGAATGGAGGTGCGACACGACGTCGGCTCCGTCGTCCATCGTCACGTGCGGGCGATGGGCGATGGCCGACTCGATGTGGCGATAGTAGGTTGCATTGTCCTCGCCCTTGATGGCGAACGTCGGAATACCCTCATGCTGAACCAGGGCGGCGGCGACGTCATCCTGTGTGCTGAGAGGATTGGAGGCGCAGAGGCGCACATCCGCCCCGCCTGCCTTCAAGGTAATGGCAAGGTTGGCCGTCTCCGTTGTGACATGCAGACAGGCGGTCACGCGGACGCCCTTGAGCGGTTGCTGCCGCTTGAACCGCTTTCTGATGAGCCGCAACACGGGCATGGTCACTTCAGCCCATTCAATCTTGAGTTTGCCCTGGTCGGCCAGCTTGATATCTCTCACGTCGTAATCCACTGAGTGCCTCCTCGTTAAACGTCAGACATGACACGTGAAGCGGAACGATTCCAGAAAAAAGGGGACGGGTTACGACCCGTCCCCTTCTGTTCTGTCCCTACCGCGATTTCAAAGCTACAGTCCTGCTTCTCTGCGCAGGGCTTTCGCCTTGTCGGTCTTTTCCCAGGTAAATTCCGGTTCGCTCCGGCCGAAGTGGCCGTAGGCGGCGGTTTTTCTGAAGATCGGACGACGAAGTTTCAGGTGTTCGATGATGCCGCGCGGGGTCATGGGGAAATGCTTGCGCACGAGCTTGTCGAGATTGTCGACCGAGACCTTCTCCGTATTCTTCGTGTCGACCAGGACTGAAACCGGATCGGCAACGCCGATCGCGTATGCCAGTTGCACCTCACACTTGTCGGCCAGGCCGGCTGCGACGATGTTTTTAGCGATATAGCGCGCCATATATGAGGCGGAGCGGTCGACCTTCGTGGGATCCTTCCCTGAGAACGCGCCGCCGCCATGGCTGCCGTGTCCGCCGTAGGTATCCACGATGATCTTCCGGCCTGTCAAACCCGTATCTCCCATCGGACCGCCGACGACGAACCGGCCGGTTGGGTTGATGTGGTGCTTGACGCTGGTCGGATCGTAGAGGCCTTTCGGCATGATCGGTTTGATCACCTTCTCCATGATACCGCGCTCGATCTGCTTGTTCGTGACGTCGTGGCCGTGTTGCGTCGAGACGACGATCGTATCGATACGAACAGGCTTTCCGTTGCGATATTCCACGGTGACTTGCGACTTGCCGTCCGGTCGCACCCACGGGAGTATGTTCTTCTTGCGAACCTCGGCGAGGCGCCGGGTGAGGCGATGGGCCAAAACGATCGGCATCGGCATGAGCTCGGAAGTTTCGTTCGTTGCGTAGCCGAACATCAGTCCTTGGTCGCCGGCTCCGCCGGAATCGACTCCCATGGCGATGTCGCCCGATTGTTGGTGAATGGCCGTCAGGACAGAACACGTATTGCAGTCGAATCCCCACGAGGCGTCGGTATAGCCGACGTCCTTGATCACGTCGCGGATGATATCGGGAATCTCCACATAGGCTTTGGTGGAAATCTCGCCGGCTACGAACGCGATCCCGGTCGTCAGGATCGTCTCGCATGCCACGCGTGAGAATTTGTCCTGGGCGATGATCGCGTCCAGGATTCCGTCGGAAATCTGATCGGCGATCTTGTCGGGGTGGCCTTCCGTCACGGACTCCGACGTAAACAGATAGTTGTTTCTCATGGGCTCCTCAATTCGGTGGACGATTGTCCGGTCTCCGGCGTGTATTCACCGCAGTGCGGCCGGCTAATGTGCGTAATTCTTGGGATAGTAGCGGAGATGGGGTGGGGTTGTCTATCTATTCGATAGTAGGGACTGCGTGCTCGATAGCGGGACCTTGTTTTTCCGACATGAGGCACGTCGGCTTGACACTACTTTTCGGGCACTTGTAAGATGCCGCTGTCGAGGCCTTCCTCCCTTGCGGTTGTACCAAAGGACCTATCGCCAGTGACTGTATTTCCTTCCGGCCTGTAATTGTCCTCGTCAATCGGCGGCAAACGTCTGGGCCAGAAGATTGTGTCTGGTGTAGGAGAAATGGATTTGTCGGACTATGAACGGCCAGCCTGAAGCGACCGCCGAGCGCGAAACGCCCCGCAATCCCGCCCCGGGACTTGGTTGGGAAGAATTCTCGCGCGAACTCGTGGAGTTCTTCGCATCGATCAAGCTGGCGATGTTTCTGTTCCTTTTCATTGCCATCACGGCCACCATCGGGACCGTCATACAGCAGGGTGAGCGACCCGAGACCTACATTCAGGAATACGGCGAGAATGCCTACCGATGGTTCCTGCGGTTGGGCATCACGGATGTCTATCATACGTGGTGGTTCACCAGTCTGCTCGGATTGCTGTGCGTCAATTCCTTAACATGCTTTTACAAGCGGTTTCCCGCAGTCTGGCGATCGATGAAGCAGGATAAGGTCAGCGTGTCGATGGCCTTCATCAAGGGCTTGAAGCAACAGGCCGAGATTCCCGTCCGCGGCGATAAGGAAACGGTCGCCCAGTCGCTGGCCCAGCATTTCATCGAACGAGGTTACCGCGTATTGGCGAAGAACGATGCGGGGGAAGTCACGGTATACGCCACCAAAGGCGTGCTCGGGCGCGTCGGCGCCCATATGGCCCACTTGAGTGCGACGGTAATTGTCGTGGGCGGTCTGCTGGGCAGCTACTATGGATTTCAGGAGTTCGGTGTCTGCCTGGAGGGGCAGACGTATCACATTCCACGCGGAGACTTCGATCTCAAAGTCGATAAGTTCTGGATCGACTACCACGAAAACGGGTCGGTGAAGTCCTACAACAGCACCCTGACCGTGATCGAAGGCGGCCAGCCACAGCTGACCAAGACGATTACCGTGAACGATCCGCTGGTCTATAAAGGCATCTGGTTCTATCAGTCCAGCTACGGAGACGCATGGGACCAAATCGAGATCGCACGGCTCAATATCAAGGACAAGGAATCGGACAAGATCATCAAGACGGTCGATCTCGAATGGCAGAAAGAACAGGCGTTCGACGAGCTGAAATTGAAGCTGGCACTCACGGACTTCGTCGCCGATTTCGCCTTCAACTCTACCGAGAAAAAGGTCTATTCCAAAACCGTCGAACATGCCAATCCGGCGATCAAGTTGACCGTTAACGAGCGGAGCACCGTGGAGGCCACTCCGTGGATCTTCTATCAGTTCCCCGATCTCTTCGATATCAAAGATTCGAAGTACCAGTTTGAGTTGATCGGTTATAAACCGAAGAAATACACCGGGCTTCAGATCGCCAAGAATCCCGGCATCAACATCGTCTGGATCGGTTCCACCATGATCGTGGTCGGCATCACCCTGTCCTCCTTCATCTACCATCGAAGGCTGTGGACGAAGATCGTCTCATCCGACCAGGGATCGATCGTGCATTTGGGCGGAACGACGCACAAGAGTCAGATCGATTTTCAGAAGGAATTTCGAAAGCTTACGGAAAAGATCCGCACGTTCTGAGCCGCAACGGGGAGTAGTCAAACGGCTGCTTCCTTGGGTATTATGATCGATAATGGGCGAGGCCGCCGTGAGTTGATTCGATAGACGGAGGTTGCATGGTCCGATCACTCTTCCTGTTCGACATGACATTCTGGCTTTATCTGGCGGCATTGAGTCTGTACGTGGCGTACCTCTTCGCCAGACGGCCTGCCGTGGCCTTGGCTCCTGCGGGACATCCGTCCGAGGAATTCGAGGAACGGGACGGCGCCTGGGCGACCCAGTTGGGTCAGGTCGCCACGTTGGTCACCGTCTTCGGCTGGCTCGTAAATACGGGGGCGTTACTGACCCGGGCTTTTGAGCGGTTGGAGCATTCCGGCACCTTCGCGCCCTGGTCCAATCAGTTTGAAGCGATGGCCTACGTCTCCTGGGCCATTATCCTGGGCTATGTGTTGTTGGAGTTGCGATACAAGATCAAGGCGATCGGCGCGTTCGTCGTCGGAATCGGGTTCATCGCGATGGGCGCGGCGTCGCTGCTGCCGTATCGCTACCAGACTGCCGAACCCCTCGTTCCGGCCCTCAACAGTTATTGGATTTACATTCATGTCTCCGTCACCTTGACGAGCTATGCGGCGTTTGCCATGGCCGGAGGTCTCGGATTGATGTATCTGTTCAAGGAGCGGGCGGAGCTCCGAGGAAGCCAATCTCGGTTTTATGCTGCATTTCCCGATCTGGAGACCATCGATGAACTGGGCTACAAGGCAATCATGATCGGATTTCCGTTGCTGGCCTTCGGGATCATTCTCGGGGCGATGTGGGCCAACTATGCCTGGGGCGGATACTGGAGTTGGGATCCGAAAGAGACCTGGTCGTTGATCGTGTGGCTTATCTACGGCGCCTACATTCATGCCCGCATGACCCGAGGATGGGAAGGACGACGAGCCGCGATCTATGCGGTCTTCGGGTTCCTCATGGTGATCTTCTGTTTTTGGGGGGTGAACTTCCTCTTGTCGGGGTTGCACGCCTACGCGTAGCAACGGGACGCACGTCTCGGCCGCCGGCGCCAGGCCGGTCGCTTACTCTTCATTGTGCCGGACGTCGGTTCACCGGCAAGCCGGTGAACCTATGGAGGGATGTCCTTGCTTGATCAACCCATGTCTGTGTCGACGGCCAAACCCGGGCCCCCGCGCCTGCTGATTCTGATCGCCGGGACGGTGATTCTCGTTTTGACGTTCGCCATCGTCTGGCTCCAGAGCGCAAAGTACGAGCCGCTGGTCGTGGGCAAACTTGCTCCGGACTTCGCCTTGCCTGATCTCAATGATAAACCCTATCGGTTGTCCGACTTTCGCGGAAAGGTGGTGTTCCTGAATTTCTGGGCGACGTGGTGTAAACCGTGCCGGGAAGAAATGCCCTCAATGGAAATTCTCAATAAGAATTTCGAGAAGGACGGTTTGGTTATTCTCGCCGTGAGCATCGACCGTGTGACGACGACGAAGGAAATCCCTCCGTTCGTCAAGGGGCTGAATCTGACCTTTCCCGTGTTGATCGATTCTTGGGGCAAGACCGACAAGCCATACAAGCGTATGGGGGTGCCCGAGACGTTCATCATCGATCAGGAAGGTATCATTCGGGAAATCGTGATCGGACCCAGAGACTGGACGAGATTGGACAGTCTGACCATATTGACGAAGTTGCTCAATGTTACTCCCAAGGCTGCGGCTGTCGGGCCGGCCCTGTTGACGACTGGAAAGGGATGAAACACCTCGCCCTGTCAATGAGTTTTGTATTACTGGCGTTTGCCGGATCCGGGCCACTCTGCTCGGATGCAGGCCCGGTCGTTCCGGCCGCCAAGCGCAGTCTGGTCAAGCCCGGGGACGCGGCTCCAAACTTTCAGTTGCGAGATCTCGAGGGCAGGATGATGGCGTTGTCGGATCTGCGCGGTAAAGTCGTGTTGATCAATTTCTGGGCGACGTGGTGCGGCCCATGCCGAGTGGAAATGCCCGCCATGGAACAACTCTATCGGGACTATTCCCGTAACGACTTCGAGATTCTGGCCGTCTCCACCGATCCCCAGGGCGTAGCGGTCACCAGGCCATTCCAGCAGGAAAACCGGTTGACGTTTCCCATTTTGCACGACGCCGAATATCGCATCGGGCTTGTGTACGGCGCGCGCAGTCTTCCCATGACGTTCATGGTCGATCGCCAGGGGGTCGTGCGGCATCAAATCTTCGGCGCGCGCGACTGGGCCGCACCAGAGGCCCATCAACTGATCGAGATGTTGTTGAAGACGTAGTCAGGCCGACCTTGTCCCAGTCGATGTCCAATATTTCGCTGATCGCGGCCTTTTCCGCCGGGCTCTTGTCATTCGTTTCGCCCTGCGTCTTGCCGCTCGTTCCCTCCTATATTTCTTACATCACGGGGCTGTCGATCGAGCAATTGACCGATGCCGGCACGCGGTCTCGCTTTCGCACGGCGATCGTGGCCAACGCGTTGCTGTTCATCGCGGGATTTTCGGCCGTCTTTATCGCATTCGGAGCATCCGCAAGCTTCGTCGGCCAACTGTTGATCACGTATCAGGACCACATCCGGCGCATCGGCGGCGTGTTGATCGTGATTTTCGGCCTCTATCTCCTGGGGGTCCTGAATATCAATTTTCTTCAGATGGAGCACCGCTTTCAGTTCCGCAATCGGCCGGTCGGCTACGCCGGCTCCTTCCTGATAGGGATCGCCTTCGCGGCCGGATGGACTCCTTGCGTCGGACCGGTGCTCGGCACGATTCTCCTCTATGCGAGCACCACCGATTCACTGATGACCGGCGTCCTGCTGCTGACGAGTTATTCCCTGGGATTGGGACTTCCCTTGTTTCTGACGGCCCTGGGCGTCGACCGGTTCCTTGCGTATTTCAAACAGGCCCGCGCCTATCTCTGGGGAGTCTCAACCGTGAGCGGTGTGCTGTTGGTCGTGGTGGGTGTCATGATCTATGCGAACTCGCTGACCATGATCACCAGCTTCTTGGAACGGTATGGTATTGGCTGGTATCTTGGCCAGTGACGGGATATGAAACAGGTCTTCAGCGTCGTTCTCCCCTCATTCGTACTGTCCGACGTCCCAACCTAAAAATCACCGGCGGCAAACCGCCCCTCGGTCTCCATCCTGATCGATAGCGAGTGGCCGGGTACGGCTCGGTATGTACTCAGTCCGGCAGATGAGCGGGATTTCCCTGAAGGTCGCAGCAAGCGGGAAGCCGAGACGTACCGTTGGTAAGAAGAGGTTGAGGCGTTAGCACCACGCGCCCAGGCGGCAATTGACGAAGGACTCTGTCAGCGAGCTGGCTGACGGGATCTGAATGGACCCCGCGGAGGGAGAAGAACTGAGTCCGTTGGCCAGGATAGAGGAACTGGCGGAAGCGGCGGGGACCGTTCCGTCCGGTGATGGAGAGGCGGAGGCCGGTTTCTGGGCTACCATTGGACCGGATTTCGGCGGGCCGATCTTGGCCAGCAGTCTCGCCCCATCACGGGAATGTCCGGCGTTCGGATATTTTTGTGCCAGCAACGTCAGCTTGTCGCTGGCCCAATCGTCGGCGCCCATTTCATGATAGCTGAGGGCGAGGAAATAGAGGGCGTCCGGCGCAACGGACTTATCGGGGTAGAGCTGCATGATCTGTTCGAATCGATGTGCGGCGGCGAGGTACGAACCGCGGCGATAATAGAACTGTCCCACAAACAGGTGCATCTGGGCGAGAAGATCGTGGCATTCCTGGACCTTCTGCAGGGCCTGGTTGTCGTAGCGGCTGCCCGGGTAATCTCGGCGTAACCGATCGAAGGATTCGATGGCCTTCTGGATCGGTTCGGGGTCTCGCTCGATGCCCTTGGCGCGCTTCATTTGACTCTCGCCGATGCGAAAGGCGGCATAGGAAGCCAATTGATGGTTCCGATGGAGGTCGAGAAAGTGGTTGTACTCGACGATCGCCTCGGCATACTCTTCCTTCTCAAAGAAGGCCTCGCCTCGTTTCATGATGACGTTTGGATCGTAGTTCTTCTCGATCGTATCCCCGAGAAAGATCGATTCGTCCGTCCCGCTGATGGCTTTCTTCGCGGCCTGATCGCCGTTTTTGGGTGAGCTGGAGCAGCCGATCAGCAAGCCGATCACGATGACGGATACGATGAACCGTACTCCATCGCCTGCCAAATTGCCGAGATTGTTGTTCGCTCGTCGCATCTGAACCTTGTGTATGGTTTCAGGCGGATAGTCAGACCTGGAGCCGCTTGACGCAGGTCAGTTGTAGCAGGAGACCAGGCCAATT
This sequence comes from Nitrospira sp., assembly GCA_035328385.1. Lineage (GTDB taxonomy): Bacteria > Nitrospirota > Nitrospiria > Nitrospirales > Nitrospiraceae > Nitrospira_C. The sequence continues at coordinate 1,917 of DAOLIU010000033.1, read as the reverse complement.
GCAACGAAGTCGACCGAGTTGACCCCTTGGGCACCGAGACCTATAATCCCGCAGCTTATGCGATGCCATCAAGACAACTTCGGCACGTCATGATCCGCAGCAGGATAGTCGGAACGGGCTCTTACCTCCCGGAACGGGTGGTATCGAATGCGGAGGCTGCCGGTACCCTCGGAATTGCCCCTTCAATGGTCACACGGCTCACCGGCATTGTCGAACGACGATGGGCCGATCCGTCACAAGCTTCGTCCGACCTGGCGGTGGAGGCCTGTCGGCGAGCGATGAATGCGGCGGATATCGCTCCGTCATCGATTCAAGCCATTGTTTGTTCGACGACTTCACCGGATATGGTCTTTCCCTCGACCGCATGCCTGCTGCAACGCAAGCTGGGCTGCCCCGGAGGACCGGCTTTCGACCTGTCTGCATCTTGTTCGGGATTTCTCTATGGTCTGTCGATGGCGGACGCCATGATTCGAAGCGGCCAACTGACCCAATGTTTGGTCGTGGCGGCCGAGATCAAGTCGCGGACATTGGATCCGGACGATGCCGACACGGCGCTGCTGTTCGGCGATGGAGCCGGTGCGGTTGTCCTCCGGGCCGATCAGGCCGCAAGCCGGCCGGGTCGGGGAATTCTGGGTCTGCGGATCCATGCCGAAGGCGCCAGGCATGACTTGATCCGGATACCAGTGGGCGGTTCGAGCGCGCCGGCGACGGGGGCGACGTTCAACAGGCAGGGTACGACGCTCCGTATGCGGGGAGGACCGTTGTTCCGGTTGGCCGTGAAGAAATTGAACCAGGCGATCCGGGACCTCCTCAAGGAGTTCGGCGTGACCCTGGACGATGTCGCCCATCTGGTCTTGCACCAGGCGAACGGACGGATCTTGTCCAGTCTCACGGCCAAACTCGGCCTCCCTGCTTCGAAAATCTGCTCGGTGATCGAGCGTGTGGGTAACACCTCGTCCGCGTCGGTGCCGGTCGCCCTGGATTATGCCGTCCGTTCCGGCAGGATCAGGCCACAGGACTTGGTCGTGCTGGGAAGTTTCGGGGGCGGGATCACCTGGGCGACGGGACTGATTCGGTGGTAACGACCCCATAAAGAGGCGGCGACGGCATTCTCATCACGCCAAGGGAAGATAGATATTGTGAGCGTGCGTCTGCGGTTGATCAGCGGAGGAGCGGCACCATCATGTTCGGACTGATTCCACGGGAAGAAGCCTTCTTCGAGCTATTCAAGAAGGCGGCGCACAATATGATCGAGGGGAGCCGGCTTCTAGCGGCCATGATGAAGGATCTGCGTTCCCCGGTCGAGCAAGCCAAGCGCATCAAAGAGGTCGAGCATGTCGGAGACGGCATTACGCACGAGATCGCGCTCCGCCTCAATCAGACGTTCATTACGCCGATTGACCGCGAGGATATCCATGATCTCGCCAGTGCGCTCGACGACATTCTCGACGTGGCCGAAGCGGTTGCCGACCGCTTCGTCCTCTACAAGGTGACCAAGCCGACCGAGATGGCCGTCAAGCTGGCCGACATTTTGTACCAGGCGTCGGTCGCGGTCGGGCAGGGCGTGGACCGGCTTGGGATGGCTCATCCGGACATAAAGGAATGCAGTGTCCAGGTCAACAGTCTGGAGAATGAGGCCGACCGCGTCTCCCGCGACGCCATTTCCGAGCTTTTCGACAAAGAGACGGATCCGATAGCCGTCATCAAGTGGAAGGAGATCTATGAAGGGTTCGAGGCCGGCACCGACCGCTGTGAAGACGTGGCCAACATCCTGGAACGGATCTCATTGAAGCACCACTAACAGCCGTTGAAAACTATTTTGGATCCGGAAAACACAGAGGCGGGCATGATTGCTGATCGAATCGGAAGCGCTCACAGGATGTTCAAAAAGGCCTTCCGGCAAGGCCGCAGCGAGCG
>DAOLIU010000032.1:0-25950 GCA_035328385.1 Nitrospira sp. | reverse complement strand
TAGGCGTCTTCCGCCGCCACCCCCAATCCTGACGTCAAACTGTTTCCAAATGCCACGAGTTTAGGTCGAGCATCGACCGGCGCTTCTGCGAGAGCCGATGCAGCCGCCGCGCCAAGGAACGAGGCAGCGATGACCATACAGCGGACGGTGGTCGCGACGTGCAGGGAAACCATAGAACTCCAGTATAATAACATCGCGGCGACCGACCTTGGAGACCGACTTATGATCGATATTGCTCACGTGTCTATGCGACTGACGGCCGGAGGCAGACCGGTCGATATTCTTCATGATGTGACGTTGGACATTCCGACCAAGCAGATGGTGGCTATCGTCGGACCGTCGGGGAGCGGAAAATCGACGTTGCTGGGGCTCATTGCGGGATTGGACCGGCCGACTTCGGGAACGATTCGGTTCAACGGTCTGGACATCACCCGCATGAAAGAAGCGGAACTTGCGAGGTTCCGACGGACGCAGGTCGGCTATATCTTTCAATCCTTTCACCTGATCCCCACGTTGACGGCGTTGGAAAACGTGCTGGTGCCGTTGGAATTGGCCGGCACGCCCGATGCCGGCGAGCGTGCCGCCGAGTTATTGTCCGCCGTGGGCCTGGGCGACCGACTCCATCACTATCCCGTACAGTTGTCGGGGGGGGAACAGCAACGGGTGGCCGTGGCCAGGGCGTACGCCTGTCGGCCGGCCGCTCTGTTGGCGGACGAACCGACCGGGAATTTGGATTCGACGACCGGACAACACGTTATGGACCTGCTGCTCGCGCTCCAGCGGGACCACGGGACCACCCTCGTCCTGGTCACGCACGATTCCGCCATCGCGTCCTCGATGCAGCGGGTCGTCACCTTGCGCGATGGACGCGTGGAATCGGATGAGATCACCGCCCGATGACCACAAGGCCCGCTCCATTGCCTGATGTACGGTCGGGCGGTCGTCGTACATGCGAACCGGTGTCCGTCACACGATAAGCAAACGGATGAAATCGTATGTTTGAATTCCGAATGGCTTGGCGGGAAACCCGCGGTGCCTGGCGCCATTTCGTCTATTTTTTCATCTGCATCGCAGTCGGGGTCGGGGCGTTGGTCGCCGTCGGCCTGTTTGCCGACCATGTAAACCGTGCGGTCACCAAGGAGGCTCGGGGACTCCTCGGAGGCGACATTGAGATCCGTTCGTCTCATCGGCTTACGGACGGCGCAGGGCGACTGCTGGCCGACTTGGCGGAGCGACGGATCGCGACCACACGCGTCAGCGAGTTGGTGGCCATGGCCGTACGTCCTCCGGCCGCCGTCGGCGCGGCCCCGCAAACGACTCAAATCGTCGAACTGAAGGCCGTCGAAGCTGCCTATCCGTTGTACGGCACGTTGAAACTGGAGCCTGAGCTGCCGTTGGACCGACTGCTCCATCCCGACCAAGAGGCCTGCGGGCCGTCGGCCTGTTTCGGCGCCGTGGTTCAGGAGACGCTGCTGCTCCGCATGGGGCTTGGCGTGGGTGAACAGATGAAGATCGGCCAGGCCCGGTTCCTTATCACCGGCGTCGTGCGTCTTGAACCGGATCGTATGGCGAACGCATTCAGCCTCGGCCCACGTGTGATCATTTCCCGGCAGGGATTGGAGGCTGCGGACCTGATCAAGCGGGGAAGCCGCGTGCGCGAACGTCATCTCTTGAAAGTGCCCGAGGGTGTCGCGCTGGAGCCGTTGCGCGCCGATTTGAAAACCCGCCTCAAGGGCGAATCCGTACGGGTCGCCAGTTACCGGGATGCCCAACCCCAACTGAAACAATTTCTTACGCAACTGTCACGATATCTAGGACTCATCGGCTTGACCGCGCTGTTCATCGGGGGGGTGGGGGTCGCGATGTCCATCCGAGCCTTCATTCGCGAAAAGCTCAAGACCATCGCGATTCTGAAGTCCCTCGGAGCCGATTCCGCCGCAGTCGTGAGGATCTATCTCTCGCAGGCCGTTGGCTTGGGATTGCTCGGCAGCCTCGCCGGCATGGCGACGGGGTACGTGCTGCAGGTCGTGCTCCCGCCCTTGTTGGCGAATGCCGTGGCATCCGAGGTTCTCGAGCAACTCGGCGTATCGACCGGGCTGTCGGTTTCGTCCGTCGTGCCTTTGGCCAAGGGAGGGTTGCTCGGTCTGTTGGCGACGGTCCTTTTCGCGACGTGGCCGCTGTTGAGTATCAGGGAAATCAAGCCGGCGGTCATTCTGCGGCAGGACATTGAGGCGACGCCGGGCGCGGAACGACCAGTGCGGGCAATCGGCGTGGTCGGTCGGATCATGCGAGAGCGGTTGAACGTGTTCACGGCCGCGGCGTTGGGAGCGGGCTTGGGAGGTCTTGCGGTCTGGCAGGCAGGAAGCTGGACAATCGGTCTCTTGTTCATCGGCGGATTGATCCTCGCCGTGGCCTTGTTGTTTCTGGCGGCGAAGAGCGCACTCTACTGGCTGACGCGGCTGCCCCGGCTCCGCTCGGTCTGTTTGCGCTATGCGGTGGGAAACGTCACGCGTCCGGGGGGGGACAGTGCGGGCATCCTGATGGCCATCGGCCTGAGCGTGACGATCATCCTCACCGTCTCGCTCATCGAGAAGGCGTTGGTTCGCGAAGTGGGCGAGGCCAGGCCGACCGACGCCCCGACCTTCTTTTTTATCGACATCCAGCCGGACCAGGCGGAGGGATTCATGCGGCTCGTCGAAAAGCGTGCAGGCGCGAAGCCGGAGCTGACGCCGCTGATTCGGTCCCGGCTTCATCGCGTCGCCGGGGAGACGGTCGCGGTCGATGAGGCGCAGGAGCAGGACGAAGATCGCGACGAAACCAAGGAAGAGCGGCGAAGGCAATGGTACGTGACGCGCGAGTATGCGCTGACCCACCTGGAGCGATTGCCGAAGGGCAATGAGATCGTTCGTGGACGATGGTGGACTGCGGGTCAGGACTTTTCCAAGCCCCTGGTGTCCGTCGAGGAGGAGGCGGCCAAAGCGATGGGATTGGACATCGGCTCGACGCTGGAATTCGATATTCAAGGCACCACCGTCGCCGCCGAAGTCTCCAGCATTCGAAAGGTGGACTGGGGGACCTTCTCGACGAATTTCTACATGATCCTGTCGCCGGGATCGTTGGACGGCGCGCCCTTGACCTATGTCGGCACCATCCACGTGGCGGCGGCGCAGGAAATTCCGCTGCAGCAGGCGGTCGTGGCGGCCTTTCCCAACGTGAGCGCGATCCACGTCGGCGACGTGCTGGAGAATTTCGGCCGTGTGCTGGACCGGCTGTCGCTGGCGATCAGAGCCGTGGCGCTGTTCTGTCTGGTCTCGGGAGCGCTGGTGATGGCGGCGGCGCTGGCGACGACTAGATACCGACGGCTCTATGAAGCGGTAATTCTCAAGTCGCTGGGGGCGACCAGGGCGTTGCTCGCCGGCTCGTTCGCCGTCGAGTATCTGCTGCTCGGATTGATCGGCGGAGCGGTCGCGGTCTGGCTGTCGAGCGCCTTGTCGTGGCTGGTCCTGACCTATGTGTTCGAGCTGCCCTGGAGCCTGCATTCCGGCGTGCTGCTCCTGGGACTTCTGCTCACCATGGTGCTGACCTTGAGCGTCGGGTTCCTCAGCACTTTTCGCATCTTGGGAGAACGGCCGCTCTCCATCCTACGGCACGAGTAAAACGGGAATGGTGTGGCCTGTTTGAGCAGCCTCAACTTTTGGGAGTAACCGCTAGCGGTTTTGCGAGCTCGGGAGACCAAGCCGGAACTGTCGCGACCGCGCGCGGCAATCAGCTCGTCGTGGCTTGATGGAGCGTCAGCGCGTTGCCTTCGGAGTCCAGAATCACCGCCATGCGGCAGACGGGGGTCGTGAACGGCGCGACTTTGACGCGGACGCCTTGGTCCCGGAGGCGAGCGACGAGACCGTCCACATCGGTCACTTCGAACGCGATGCTTCCTCCTGCATCGGCGCTCGGGGTCACGCCTTCGACCATGGTCGACACCGCAAACGTGCCATCCCCCAGATCATATTCGATCCAAGTTCCTCCGAAATCCCGGGAGAGACGAAATCCCAGGAGACGTTCGTAGAAGTCACGGGCGCGGGCCAGATCCCTGGCCGGATACAGCGTGAACGCGATGGATTTGATCATAGGGTGCCTTCCCTTCCGGTATGCGCGAGCAAGAGCTCGTGAAGTTTCGAGGCGTGTTGTTCCCGGAACCGTACCGCAATGCGAAGCTGTTCCAGATATTGCTCCAAGGTTTTTCCCCCCAGGTCGATCTTTCGCGAAGAAAAGAACGCCCTGACGTCGGCCTCGAGCGCCGGGGTTGCGAGCGCGGTGACGCCTCCGCACATGCGGCGAAGCCCTTGCTTGGGAAATTCGCGGTCCATCCGATCCCAGTGGGTCTTCACGAATTCCCACCCAAGCTCTTTGCCGTAGACGTTTCCCATGACGGCGCTGACGATCGCGGGGGCGTCCTGGAGCCGGATCTGTCCGTTGAGCGTGCGTTCCAGCGTCTTCCGCAGCAAGTCGGGTTGACGGAATGCCGTGAGGGAAAAGAGATAGCGGCGCTCTTCCTGCGGCGTCTTGGCCGTTCGGAACCGGTCTGCGAACTCGGCGTATCGCGCGTCATCGCCGGTGAAGGCCAAGATGGAGACCAGCGCCGGAAGCAGGTTGGGATCGACGGCGGCCGGGTCTCGTTTGGACGTCTCGTACAACTCCGCGGCGCGTGTTTGCGTGACCGGATCGTTGCCGAGGCGGCCCATCGCTCCGACCAGTTCGCTTCGCAGTTGCCGGATCAAGTCGTCCTCTCCCGGCTCCGCCGTCCATCCGACGGCCGAGAATGCCGGGTGCACCCGCCGTCGGACGAATGCCTGGAGGGCCGGACGCTGTTCCGGCTCGATGAGGCGGTTGAGGAAGGCGAACGAATCGAGAAGGATGGCCCAGACGTTCTTGTCGCGATCTTCCGAAAAACCGCCCGTCAGGTCGAGATAGTCGGTGAGCGAAGTCAGGCCGGCGACCGTAGTGGCCCATGAGTCGCTGATCAGATTGAAGCGTTCCGTTGCGGCCAGCCCGGCGAGGCCGGCCGCAAGGAGTTTGCCGCGCAGCACGGGACCGTACCGTACACGATAGAAGCCATGGCCGCCTTCGTTGACGAGCACGGATTCCGGCTCCGTTGGCATCGTCAGGCGTGTGTCCTGTCCGGTCATGAGGGTTTTCAGGGTTTCGCTCTTGCCCTCCGACCGTACGCGAAGCTGGATCGGTACTTGCCAACTTGGTGAGGGAGGCGAGGAGGAGCCGGGGTCGGACGGGAGGTAGGCAAACCGTTCCTGCGTGAGCGTCACGGTTGTCTCGCCGCTGAGTTCGGCGGTGATCAGAGGATATCCGGGCTGAAAAATCCAACCGTTCATCATCGCCGGGACCGGGTGTTTCGCGGCATCGCCTAAGGCCACCCACAAGTCGTTGGTATCCGCATTGCCGTATGCGTGCCGCCGAAGATAGTCGCGGACACCGCTGCGAAACACGCCGGGGCCGAGATGTTGTTCGAGCATCCGGAGAACGGAAGCACCCTTTTCATACGTCAGGACGTCGAACATGGCGTCCGCGTCCTTCGGCGCGCGAACCGGATATTCGACCGGTCTGGTGCTGAGCAGGCCGTCGACGGAGAGAGCCGCGGCCCTGGAAATACAAAACGTATCCCAACGCTTCCATTGCGGCTTCCACGCGTCGACCGCCATCATCTCCATGAAGGTGGCGAACGCTTCGTTGAGCCACAGGCCGTTCCACCAGGACATCGTGACGAGATCGCCGAACCACATGTGGGCGTTCTCGTGGGCGACGACGTCGGCCACGCGCTCCAGTTCACCGTGCGTTCCATTGCGCCGGTCGACGAGCAATGCGGTTTCGCGAAACGTGATGGCGCCGAGGTTCTCCATGGCTCCCGCGGCGAAGTCCGGAATGGCGAGCAGGTCGAGTTTGTCGCCCGGATAGGGAATGCCGTAATACTCCTCGAAGAACTTGAGAGAAGCGGTCGCGATGTCTTGACCGAAGGAGGCGAGATCCTGTTTGCCCGGGACGCACCATATTCGGACGGGCGTCTTCCCGACGAACGTCGGAGCGGTGGATTCGATGTGTCCGACCACGAACGCGACCAGATAGGTCGACATGGTGATCGTATCGGCGAATCGAACCACCTTCTTGCCCTGTTCCAGGGTTTCAGACTCGACTCGGCCGTTCGACACGGCGGCCATGGCTGGATCGACGACCAAAGTGACGGCGAAGACCGCCTTGAAGTCCGGTTCATCCCAACAGGGGAACCCCCGCCTGGCATCGGTCGCTTCGAACTGCGTCGCCGCCAGGGTCCTGGTCTCACCCGAAGCGTTCGTATAGGTGCTGCGGTAGAAGCCTCGAAGCTTGTCATTGAGCGTGCCACGGAAGGACAACCGCAACCGCCATTGCCCGGGAGTGACAGTCATGGGAAAGGTCAAGCGACAGCGCTCCAGCGGCTCTTCCAACTCTATCGCGGCGTCCAACCGCTTCCCCCCGGGGCCTTCCAGGCTTGCGCGCTGGATGACGAGGTCCGCGGCGTTCAAGAGCATCGATGTGGTGGGCTCCAGGACCGAAAGCGTGACGGTTTCCTCCCCCTGAAATACGGCTGTGGTCAGATCCGGCTCGAGGCGCAAGTCGTATCTGGCCGGCACGACATGGCGCGGCAGGCGATAGGGGTCGGCGCTGCCGGTCGGGGTCTCATGGGTCATGGTGTTCTCCTTTGGCGGTGTCGTCGGAGCCGGGCCGGCTTGTACGGAAAGCGGGCGCAGGCCTGATGCAAGGGTGGCGGTGAGTAGAGCGGACCCCGTTTGGGCGAGAATGCGGAACAGATCTCGTCGACCGACGAGATCACGGCCTTGTGGCATGGTAGGTTTCGACGCCCTGAGGAGTGCCGATGATCAAGACGTCCGCGCGGTCGATGAACAGGCCGGTCTCGACGATCCCCGGGATGCGGTGAAGGGCTGCGTCGAGCTCGCGCGGATTGTCGATTCGAGCCACATGGACATCGACGATCAGATTTCCGGATTCCGTTCTAAAGGGGCCCCCGGCTTGCTCCCGCGGGATCACGCGGCTGCGCGTGAGCGTTTCGATCGCGCGCGCCGTATTGCGCCAGCCGAACGGAACGATTTCGACGGGCAGCGGAAAAGTTTTTCCCAGGAACGGCACTCGTTTGGTGTAATCGATCAGCACGATGAACTGTTTGGCCGAGGCTGCGACGATTTTTTCCTTCAACAGCGCCCCTCCTCCTCCCTTGATCAAGTTGAAAGAGGGATCGACCTGATCCGCGCCGTCGACGGCCACGTCGATGGGCCAATGGTCGTTCTCGTCGAGCAGGACAATGCCCGATCGGTCCGCGAGCGCCGCGGTTTCTCGGGAGGTCGGTACCGCGCGCAGTTTCATGCCCGAGGCGACTTTCGCGCCCAATGCGACGACGAATTCCTTGGCGGTGGACCCCGTGCCCAGCCCCACGACCATGCCGTCCTTCACATAGTCCAATGCTTTCAAGGCGGCGGAGCGCTTACAGGCGCCGAGATCGGTATCGTTCATGATTGGGCCAACCGTGCCGCGGTGGAGGCCGCGCCGATGAGACCGGTTCGGTCGTTCAGCACGATGTAGACGGGGATAGTGCTCATCAGACGCTTGTACCGCCCTTTATTCGCAAAGGCACGCATGAACGTGCCGTCCGTGAGTTTCGGCAGCAGTTTGGGTGCGATCCCGCCTCCGACATAGACGCCGTTGAGCGTCATGGCCTTCAACGCCAGATTTCCCGCTTCGGCGCCGAATATCGACGCGAACATATCCAGGGTCTGTTTGGCGATTTCCGCCTGTCCCTTCAAGCCGGCGGCGGCGATTTCCGCGGCAGGGTCGCCGGCCGCGATTTTCTCCGCCAGCCAAGTCGGTTCGTTCTTGTTTGTATCGCGTAAGTATTCGTAGATCGCGTGGATACCGGGGCCGGACAGCACGCGCTCGTAACTCACGTGCAGGTAGTGACTTCGCACGTGCCGCAGCAATTCGATTTCATTGTCGTTATTGGGCGCGAAATCGGTATGGCCTCCTTCCGAGGGCATGGGCTGGTACCGGGTTCCGTCCCAGAAGAGAATGGATTCTCCAAGCCCCGTTCCTGCGGCGATCAGGGCGATGGCTTGACGATGGGTGGGAGGGGTTCCGGCATTCAGGGTGTGGAGCTCTTCCGGGCGAAGGAGCAGAATGCCGTGTGCGGTCGCCTCCAGGTCGTTCAGCAGCCGGACCACAGGAATGTCGAAACGTTTGGCCAGGACTTCTCCATCCAATACCCAGGGGAGATTGGTCGTTCGGCTGTAGTTCTGGATCACGGGGCCGGCGACCCCGAAGCAGGCAGCGGCGATGCGTGCTGGCTCAGGGGGCGCGGAAGACACCGGTTGCTCACCGGACTCGGTTGAGGGAGCCTCAGTCTCGTGATGCGCGGCGGAAGGGGTACGGGGGGTGAGGAATTCTTCGAGGATCTCTTCCAGGGACGCGTATTCCTTGCTCGGGAAGGATTCGGCGCGAATCGGTTCGGTACGTTCGTCCTTCCAGTCGAAGAGGGCCAGATGTGTCTTGGTTCCTCCGATGTCCCCAGCAAGGATCATGACGGCCTCTCGTCAAATCGGCTTGTTATGGCTTGTCAATTCGGATGCGGCCGCCTGGTCCAACATCCATACCAGACGACCCTGATCCGGTGTCACCAGGGCGGCCGGCAGGGCGCGATCAGCGGCGGCCTGCGGTTCTAAAATCCGGCGAACGATCCGCGCCTTCGTCGAGCCCGTGACCAGAAACAGTACCACACTCGCCCGGTTGATCACACCTAGAGTCAGGGTCAATCGCGAGGGGACACCCTTTGGCGATTGGCCGACGGTCACGAGGCGATGGGTCTCGTGCAGCGCCGGGGTGCCGGGAAACAGCGAAGCGGTGTGTCCGTCTTCTCCCAGCCCGAGAAGAACGAGATCGAGGCACGGGATCTCCGGCTCGGCGCAGCCCGTGATCGTACGGAGTGAACGTTCATACTCGTCAGCCGCAGAGAGAGGATCGGGATTCTCGCCGGACATTCGATGCACGTGCTCCCGAGGGATGCCCAACGGGGTAAATAACGAGGCCCGAGCCATTCCATAATTACTGTCGGGATGGTCGGGGCTCACGCACCGTTCGTCACCGAAGAGAAAGACGGTGCGATGCCAGTCCATCTCCGCCTGTTGCGTCCCGGCTGGTTGGGCCAGTGCGTGATAGAGGCGCTGAGGCGTTGAGCCGCCGGACAGGGCAAGCAGAAAGCGGCCACGGAGTCGGATGGCTTGGCGGCCGAAGTCGCGCAGCAATGCCGCCGTGGCGTTCGCCCACTGGGCTTCTTGGCTGATGCGGATGTCTGGTTGCAGGGGCATAGCATCTCCCACGATCGTGACCGCCCGTCATTCCTGACGGAACGACCGCGCGTGTCGGCCGGTGAGACGGCGGCGATATCTTGGAGAGTATCTTATGGGTCGAAAATCGGAAAGGCAACGATTCAGATCGCTCAGTGTTGACTCGTACGGCGGATGATCGCGGGCATGCCGTCGGTCAAGGACCAGGCAAGGGATTGGGCCTCGTTTTCGGACAACGTGAGCGCAATGGAGGGGTCGGCTTGCGCATCGATACCGGAGGACAGGACGCGAACCTGGGAATTCAGCCATTGCCACCAGCGTTTCATGCGAAAAAACGTCCAGCGAACCGGGGCCTGCTCCGCGGGAGACATCACGGTCAGCGTCAGCGGAGGAGAAAACAACAGTTCATAGGAAGCCGGCATGTCGGCCAGAGAAATCGGCTCTTGCTCCGTCCCTGGATCGACTCTGCGGCGGACGACGGCCGGCCGTACAGTGAGACGAAAGATGCCGGTCATCCTGTCCTGATACTCTGCGGACCATTCGGTGATCGGGACGCGGTGGAGTTCCACGCCGCGTGCTTTGAGAGCCACGGTTCTGGCGGCGAGATCGATCAGGAGATACGTCCGCGGCCGGGCCGCCAGTTTGACTTCCTCTGCCAGCACGCGTGTGGCTTCGTGCAGTGCGACCGGATCATTCATGTTCACGTCGAGCGGATTGTCGAACTCGGCCGCCCTTGCGGGCTGCGCCGTCGCGATCCACGCAATCGACAGGAGGACCACGGTGTTCCGGCAGGCACGCAGGATCCTGTGAGGACTCGAAACGTATGACCGTTGCAGCCATCCCATCGGATCGGTGAGTGGGACTGGTGTCGGACGGGAAACGGATGAGAGGCGGTTCTGCACTCGGCTAGAAGATCATGATTGGCGTGCCGACGCGCGCGAGTTGATAGACGCTCTTCAAATCGTCGTCGTTCAGTCGGATGCAGCCGTGCGTCACGTTCTTTCCCAGGAGTCTCGGGTAAAGCGTGCCGTGAATGAAGTAACCTTTTCCGAAGCCCAGCGCGTATTCGCCGAGCACGCCTGGTTCCACCCGATCGGCCTGGCTGGCGGGAACGGCCAGGCCTTCTTCGACGAAGGCCCAGTCGGGTTTGACCCAGACGGGATTCACCAGCTTCGATTGAACGGAAAATTCACCCCGTGGCGTATCGAAGATCCATTGGCCGGCGGTTTCACCGGGCTTGTCGAGTATCGTTCCGCTTCCTGTCGAAGCAAGGGCGTCCAACATGATCCGGTCGCGGCGTTTGATGAACAAATGGTTTCTCGCGGTGTCTACGACGATGTACGGACGGTTCGGCGCCAACTGCGCGAGTTGTCTCGTCAAGGATTTGTACCGGGCTTGCAGGGCGAGCAGCGCGGCCGGATTGCTGACGGTCGGAGACTCGTCGGGCCTGCCCGGCTCGATCCGCAGGGCGCTTTGCGCAAGACTCAACAGGAGGAAGGCGGCGAGACCGGAGGCGAGGAGCAAGCGACCTTGCTTCATGGAATACGACTATATTTCATTCGCGTGGTTGCGGAGATCGGCCAGCACAAGGGCCACGGAGTTTTGCTCGTCGAGCGCCCCGACGATGGTCACGGGGGTGCCTTTTTCGACCCGGTTGAAGAGCCAAGCCATTTGCGGGTTTTCCAGCATGACGCAACCCAGGGACGGCGCCATCAGCTCGCTTTGCGTGCCATGAATCTCAATGAGACTGCCAATGCTGCGCGAATTGGGAATGTGCCCGGTCTTGCGGTCCAGAAGAAATCGCCGCCGGTCTTCGGCATTGGGGTAGTTCAGCACCAGCGCGCGGAAAAACTGCGTTTGCCCCTGTCCGCGTTTGGTCGTCACGTGGTAGCGGCCCTCCGGGGTGGCGCCGTCGCCCTGGTAGCGTTTCTCGCGGATGCCGTTGAAGCCAAGCCGGACCGAGTATGACAGCACTTGCTGCCCGTTTCTATACAGGATGAGTCGGCGGTCCGCCTTGCTCACGACGATGGCGGAGGTGCGGTGTGATCGCGACCAGTCCACGGTTTCCTTGACCATCTGTTGCCAGCGGGCGATGCGCTCGCGGTTGGCGTAGCGACCGAGCTCACTGTTCAACAACGAGGCTTGCGTCGCCAGTCTTTGAGCGGCCTGTTCCGAGGCCGCGAGCGAGTGGCCGTACTCCTCCTGCTGATAAAACGACCGGGCTTGTTTGAGCAGCAAGTCCGTTTCCACGGGGTTCCGGCCGAGGACCAAGCGACCGTCGATCGTGCCGACTTGCCGCGCAAGGGTGCGCGAACGGTCTTCGGCGCGCATGAGCTGTTGCTCCGCAGCGCGGCGGAGCGATTCCCGCTGCTCAGTCAATCTGCTTACCGCCTGAAGCCCCTCTTCATGCAGGCCGCGCAGCGCGGATTCCAAGTCGTTCGGTTCCCAGGGCCACCGAATCATGTCGTCTTCCGCTTCGACACGTGCCTTGAGAATCATCCACTGATGGGCGAAACGCGTATACTCGGCCGGCGCGAGCTCCGAGGCGCGCAAGCGGATCAGATCGCGGTCGACGGATACGACGGCCTGTACGGCTTCTTCCGGTACGGTCTTCACACAACCCGTCAGGAGACAAGACAGAGTCAGCACCATCATGCTCCAGCGAAGCGGCCCGCTTGTGTGAACGTCTGTCGCCACGACGAATTCCCCTACTTTTTCTTCTTGGTGCGGACCGGTTTCGCCTTTCCGATCTTCGCGAGCGCCGTCTCGACTTCGTGAGACAACGCCTGACTCTTTTCCTGAATGGCCTTGGCTTTGGTCTGGGCCGCGAGGTAGTCCGATTTGTCGATCATCATTTGGACGTCGTTGAGCGATGCCTTCAATGCGTCCGCATCGGTCTTGATCGACTCAAGGGCGGCCCGGTCCTTGCCGGCCGGGGCGGTGGCGATCAGATCGGCTGCATGTTTGACGGCGTCTTCGGCGGCGCGATGGGCCTGGACGGCGCTCATCTTGGCTTCTTCCATTTTCTTGAGGGATTCGGCTTTGACGCGTTCGGCGTCTGTCTTGACCGCAGCGACCAACTGGTCGACTTTTCCGTAATCCCGGAACAAGGCGAACCTGGCTTCCTGATCCGCGACTTCCTGCCTGATGGCGGCCATGCCGCCCTCGAGCTTCGCATACTCGTCGGCGATGTATGTGGCCGCACCGCTCTGTTGAGCGTCTTTGATCGCCTGCTCGGCCGAACTGATTTGGTCGGCGGGGGGTCGGGCACAGCCGCCGAGGAGCAGCAGAACATACAGCGTGATGAGACAGGTCCATGGCTTGACCATGAGCTCTCCTCCTTCAGTCACCGACGGAGGCCGGTGGATGGCGCGGGATCTTGCGTGTAAGCAGTACGAAAGATGTCGTATATGATGCGGCAAATAAAAGAATATGCGCAAAGGTAGTGCCACGTATTGTCCATCAGAAATCGCCGTCTTGCCCCAAAATACTGGCGATTGGCTGCTGTCAAGGCATCGGTTGACAGCGACTCTGGGGCAGTCTAGCGTAGTCGGCCGGAAAGGTCTACAAAATCGCCTCAATTTGAAAGGGTTTTCAACGGCTTACTTATGATGCTTCTGTTGGCGACATACGTAACATTCAGGTAAACCGATCGGAAGGATCCTAGAGATGCGGCAGAGGCAACGCGGTTTGACAGGTACAAGACCCCTACCTATAATGCACCGTTCGTTTGAAAATGATCGCAGAACGTAAGGAGTTACGGTTATGTCATTTACGTTTCAACAGCCGTCGAATTTGAAGAAAAAGCGTGAGCACGGGTTCCGCAAACGTATGTCGACCAAGAACGGTCGCAAGGTATTGGCTCGTCGTCGCGCCAAGGGGCGGGCGAGATTGACCGTGTAACTGAAGCACCGACCAGGATACCGCCGAGCATCGCGAGCACCCGTTGTCCTCCGTTCGGTCCCTCATTCGGGAAGTTTCCACCCAGCATGGTTCGATGCGGTTACGCTCAGCCTTGTAGACCGGGATATCCTGGGCGGGCGCCGCGCAGGGTGTATCGGCATGACGGGGATCAGACATGAAGGGCGTGAACGGTTTCTCCGTGCCAGTCGTGACATCAATTACGTCAAGCAGCACGGGCGTCGTCTGTCAACGGGCCTTTTCAATCTGCTGATTTGCAAGATCGAAGGGACAAGGACCCGCGTCGGGATCGTGGTCGGGAGGCGGTTTGGGCCGGCCGTACGGCGGAATCGAGCCAAACGTCTGTTCCGCGAGTTGACGAGGCACGCAGCCGGGCAGTTGGCGGAAGGCTACGCGCTCTTGGTATTTCCGAAGCGCGAGGTCCTGGAGTTGCCATTTGAACGTTTGAGGACGGCATGGTGCGCGACGCTCCGTCGACAAGGACTCTTTCGCAACCAGGACGATTCGCCGGGGCCCTTATGAAGGACGGAATGCGAAGGATCTGTCTTGCTGTACTCGCCGGGTATCGCTACTGGATATCTCCGTGGCTGGGGCCCGCTTGTCGCTTTGACCCTACGTGTTCCGCCTATGCGTCTGAGGCCATCGCCCGCTTCGGCGTGGGGCGCGGGTCGGCTTTGGCGTTCTGCCGCCTCTTGAAATGCCATCCCTTTCATCCCGGGGGGCATGATCCGGTAAAGGATTAGCGCCGAGTTACGGAAGGTCCATGGAAAAGCGCGTCGTCATATTTCTTGTGCTGTCCATTGCCGTGATCCTCAGCTATGACTGGCTGCTCAAGGAGTTCGGATGGCTGCCGCAATCTGCCTCCGTTCAGGAGGAACCGGCGCACAGTGCGCCAACCGAGCAGCCCAATAAACCCGAGTCTTTAAGCACCGGGACTCCCAGGGGGCCTGAGACCGGTGTCGACGTGCCGAAAGCGGATCCCGTGCCTGCCGCGGCGGACGGCAAGCTGACCGTCGAAACAGATCTGCTGCGTGTCGTGCTCGGTGCACGGGGCGGCGTGATTTCCAGTTGGCAGCTCAAGCGCTATCGCAGTGCCCCAACGGAAGAGAAATGGGTGGAACTGGTCCATCAGAATCAGAACGGGAAATTCCGGGGTCCTCTTTCAGTCGTGCTGGCCGATCCTGCGGCGGATAAGGCCCTGCGCGATGGAGCCTTTTCCCTGGACAGTGATTTTGTGAAGCTGGATGCGGCCCATCCGGAAGGCCACGTGACGCTGCGGTTCCATGACGCGGCAACCGGCTTGACGGTCCAGAAGCAACTGACGTTTCATTTCAGCGGCTACGAGGTTGACGTGGCCGTGACGGTGCAGGGTGCCTCCGAGCCGTATGAAGTGGTCTTGGGGACGAATTTCGGCATCGTGGAATGGGGCGACGGAATGATCGGGTCGATCGGCCCAGCCTCCCTGGTGGACGGAAAGATTGAAAAGGAGACACCGGACGCGCAACTGGAGCGGAAGGGATCGGTGCAATGGGTTGCGCTACAGGACAAGTATTTCATCGGCGTCTTGATGCCGCAACGGGGGACGGCGGCCCTGACCAAGAAGGAAGGCGACAAGGTGGTCTCCGCAAGCGTGAAGACGGCGGCGATCGGAGACGGAGCGGTCAATCGGCTCAGGCTTTATGCAGGCCCCAAGGAGTACGACACGCTGCGCTCGTTGAACATGGCGCTGGAAGATACGATCGATTTCGGCTGGTTCATATTCGGAAGCTGGAGCGTCGTGAAGGCCGTCGCGAAGCCGATTTTTTATGTGCTGCGCTTCATCAACGAATATACCCACAATTACGGGGTCACGATCATCCTGCTGACGATGGGCATCAAGCTGCTGTTCGTGCCCTTACAGTACAAGAGTTACAAGTCGATGAAGCAGATGCAGGTGATCCAGCCGAAGGTCTTGGCGGTTCAGGAAAAATTCAAGGACGATCGGGACCGGTTGAACAAGGAATTGATCAAGCTCTATCGCGATCATAAGGTGAATCCGGTAGGAGGATGCCTGCCGATGGTGCTGCAAATGCCGGTCTTTGTCGCCCTGTTCAATATCCTATACATGACCATCGACCTCCGGCAGGCCCCGTTCTTTGGATGGATCACGGACTTGTCGGTGCAGGATCCGTATTACGTTCTGCCGATCATCATGGGCGCGACGATGATACTTCAGCAGAAGATTACGCCGACGACCATGGATCCGACGCAAGCCAAGATCATGCTCATGCTTCCGGCATTTATGACCTTCTTGTTCATCAATTTCCCCGCCGGGTTGGTCCTTTATTGGTTGACGAACAATGTCCTGACCATCACGCAACAGCTCGTGACTGACCGTCTGTTCTTCGGTAAGCCCCTGGTAGCCGAGCCGGCGAAATAACTTCGTCATCATTGATCATGCGCGGATCGCTCGATGACACAATCTGCGCGGTCGCGACCCCTGTCGGTGAAGGGGGCGTCGGCATCGTGCGGCTGAGCGGGCCTGACGCGCTGCGGATCGGAGGGACGGTCGTCCGGTTGCGCTCCGGCCGGCTGCTCGCGGCAGCGGCCAGCCATACGTTACATCTTGCCGACGTGCTGCCTCCCGCTTCGATGACGATGGGCGAAAGGGATGTCCAGCCGGATCCGGCCGGGTTTCTTGACGAAGCCCTGGCCGTCCATATGAAAGCTCCACGGTCGTTCACGGGTGAAGACGTCGTGGAGATCCAATCACATGGAGGAGGATTGATTCTGTCCTTGATCTGCCGGGCTTGCATCGAAGCTGGTGCGCGACTTGCGGAGCCCGGCGAATTTACGAAAAGGGCATTCCTCAACGGACGCCTGGATCTGTCGCAAGCTGAGGCCGTATTGGATACCGTGCGCGCCAGGTCTGCGGCAGGCTTAAGCCAGGCTCAACGGCAGCTGCGCGGCGAGCTGGCCAGAGAAGTGGAATCGGTCCGTACGATACTGCTGGGGTTATTGGCGCACGTCGAGGCCGGAATCGATTTTGTCGAGGAAGACATCAGTTTCGTGACGGGAGAGGAACTTCGTCGCACGATCACAGACGCGGTACTCATGATCCGTAGGCTCGCCGAGTCTTTTCGAAAGGGGAAGGTCCTCCGAGAGGGAGCTCGCATCGTCATCCTGGGCCGGCCCAACGTGGGGAAGTCGAGCTTGTTGAACAAATTGCTGCGAGAAGATCGGGCCATTGTGACATCGACTCCCGGTACGACAAGGGACGTGATTGAGGAGTCCATCGATCTGGAGGGTCTACGCCTCCATTTGGTGGATACGGCGGGTCTTCGAAACACGCAAGATCCCGTGGAGTTGGAAGGCATCCGACGGACGAAACTCGCCCAGCAGGAGGCGGACCTGTCGCTGGTCGTGCTGGACGGAAGTCAGCCGTTAACGGACGAGGACCGACAGGTGATGCACGCCGCCCGAGAGAAACCCCGCATCATCGTTGTGAACAAGGGGGATCTCCCCGGTGTCCTTCGGATCGATGAGATGCCCGCGGAAGCCCCGGTCTGTTCGGTGTCTGCTGTGACCGGTGCAGGGTTGGATCGCTTGCGGACAGAGCTCCGCGGACAATTGATTTCGGGCGGAGCCGATGCGGGAGAGGCGGTGATCGTCACCAATGTGCGGCACCAGGCGGCATTGCAACGGGCCGCGCAGGCGGCGCATCAGGCATTGGACTCGCTCGATCAGGGAGCGGCCGTAGAATTGATCGCGGATGATTTGCGTGCGACGGCGGAGGCATTGGGAGAGATTACCGGGGCGATTACGACCGACGAGATTCTTGACCGCGTGTTTGCGGAATTCTGCATCGGGAAATAGCAAGGGGCATGGATCAGCGGGAGTTCGAAATCATTGTCGTGGGAGGGGGGCATGCCGGCTGTGAAGCCGCCTTGGCCGCGGCGCGCATGGGTGCGCGGACGCTCCTATTGACGATGGATCCGCAGCGCATCGCACAGATGTCCTGCAATCCCGCTATCGGCGGCATTGCGAAGGGGCACCTCGTCAAGGAGATCGATGCGCTGGGAGGCGAGATGGCCCGAAATACGGACCTGGCCGGCATTCAATTTCGCTTTATCAACACGAGCAAGGGGCCGGCGGTGCGGGCGTTACGGGCGCAGTGCGACAAAGGACTGTATCGGGAAGCCATGCGGGCGACGTTGGATCGCCAGCCGGGATTGACCATCGGCGAGGGAACGGTCGATCGGGTACTGACCAGCAGTGGGAAAGTCACCGGCATCGTGACGGAATCCGGCGAGCGCCTGGGAGCCAAAGCCGTCGTCTTGACATCAGGTACATTCCTTAAGGGTCTTATCCATATCGGGCTGCAACACTTTACGGCCGGCCGTGCGGGCGAAGCATCGGCGGAGCATTTGTCCGATTGCATGCGGGATTTTGGCTTTGAAGTAGGCAGATTGAAAACCGGCACCCCGCCGCGATTAGATAGGGATACTATCGATTTTTCGGTAATGATTCCTCAGCCGGGAGACCAGCCGCCTCCGCCGTTCTCGTATCGAACCGATCAAGTACGGACCCCCCAGCGGGATTGCCACCTGACTCACACGAATGATCGTACACACGAGGTCATCAGACGAAATCTCGATCGGTCACCCCTTTACTCGGGCGTGATCGAATCTGCAGGACCGCGATATTGTCCTTCGATCGAGGACAAAGTGGTCCGATTTGCCGATAAGCAGGGGCATCAGATTTTCATTGAACCTGAAGGCTTGGAAACGAGGGAATTCTATCCCAACGGCATCTCGACCAGCCTTCCCGTCGACGTACAGGCGGCACTCCTCAAAACCATTCCGGGCTTGGAGCAGGCCGTCATGCTCAAGCCTGGCTATGCCATCGAATACGACTATTTCCCTCCTCGGCAGCTGCATCCGACCTTGGAAACCAAGTTGGTAGAGGGGCTCTACCATGCGGGGCAAATCAACGGAACTTCCGGATATGAAGAAGCGGCAGCCCAAGGGCTGATGGCCGGGATCAATGCGGTCTTGAAATTACAGGGCAAGTCTCCCCTCGTCCTCGATCGGTCGCAGGCCTACATCGGGGTTCTGATCGATGATTTGATCACCAAGGATGCTCGAGAGCCCTATCGCATGTTTACATCACGCGCCGAATACCGCCTTCTCCTCCGTCATGGAAATGCCGATCTCCGTTTGACTGAACAAGGCCGGCAAGTGGGTTTGATTTCAGAAGATCTCTTCGCCCGTTTTCTCGGCAAGCAAGAAGCAATTGCTCGTGAAATCGAACGGTTGGAAAACCTGCGCCTCAATCCGACCGAAGATGTCCGGTCACGTTTAGCCAAAGCCGGTATTGCAGATCTGTCCAACACGTCGACGGTTGCACAGCTGCTTCGGCGACAGAAGGTGGACTATCAGACATTACTCGCCTGCTTAGATATCGATCGACAGGAGGATGCTGAAATTATTGAAGAAGTCCAAATTCAGGTCAAATATGCAGGATATATTACACGCCAGCTCCAACAGATTGCCCGCTTTAGCAAATTCGAGAACAAGCCGATTCCTCTGTCCTTCCCATATGATCAAGTCTCAGGGTTCTCAAAAGAGGTGCGGGAAAAACTGCAAAAGGTCCGACCAGAGTCAATTGGTCAGGCTTCCAGAATTTCAGGAGTTACTCCGGCGGCTATCTCGCTTCTTCTCGTCGCGCTGGAGAAGAATAAAAGACAAACCGCATCCGCTCCCGTTTCGGTTCAGAAAGTCGATATTCAGTCTTGACCTCCGATATCGGTTCACGTAAGTGTTCCACGTGGAACATGAAGAGGACTTGGAGAGGTTCCTCGTCCATTCTGCCGGTAAACTTGGGATTGCTCTGACGGGAAATCAGTCGGCGCAATTCATGGGGTATCTGTCGCAACTCATTTATTGGAATAGGACAATCAATCTCACGAGCATCACGAGTCCCCGGGAGATTGTGATCAAGCACTTCATCGACTCGCTTATTCCAATTTTGGCAGTTCCATTCCTTCATCAGGCTCAATTGATCGATGTAGGAACTGGAGCGGGGTTTCCTGGAATCCCCTTGAAGATTGCTCGATCGGATCTGCAGGTGAAGTTAATTGAACCCAACAAGAAAAAATGCTCCTTCCTATCTTCACTCATCGGAACACTCAGGCTAACAGATGTTGAGGTTTTTGCCGGGACGATTCAGGAGTATAAGGCCCAAGGCGGCACTTCTGCGCAGATCATTACAGCAAGAGCGCTACGCCTGGAAGATATTCAATCGGAATTGCTGTCGCTGACTTTCCCAACCGGCAAGATCGTGCTCTACCGTACGGAGCCGCTAACGTTGCATGAGGTTCCAGCAGGAATGACGATTGAGAAGCAACAGAGGTTTGACTTGCCCGAGAATGCCGGGGAGCGAGTAATTACGGTTCTCTCCGCAGAAAAATAACCCGGCTGTTCCACGTGGAACAGTCAATGTGATGAGCAAGAGCGAGATCGAATGGCCAAGACTATTGCTGTAGCCAATCAGAAGGGCGGAGTGGGAAAGACTACCACCTCCGTCAACCTCGCTGCAGGGGTCGCTCTGCAAGGGAAGCAAGTCTTGTTAGTGGACATGGACCCGCAAGGCAATGCGACGAGCGGTCTCGGTCTGGACCCGAGATCGCTTCAAGGGAATATTTATAACTGTTTGATTAATAATGATAATATTGATGGAATTGTGAAAAAAACCGAGATCGGCGACCTTTATGTCCTTCCCTCCAACGCCGATCTGGCAGGTGCCGAAATCGAACTCGTCAATATGGCGGAACGCGAGCGGCGGCTTCGGCATGTGCTTCGTGCGGGAGAGGGTCGGTTTGACTATATCTTTTTGGATTGTCCGCCCGCACTCGGCATCTTGACCGTGAATGCGTTATGTGCAGCCCAATCGGTCTTGATTCCGGTGCAATGCGAATACTACGCAATGGAAGGGTTGACTCGGCTGATCGACAGCATCGAACGAGTACGTCATTCGCTGAATCCGGAGCTGACGATCGAGGGGATCGTCTTGACAATGTACGATGTGAGGAATACGTTGGCGCGGCAAGTCGCCGATCAGGTTCGGTCACACTTTACCGACAGGGTCTATCAGACGACGATTCCTCGGAACGTCACGCTTGCGGAAGCCCCTAGCTATGGTCGCCCCGTCCTGTTGTACAACATGGCGTCGGCCGGCGCTCAATCCTATCTCTCGCTCGCCAAGGAGTTTCTCGGTCATGGAGAAAAAAGCCCTGGGTAGAGGTCTGGAGGCTCTCCTTCCCTCCAATAAGCCGGTTTCCGTACCTGACGCGACCGATGTGCAACACCTTCGGGTGGATGCGGTCGTCCCCAACCGATATCAACCCAGGCAGACCTTCTCGCCGGAGGAACTTGACGAGTTGGCGGCTTCGCTCAAACAGAGCGGGCTGCTGCAGCCGATACTCGTCCGGCGCAAGGGTGACGGGATCTATGAACTGATATCGGGGGAGCGCCGGTGGCGGGCCTCCAAAGCCGCAGGGCTGGAAACCATTCAGGCCGTCGTTCGGAACTGCAGCGACGAAGAGTCGATGGTCCTTGCCCTGGTGGAAAATCTCCAGCGTGAAGACCTCAATCCCTTGGAAATGGCGAAGGCTTATCACCGCATGGTGGTCGAATTCGGCCTGACCCAGGAGGTGATCGCCCAGCGAGTCGGTTGCGAACGGTCTTCCATCGCCAACATCGTCCGGCTACTCAACCTTCCCCAGGACGTACAGCAACTCATCGAGACCGATCAGCTGTCGTTAGGGCACGCCAAAGTCATTCTGGGACTGTCGAACCCCGGCGAGCAGCAACGAATCGCTCAACTCGTCGCGGCACGCGGCCTCTCTGTTCGGGAAACCGAAAAACTTGTAGAATCCGCCCTCGGCGAGAAGAAGCGCAAGGCCAAAGAGGTTAAGCGGTCTCCATTATCGGACGTCGAGCATCGTTTGGAAAAGCGGTTGGGCACCAAGGTGACGATCGCCAACGGCAAACGCGGCGGGAGAATCGTCATCCACTATTTTTCTCCAGCGGAGCTCGACGGGATTCTAGAGAATATTCTGCAGTGACCGCACGGGAATCAGCGCCAACGCTCTGCGCGATCGAGAGAAATGGCATATTAGTTGCCAAATCAGGTGACTGATGGCACTGTCTGTCCAGATCTCCGAGCGCTGGGGCACATTCTGATCACATCCGGCATCGATACATGGAGGAGGAGCGCTCATGTGGGGACAAGATAAACAGGATGGCAAACGACAGGCCGAGGTGAGCCAGGACGTCGAGGAAGTCCAAGGAGAATCCGCGACCGTCAAGGAAGGCTTGGAAGACATCAGTGCCTTTGTCGGGAAAGGCGTCGATTTCAAAGGCACCATCTCCTACAACGGCACCGTGCGAATCGATGGCTCGCTGGAGGGAGAGATTCGGACGGACGGCACTTTGTTGATCGGAGAGGATGCCGTCATCCAGGCGAAAATCACCGCAGGAACCATCGTCTGCAAAGGCAAAATCACCGGAGACGTCGTCGCGAGGGAGCGCGTGAAGCTGCGTGCTCCGGCCGTCGTCAACGGGAGCGTGAAGACGCCGGTCCTCTCGATGGAAGACGGCGTCCAGTTCAACGGAGGGCTGGAAATGGGTCAGGGTACGCAAGGAGCGACGGTCCACACCCTGAGCGGAAGCAGCGCCTCCGGAGCCAAACGGGTGGGCGCGTAGTCGCTGGTCCTCGATCGGCTGGCGTCCGCCCCATCATCCTTTTACAACTTACAACCCTCGGGAGGTAGGTATGTGGGCATTGAAGGGACGCCAGAATCCGGTGGTGCAGGATCACGACAACATCACGCTCTTTGCCAAGGATGTCCGTTTCAAAGGCGTCGTCAAGTTCGACGGCACCGTGCGGGTTGACGGCCACGTCGAAGGTGAAATCCATACGACCGGGATGCTGATCGTCGGGGAAACGGCGGTCATCAAAGGGATCGTGTCGGCCGGCGTTCTGATGAACAGCGGCCGGATCAACGGGACGATCACGGCCGCGGAAAAGATCAGCGTGCACAAACCAGGTATCCTCGTGGGGGACATTCGCACCCCGTCGATCGCCATCGAAGAGGGGTCGCACTTTCATGGCATGTGCGACATGGGGTTGGAGCGCTGGCCGGAGGAATCCGCCGTCACGCTTGCCTCGTAGCCACAGAACACATTTTCCCTCCGTCATCTAGCTCTTTCCCTTCTGCCTCGGTAGAATACGACCCGCTATGACGCGTCCGACTGTACTCCTCGGTATGAGCGGCGGAGTCGACAGCTCCGTGGCCGCGGCCTTGCTGGTCCAGCAAGGCTATGACGTTCGAGGCGTCACTCTCCAAGTCTGGGAACCCGAAGGCGAGGATGCCCCTGTCTCAAAAAAGTGGCAGGAACGGGGCTGCTGCAAAATCGGGATCGCAAAATTCGTCTCGAACAGACTGAATATTCCCTACGAGGTCATCGATACGCGGCAAACCTTCCGGCAGGGGGTCATCGATGATTTTCTCCGCGGCTATAGAGAAGGTACGACACCGAATCCCTGCGTGCGATGCAACGAACGCGTCAAACTGCGGCGTCTCGTCGAACTAGCGGAGGCCCGCGGCATCCAATACGTTGCGACGGGTCACTATGTTCGGACCGGTCAAAGGAACGGTAAGACCGCGCTGTACCGATCCGTGGACACGAAGAAGGACCAAAGTTACTTTCTCTATCGCCTGCATGCCGACTGGTTGCCTCGTCTGATCTTCCCTGTGGGGGGGATGCACAAGGCCGAGGTTTGGCGCGAGGCGGAAGCACTGGGGCTGCCGGCGGACGAACTGAAAGAAAGCCAAGAAATCTGCTTCGTGAGCCGCGGCGACTATCGGACCTTCATCGAAGCAGAAATGCCTGACGCGAAAAAGGCCGGCGCCTTCGTGGACCGGGAAGGCCGATATCTCGGTGCCCATGAGGGCGTTGCTTTCTATACCCCTGGTCAACGGCGCGGTCTCGGAGTGGCAACCGGCCAGAGACTGTATGTTCAGGAAGTTCACGCCGCGACGAATACCGTGGTCTTGGGACCGGAAGAATCGCTTGGACAACGCCGTTGTCGGGTCGAGGACTTGAACCTGTTGGATCCAGGACTGTTCACGCAGCCGATTCGAGCCCAAGTCAAGATTCGACATGCCACTCCGGCCTGCTCCGCGACGATCGAGCCGGTGGATCGCACCGGCCTTCGTATCCACTTCGATGTTCCACTACGAGCCGTGAGTCCCGGCCAGTCCGCCGTCTTCTATCAGGAGGACGCGGTTCTCGGTGGCGGGATCATTTGCGCCGATTAGCCTTTCCGCGGGTCGGGCTCTCATATATTGACAGTTCCCATCAGCCAGTGCTAACTTGGCGCGCCGATTTTCGTGCGTTCAGCACGAAAGCTTCCCGTTTGTCTAAAAGAGGAAAGAGCGGGCCCGCACAGTGATAAAGACGGCAGTTGCGCGACGTTACGCACAGGCACTCTTCGAGCTTCTCGATCCATCGACCATAGAAGCCACAAGAGGTACCCTCGACGGTCTTGGGCAGGCGATGAAAGAATCCGCCTCCCTCCGCCACGTGGTCGCCTCACCTGCCTTCGGGGTCGATGACAAGATCGCCGTACTGACGGAACTCGGCAACCGTTTGGGCTGCCCTCCGGCCGCGAGGGCCTTTCTGGCCCAGCTCGTCAAGAAACATCGGGTCGCATTCCTGCCGGAAATTGCAGAAGCCTTTGCCCATCTGGTCGACCGTTCAAAAGGGAGACAGCACGTGGTGGTGTCCTCGGCCCTCGCCCTCCCGTCGTCGGAGCAGGAGCGTATCAAAGCCCGCCTGCGCGACACGTTGAAGCGCGAGGTCGACGTCGCCTTTCAAACCGACGACGCCCTGTTGGCGGGTCTCCAGATTCATATCGGAAGCCGTGTGGTCGACAGCACTGTTCGAGGACGCCTGAACACCATGCGGACAGTGTTGACGCGCGAATAGCAGCTATAGAGGAGCAGCCATGCAGATCAAAGCGGACGAAATCAGCGCGATCATCAAAGAAAAGATCAAGGGATTCGACAAGCAAGTCGACGTCAAGGAAACAGGATCGGTCATCCAAGTGGGAGACGGCATCGCCAAGGTCTATGGCCTGGACGGCGCCATGGCCGGCGAAATGTTGGAATTTCCCGGCGGCCTCTACGGCATCGCCCTCAATCTCGAAGAAGACAATGTCGGCGCCGTGCTGATGGGCGACGACGTCGGCATCAAGGAAGGCGATCCGGTCAAGCGCACCGGCCGCATCGCGGAGATTCCCGTCGGAGAAGCCTTGGTCGGCCGGGTCGTCAACGCCATCGGGCAGCCCATCGACGGCAAAGGGCCGATTACGTCGCAGCATTCGTCGCGCATCGAGGTGGTGGCTCCCGGCGTCAATACCCGCCAATCGGTTCGCGAGCCCCTGCAGACCGGCATCAAGGCGATCGATGCCATGATTCCAATCGGACGGGGACAACGCGAGCTGATCATCGGCGATCGGCAGACCGGGAAGACCGCCATCGCCGTGGACACCATCATCAATCAAAAGGGCCTCGGCGTGTTCTGCATCTACGTCGCCATCGGGCAAAAGCGTTCGACCGTCGCCCGCGTGGTCAAGACCCTGGAAGAAAACCACGCCATGGAATACAGCATGGTCGTGTCGGCGACCGCCAGCGATGCGGCTCCGATGCAGTTCTTGGCCCCGTTCGCCGGCGCCGCGATCGGCGAGTATTTTCGAGACAACGGCAAGCATGCCCTGATCGTCTACGACGATCTGTCGAAGCACGCGGTCGCCTACCGGCAATTGTCGCTCTTGTTGCGGAGACCTCCCGGACGCGAGGCCTATCCCGGCGACGTGTTCTATCTCCACTCTCGTCTGCTGGAGCGTGCGGCAAAGCTCAGCGACAAGCTCGGCGGCGGGAGTCTCACGGCGCTTCCGATCATCGAGACGCAGGCGGGAGACGTCTCGGCCTATATTCCGACCAACGTCATCTCCATCACGGACGGGCAGATCTATCTCGGGAGCGACCTCTTCTATTCGGGCATCAGACCGGCGATCAACGTCGGGTTGTCGGTGTCGCGCGTCGGAGGCTCGGCCCAAATCAAGACGATGAAGCAGGTGGCCGGTACCCTTCGCCTCGACCTCGCGCAGTATCGGGAGATGGCGGCCTTCTCGCAATTCGGCAGCGAGCTCGACAAGGCGACGCAGATGCAGCTCGCCCGCGGCGTAAGAATGGTCGAGCTGTTGAAGCAGGGGCAGTACAAGCCGATGCCGGTGAGCGATCAGGTGCTGTCCATCTACGCGGGCGTCAACGGCTTTCTCGACGACGTCCCCGTGGACAAGGTTCAGCAGTTCGAAGCCGATTTTCTCCATTACGTTCAGCAACATCATGCGGAACTGAAGAAGGAAATCGTCAGCATCGGCAAGATCGACGATAAGGTCGGTGGCCGGCTCAAGGACATCCTCACCACGTTCAAGCAGAAGATGGGATATGGCGGCGCATAGCCGCGTCCCGTCTTGTGGGCCGGCGGCTGAAGGGATTCGCCCGTGAAAGCTTAGAAGTATGCCC
>DAOLIU010000031.1:26681-28302 GCA_035328385.1 Nitrospira sp. | reverse complement strand
CCATGACCTTGATCCCTGTCGATCGCATCGAGCGGCCTGGTTCCCCGTCCAGGCTTCAGGGTACTGATGGATTGTCCCCCTCTGACCGCTTACGGCCCAGGCTCCCTGCTTGGTTCAGAGTGAAGGCTCAAACCGGTCCCGACTATCTGGACATCAAGCGGGTGCTGGAGCAGCTCCAGCTCCACACGATTTGTGAAGAAGCCCGCTGCCCCAATCGATGGGAATGTTGGAATGCACGGACCGCCACGTTTCTGATCCTGGGGGACATCTGCACCAGACGGTGTCACTACTGCTCGGTGCAGACCGGCAAGCCGCTGCCGCTCGATCTGGAAGAGCCGGGGCGGGTGGCCCAAGCGGTCCGGGCACTGGGTCTGCGGCACGTCGTGGTCACCTCCGTGAATCGTGACGAGCTGACGGATGGAGGCGCGGGGGTGTTTGCGGCGACGATCCGCGAGACGCGGCGGCTCAATTCCGGCTGTACGATCGAGGTGTTGATTCCCGACTTCGGCGGCGATGCGGCGGCGCTACAAGAAGTCTGCGCCGAACGGCCGGACGTCCTCAATCATAATATCGAAACGGTGGCGAGGCTGTTTCCGGCCATCAGACCCCAGGGCAAGTACGGACGGTCGATCGAGGTGCTTCGACAGGCCAAGGAGCAGGGCATGACGACGAAGTCCGGCCTGATCGTGGGGTTGGGGGAATCGCTTGACGAAATTCGTCAGGTGATGCGTGATTTACGAAGCGGCGGGTGCGATATTCTGACGATCGGGCAGTATCTGCAGCCGACCAAGCAGCACGTACCGGTGGCCCGGTTTTACGAACCGGCTTTGTTCGACGCGCTGAAAAGCGAGGCTTTGGTTCTGGGGTTCCGTCACGTGGAATCCGGACCGCTGGTGCGCAGTTCCTATCACGCGGCCGATCATGCAGGACCCGGTCTACACGAAGAGGTTTGATAGCTCAAGTAAAACTAGACGTGTAGCCTCCAAGAGCTGTCATTGAAAGAGACGATGCGTTGCAATGGATGTGTCATGGAGGAGGGGCGGACCGCCGCTGGTGGGCGCCGGTCTGTGCCTGCAAACGGGTCATGACCATCTGCTGCCCGCGGGTGATTTGTTCGGCGCTCATCTGCTCCATGACATAGTCACGCGCTTCAGAGGCTTTGCTCTCTCCTTGGGCGACCGCCAGGCTGAACCAGTAATAAGCCAGGACCGGATCCGGCGCCGTCCCTTGCCCGTTCATATACATGATGCCGAGGTTGTATTGCGCGCGCGGTTCCCCGCGTTCCGCGGCCTGGGTGTACCATCGCAAGGCCAAGGCGTCGCTCTGCGGAACCCCTAGACCCTGATCGTAGAGAAGTCCCAAATTGTATTGGGCGCGTGCGTCACCGAGATTGGCGAGCGATTCCAGTTCTTTGGCGCTCTTTTCGTAGTTCCCTTTGAGATAGGCCTTGTCGGCGCGGCGGTCTTGGCAGGCATTGAGAAGCAGGGCCGAGACGGCCCAGCACGTCACGAGCAGGACGGTACCGAATCGCGGGTGTGTCATGGTTCAGCCGTTTCCATGACCAGGAGTGACCATCATCGTGATGGTCACGGTAATGAGAAACGCGAGGGAAGTCAAATGC
>DAOLIU010000031.1:0-26581 GCA_035328385.1 Nitrospira sp. | reverse complement strand
CCGAACCGGTCGTGTGTACAGAAGAGTTCGTGCGTGCTAGCATGAAATCGATCATGAGCCCGGTTCTGTGGCGCCGCCATGTTTAGACCGGTTCCCGTCACGGCGCGATTCCGCGGGGTACCGTTGTGGCTGATGGCCGCGGTCTTTCTGGCCCTCGCGCTGGTGCTGTCCTTTCTTCTGCTGCTCGGCCTGCAACAAGATCGGCAGCTGTTACAGGATTTTTCCAAGGACGGGTCGGTTCCTGCGGAGCGCTTCGCCGCGCTGTGGCAATCACGCCGTGACTTGGTGTTGGTGGCGTTGCTGGTGTTCGTCGCAGCCGCGGGAACCATCGGCGCGGTCATCGCATTTCTGCATTACGATAGCGCACGACGCACGCTGGAGGCGGTCAAAGGGTTGGCCCGCAATATTCTCGAGAGCATTCCGACCGGCATCCTCACCCTGAATCAGAGCGGAGTCATCACCGCCGTCAATCCGGCGGCCGAGGTCGTCCTGACACGCTCGTCAGGGGACTTACTGGGGCACGCGTACGAATCGGTATTTGCACCGGGAGACGTGATCCGCCACGTGCTGGACACCGCCCTGCGAAGGCAAGAGCACGTGCGTCAGCAGGATCTGCCGTATCAGGGACGAGACCGGGTATCGCGCACGATCCGCGTGACGACGGCCGAACTGACCGGCGACGACGGACTGCCGGCGGGGATCATTCTCCAGGCGCAAGACGTGACGGATTGGCTGGCGCTGGAACAGCGGGTGCGCGTCGCCGAAAAATTGTCGGCGTTGCACACGTTATCCGCGGGGGTGGCGCACGAGTTGCGCAATCCATTGAGTGCTGTGGATCTCAATCTGCACCTCCTGGAGGATGAACTGGCCAGACAGGCCGGGTCGTGGGAAGAGGCGGATCACTACATTCGGATTTTGAACGCGGAGTGTCGCCGCATGTCGGCCATTTTGGACACCTTCATGAAGTTTGCCGGCCCCGGTTCACTCGGATTGCATGAGGTGGACGTGCCGTCGGTCATCGACTACATCATTTCCCTGATGCGCTTCGAAGCGGACGAGCGGAGTATCCGGCTGGAGCATTCGGTGGAAGACGGATTGCCTTCTGTGCTCGGGGATGAGACGCAGATCAGCCAGGTGCT
This sequence comes from Nitrospira sp., assembly GCA_035328385.1. Classification (GTDB taxonomy): domain Bacteria; phylum Nitrospirota; class Nitrospiria; order Nitrospirales; family Nitrospiraceae; genus Nitrospira_C. The sequence continues at coordinate 25,442 of DAOLIU010000031.1, read as the reverse complement.
GGTGAACGTGATGGCGAACTCGTTTCATGCCATGCCGAGGGGCGGCCGGTGCCGTGTTGAAGCCCGCCACCGTCGCGGGAACGGTCAGGAGTGGGTCGATATTACGGTCGGCGATACCGGGAGCGGCATCAAAAAGGAAGACATCGCTCGCCTGTTCGAACCGTTTTACACCACGAAATCGGAGGGGACCGGTCTCGGCCTTGCGATCGCCTACCGGATCATGCACGACCACGGAGGGACGATTCACGTGTCGAGCGAGCACGGGCAGGGGACGATCGTCCTGCTGCAATTCCCTGCGGCAACCGGACAATCGCGCCCCGTCACGGTGACGGCATGACCGATCGGGCGGGGATCATCGTGGTCGATGACGAGATCAACATTCGAAGCGCCCTGGTCACGGTTCTGTCGAAGCAGGGGTACGACGTCCGCGGTGTCGGGTCGGGGGAGGAGGCATTGGAGGAACTGACCCACGGCGGCGCGGAATTGGTCATCACCGATCTGAAGATGCCGGGCATGGGAGGCATCGAGTTTATCCGTCGCCTGAAGGCCGCATGGCCGGAGACCGAGGTCGTGGTCATGACCGCCTACGGTTCCATCGATACGGCGGTGGAAGCGATGCGGTCCGGTGCCTATGACTACGTGACGAAGCCCATCGATCGTGAACGGTTTCCCCTGGTCGTCGCCAAGGCGCTCGAACGACGGGCTCTGGCCAACGAGAACAAGCAGCTGCGGGATCGTCTCGAAACCAGAGTTCGCTACGACCAGATGGTGGGCGAAAGCGAACCCATGCAGCGTGTGTACAGCCTGGTCGAGATGGTGGCCGATAGCGGCGTGACCGTCCTGTTGACAGGGGAGAGCGGCACCGGCAAGGAACTCGTGGCCAGGGCCATCCATCACAAGAGCGCCAGAGCCGACGGCCCGTTCGTCACGCTGAACTGCGGGGCGCTTCCGGAAAACCTCTTCGAAAGCGAGCTGTTCGGCTATGAGAAAGGCGCCTTCACAGGCGCAACGACGACGAAGGTCGGGCGGTTCGAGCTGGCGGACAGCGGCACCTTGCTGCTCGATGAAATAGGGGAGTTATCGCTGAAGTCCCAGGTCGACTTTCTGCGCGTGCTGGAAACGAAGGAGTTTCGACGGTTGGGCGGCACGAAGGTGATCAAGGTCGACGCCCGCATCGTCGCCGCCACGAATCGGAATTTGGAAGAGGCCGTCAAGCAGGGCGACTTTCGAGAGGATTTGTACTACCGGCTGAATGTCGTCCCGATTCGCCTTCCGCCCCTGCGCGAGCGTGGCGAGGACATTCCGCTCCTGGCCGAGCGCTTTCTCCGGGAGTTCTCCGCACAGCACCATCGGGACCTCAAAGAGATATCACGGGATGTGATGCGTCTGATGCGGCTCTACGCCTGGCCCGGTAACATTCGGCAGTTGAGAAATTTGATGGAGCGGCTCGTCATCACGGTCAAAGAGCCGGCGATCCAGCCGGAACATCTGCCGGAAGAGATTCAGGCGAGCCAGGAACATACGCGCACGATGGTCGTGACGCTCGGCACGTCGCTCCACGACATCGAACGAGAAGCAATTCGGCGGACGTTGGCCGAAGTCGTCAATCATCGCGAGAAAGCGGCAAAACTCCTCGGTATCAGCCTCCGCGCGCTCCAGTACAAGATCAAAGAATACGGCATCCGTGAATAGCCTGCCGGCGCGCACCGTGACAGATTGATTTCGCCTGCAAATTTTGCAGGTGGATTTCCCCGTAAGAGCGAAAAATCCTGCAATTCTTGCAGGGAACCGCGAAAGCGGCGTCTCGTCCGGACTCTCCGCTCGTGTTCATCTCGCCTAAACCCTCGTCTTCCTCGCAACTTCTTTGTTCAGTCCATGTCCGAATTCCAGGCACCGTCCCTGCAAAGTTGGAGGGGAACGGGGGCAATTGATGTCGACCGAATGGATCAATCGCCTTACAACGCTGCAGCGAGCCCTGACGGCTTGCCCGACCAATGGGAGCGCGCGCTGTGAGTTGGCCTCACTGCTTGAACGTCTGAACCAGTCGGAGGAGGCCTTGGTCCATTGGAAAATACTGTTGGCCGCGGATCCCAATAGTCTTCAGGCTCGCGAAGGTATCGCTCGCTGTGTGACGAAGGTTGGGCGTCCGTTGCAGTCCCCTTCATGAGAGTAATCGGGCCCGAGTAAGGAGACAAGGGATGACGACCACTCGATATGTTTTCAGTGGGGTGATGGCATTGGTGCTAGGCCTTGCTTCACCGGTGCTGGCTTACGAAGCAATGACCGTCTCGGACGGAGGCGCCATCACGGGCACCGTGAAACTCGATGGGACGGTGCCCAAACCCAAGGGCTACAACCTGACGACGCTGCCCGATCCGTTCTACTGCGGTCGCATCTCCGACGGGCAGGGTTGGCGGATTTTACAGCCGTTCAATGTCGGGCCGGCCGGTGAGTTCCGGGACGTCGTGGTGTACGTGGAGGGAATCGACAGGGGCAAACCGTTCGACGACGGGGGCGCGCCGCAGATAGAAGCGAAAGACTGTCTGTTTCTGCCCTTCACCACGGTCGTCCGCGACGACCAGTCGGTGACCGTGGTCAACATGGATCCGGTGATGCACGACATTCAGGCCTATGAAACCTCGCATCTCGGCGCCCGTGTGTTGTTCAACGTCCCCCTGCCGATGAATCCGCAGCACCCGCGTAACTTCAAAGATCGCAGCGAAGTCGGGTTGTACCACAAGCACATGGCGGGCCCGCCGATGAAACAATTGGTCAACCTGAGCAAAGGCCGCCGCATCTTCATGATGCAGTGCGGATTTCACGTCTACATGGAGAGTTGGGGGCTGGCGGTGACCAATCCATACTTTGCCAAGACAGACGAGCAGGGGCGGTTCACCATCACCGATGTGCCGCCGGGCACGTACAAGCTGGCGGTGTGGCACCCCTACATCCGAACGGTGATCGAGCAAACCGTGACCGTAGAGCCCAAAGGCACCGCAAAGGCGGTGCTCGCGGTACCAGCCCCGACCGGTCGGCTCTATGCCAACGAGGTCTTGGACCATGAATATGTGCGATACAGCGTGACCGAGGATGCGAAGAAAGAAATCGAGCCGATGATTCAGAGGCAAGGTCATTGATCAAAGGAACTGAACCGAGGACGTCCGCAACAGGGCCGCCGGTTCCAGCGTGCAAGGCATCCGGTTCGTCGAGAACATGTAATCGATGACCATTTTGCTGACAGTCATTCTGGTGGCCTACGCCGCCGGCATGGTTCTTCCCCTCATCGTTCCCGGCAAGCCCGATATCCAGAATGTTCTCGCCCATGCCTGTGCAGGCGTTGCTGCTGGAACGGGGATCGTGCTTGGCGTCTCCGGCATCGTGGCTCGGGCGCCGCTTACTCTGGCCTCATCCTCGACGATCCCTCTCCTTACCTTCGGCATTCGCCTCGATGCATTGGCGTCGTTCTTCCTCTTGACCATTTCCCTTGTGGGCCTTGCCGCGGCCATCTATGCCGTCGGGTATCTGCGCCATCTTTCCGGACGTGCGTCACCCGCCGTCTTGGGCGCTCTTTTCAACGCATTTCTTTGTGCCATGACGCTCGTCGTGGTTGCCGACGACGGATTCCTATTCCTGCTCGCATGGGAGCTGATGTCGTTGATCTCCTATTTGCTCGTCGTCACGGACCACGAAGATCCGAAGGTGCAACACGCGGGGTTTCTGTACCTGGTCATGGCGCATATCGGGACCGCATTCATTGTCGTGACGTTCATGCTGCTGTTCCAGCAGGGGGAAACATTCTCGTTCGACGCATTCCGCCATCCCGGACGGCCGGTATCCGACCGGTTGCAGACGGTCGCCTTTCTGACGGCTCTGATCGGATTCGGGGTCAAGGCGGGAATCGTGCCGCTGCACGTGTGGCTGCCCTACGCCCATCCGGTCGCCCCGTCTCATATTTCGGCTCTCATGTCCGGCGTGATGATCAAGACGGCGATCTATGGCCTGCTGCGCGTCTTGTTCGATTTCCTCGGCGGTCAGTTTCCCTGGTGGTGGGGGTTCACGATCCTGGTCATCGGCGCGGTGTCCGCGGTGCTTGGGGTGATGTATGCCCTCATGGAGCACGATCTCAAACGGCTGCTGGCCTATCACAGTGTGGAAAACATCGGGATCATTCTCCTCGGCATCGGCGCCGGGATGCTGTTTCACACCTATGGGCTGGAAGCACTGGCGGCGCTTGGTGTGCTGGCCGGTCTGTACCACACGGTCAACCATGCCATGTTCAAGGCCCTGTTGTTCCTCGGGGCGGGGGCGCTGCTCTCCGCCACCCATAGCCGCAACATGGAAGAGTACGGCGGTCTGCTGCGCCGCATGCCCTGGACCGGGGCCTGTTTCCTCGTCGGTGCAGTCTCCATCTCGGCGTTGCCGCCTACCAACGGCTTTGTGAGCGAATGGTTGGTCTTTCAAAGTCTCTTCCAGAGCGTTCAAGTCCCCTCGCTCTTGATGAAGCTCATGCTGCCGCTCGCCGCCGTTCTGCTCGCCCTGACCGGAGTCTTGGCCCTGGCCTGTTTCGCCAAGGCGTTCGGCATTTCTTTCTTGGCCCTGCCTCGCAGCACCCACGCCCGCTACGCCGAAGAGGTGCCTTGGAGCATGCGGATCGGAATGGTCATCCTGGCGGCGACCTGTGTCCTGCTCGGATTGGCGCCCATGGTCGTCGTGCCGCTGCTGGATCACGTGATCCAGCCGATGATCGGCGCCTCGGTCGCCCATCAGGTGCTCGCGCCGGACGGGTGGACGCTGATTCCGGTCAGCGCCGAGTTTTCGAGCCTGTCGCCGCCGGTGTTGGCGCTGATTCTCGCCGGGTCCGCGGCCGCGGCGCTGGCGCTCACGACTCTGGCGGGAGGCCGGCGCACGAACCGGCGCGCCGGAACCTGGGTATGCGGCCTCAATCTCTCACCTCGGATGCAGTATACGGCCACCGGTTTCGTCCAGCCGATCAAGCGGGTGTTCAGCACGATCTATCAGCCGACCGTCAAACTTGAAACCGAGTTCTTGCATGAATCGCAATATTTCGCCAAGCGCCGGCACTTCACGTTTCGTATCGAGCCGGTATTCGAAACGTATCTGTATCAGCCGGTGGCCGCACTGATTCACGCGCTGGCCAGCCGGCTGCGGGTGATCCAGGCCGGGAGTCTCCATGTGTACCTCGCCTATATGTTCGTCACGCTCGTGCTGCTGTTGCTGATCGCCTTGTGACGGAAGCGACGGATGCCGACACCGACAATTCTGCAAGCCATCGCTCTTTCCGTCGCTCAGGCGCTCGTCCTGTCGATTTTGGCGCCCTTCATTGTCGGGCTCATCCGCAAGTTGAAAGCCAGACTCCAATGCCGACGCGGGCCGAGCCTGCTCCAGCCTTACGCGGACCTGGCCAAGCTGTTCAGGAAGCAGCCGGTGGTCTCCACAACCGCGTCGTGGATCTTCACGGCGACGCCCTACATCGTCTTCGGCTCCACGTTGACCGCCGGGCTGTTGGTGCCGGTCTTCATCTCGCAGGTTCCCCTCAGCTTTGCGGGCAACATCATCGCGCTCGTCTATTTGTTCGCGCTCGGCACCTTTTTCCTGATCCTGGCCGGGCTCGACTCCGGATCGGCCTTCGGGGGCATGGGCGGCAGCCGGGAGGCGATCGTCGCCTCGCTGACCGAGCCGGCCATGATCATGTCGATCTTTGCGATTGCGCTGACAGCCGGATCGACCAATCTCAGTGCCATCGTTCACAGGACTGCGTTGATGGAGGGAGCGGTCGATCCGGTGCCGCAACTGATGGCGCTTGCGGCGCTCTTTATCGTCACGCTGGCGGAAACGGGCCGCGTCCCCGTGGACAATCCGGCCACCCATCTCGAGCTCACCATGATTCACGAAGCCATGATTCTGGAGTATTCCGGGCGGTACCTGGCCCTTCTCGAATGGGCTGCGGCCATCAAGCTGCTGGTGTTCTTGACGCTCATCGCCAACGTGTTCGCTCCTTGGGGCATCGCCACGGCGCCGACGCCGCCGGCGCTCGCGGTCGGCGTGACGGTCTACGCGGCGAAGGTGTCGCTCCTGGCGGCATTGATCGGCCTGATCGAGTGCATGTTCGCCAAACTGCGCCTCTTCCGTGTCACCGATCTGCTCGGCGTCGCGTTCATCCTGGCATTGTTGGGGCTGCTGTTCTTCTACATTTTGCAGGGATGACCATGTCCTGGCTCACTCCCCATGTCGGCGCACAGCTCGTGGATCTCGGATCGGCGATGCTGCTCCTCACGTGTTTTGCGATCGTGGCCCAGCGCCGGCTGTCCGCCTGCGTCGATCTCTTCGCCCTGCAATCCTTCTTTCTCGCCATGACGGCGACGCTGGTGGCCTTCCTGACCGGGACGCGGCACATCTACGTCGCCGCGGCCCTGACGGTGGCGGTCAAGGGCCTTGTCATTCCACGTGTGCTGCGGCGGGTCATTGAGCGCCTGAACGTGACGCGCGAACTCGTCATGAACGTCAACGTGCCGGCGAGTCTGTTGATCTGCGGCGCGCTGGTGATGATCGCCTTTTTCATCACGCAACCCATCATCTCGTTCGGCCATCTGCTGACCCGGAACTCGCTGGCCATCGCGTTGGCCATCGTCCTGATCGGCTTTTTCACGATGATCGCGCGGCAGAAGGCCGTCACCCAATTAATCGCGTTCCTGGTCATGGAGAACGGGCTGTTTTTGGGCGCGACCGCTGCGACGTACGGCATGCCGTTGATCGTCGAATTGGGCGTCTTCTTCGACGTGCTGGTCGCGGCGTTGATCGCGGGCATCTATACGAACCGGCTGCAGGACGCGTTCGACAGCGTGGACACCAGCCGTCTCAGCGAGTTGAGGGAGTGAGGGCCGCGATGACGACCGTTGCCGTCGCCGTGCTCCTGTGCGCGCCGTTCACGGCCGGATGCTGGAGTCTGTTCATCCGGACGTCCCGACAGCTCCACCTGGCCAATCTGGGCAGCATGGGTCTGCTCGTGGTCGCGGAAATCCTGATCGCCCGAACGGTTCTGACACGAGGCCCGGTGACGGCGTTCGATGAGCTGGTCTACATCGATGCGCTCTCGTCGGTCATTTTGTTCATCATCGGAACCGTCGGCCTGGCGTGCTCTCTCTACATGCGGTCGTATTTGGATGAGCAGGTGGCCAGAGGCACCATCGCGCCGAGCCGCCTGAACCTGTTTTTCTTCCTGTTCCACATGTTCCTGCTGGCCATGGTGCTGGCGACGGTCGCCAACAGTCTCGGCGTGCAATGGGTGGCGATCGAAGCCACGACGCTGGCGACGACCTTTTTGATCGCCTTCTGGCGCCGCCGAGAATCGCTTGAGGCGGGATGGAAATATTTGATTCTCTGCTCCGTCGGGATTTCACTGGCTCTGTTCGGCGTCGTCCTCATGTACTATTCATCTCTCCGCGTGCTCGGCGACGTCAGCTCGGCACTCAACATCACGCAACTACAGGAGATCGCCCCTCGACTGGATCCGCACATCGTGAAACTCGCCTTCGTCTTTCTCTTCGTCGGCTACGGCACGAAGGTCGGGCTGGTCCCGTTGCACAGTTGGCTGCCCGACGCCTATTCGGAAGCTCCGGCCCCCGTCGCCGCCATGCTCGCGGGCGTCCTGGAAACAGTCGCCGTCTACGCCATCCTGCGAAGCAGGGGCATCGTCGACCAAGCCGTCTCGCCCGAGTTTTCCGGCAACCTGCTGGCACTGTTCGGACTGTTGTCTTTTGCGGTTGCGGCCCTGTTCCTGCTCCTGCAGCACAACTACAAGCGGTTGCTGGCCTATTCCAGCATCGAGCACATGGGCCTGGCGATGGTCGGATTCGGAGTCGGCGGACCGGTCGGAACCTTCGGCGGCTTGTTCCACCTGGTGAATCATGCCTTTGCGAAGGCACTGGCGTTCTTTGCGGCCGGCAATATCCACCGACGATACGAAACCGTCGAGATCGGGGAGGTGCAGGGGCTTGCCAGCGTCTTGCCCGGTTCCGCGTTGGCGCTGATGGTGTCGGGGCTGGCCTTGGCGGCGCTGCCGCCGTTTGCGCTCTTTGCCAGCGAAATGCAGATCGTCACCGCCCTGGCTCTGTCGGGACTCCCGGGCGGGTGGGAAGGGCAGGGCATCGGCGGCTCCGTCCTGTTCCTGCTGCTGTGCAGCCTGGTGGCGTTTTCCGGGTTTCTCTACCGGATCACGTGTATGGTCTGGGGGCCGGCTCCCCGGGCGGTGAAACAGGGAGAATCCTGGTCGGCCGGACATCTCTCGCTCCTCTTCCTGGGCCTTCTGCTCGCGGGGTTGTGCTGGGTCTTGCCGGCACCCTTGCGCCAGTTGCTGGAAGCGGCGTCCGCTCTGTTGGCTGTCCGATAGCATCAGGAGGCACGATGCTCGATGACTCTTCAATCCAGCGGCAGCTCCGAGAAACCTTTCCGACGTTGACGCCGGTTCCGTCGGTCCGGGAGGGCGTGATCCATTATCGTGTGGGTCATACGGAACTGCCGGATCTCGCGCGCTATCTGCACGGCAAGCTGCGGGGCCGTTTGGCGCTGCTGTTCGCCATCGACGGCGGGCCGATCGCGGATCGGTATGGGATTCACTACCTGTTCGCGTTGGAATCGCGCCGCCCCTGGGTGATGCTGACGCTGGAGCTGACGGGGAGAGATCGACTCTTTCCGTCGATCACACCATCGGTTCATGCGGCGCAATGGTACGAACGGGAGATTCGGGACCAGTATGGGTTGATTCCGGGCGGCCATCCGGATCTCCGCCGCTTGGTCCGGCATGAGCACTGGCCGAAGGGAACGCACCCGCTCAGGAAGGATTTTCCCTGGAACCGGGTCCTGGGACGGCACCCGGGCGAATATCGCTTTCGTCATATCGAAGGGGAAGGGGTGTTTGAAGTTCCGGTCGGCCCGATCCATGCCGGGATCATCGAGCCGGGGCATTTTCGCTTCTCCGTGGCCGGTGAGCCAATCATGCAGCTCGAAGTGCGCCATTTCTGGAAGCACCGCGGCGTGGAAAAGCTGTTCGAGCAGCGACCGCTGGCGGCCGGGCTGCCGCTTGCCGAGCGGATTTCAGGCGATACCACGGTCGGACACGGCCTCGCGTACTGCCAGGCCGCCGAGGCGCTCGTGCACATGACGGTACCGCGGCGAGCCCGGTATCTGCGCTCGTTCTTTCTGGAACTGGAACGGCTTCACAACCATCTGGGGGACGTGGGGGCGATCTGTAACGATACGGCCTACACTCTGGCCCATGCGCATTGCGGACGGATGAAGGAACAGCTCATGCAGCTCAACGATCGGCTGACCGGTTCGCGATTCTTGCGCGGAGCCCTTTGTCTCGGAGGGGTGGCCCGCGATGTGGGGCAGCGGAGGTTTGACGAAACGATGGACGAATTGAACCGGATCGAGCAGGATTTTTCCGAACTCGAGGCCATCATTCTTGCAAATGCCTCCCTGACCGACCGCCTCGAAACCACCGGCGTACTGACGGAACGGATCGCCTGGGACCATGGGGTCATCGGCGTGGTCGGACGGGCATCGGGGCTTGATCAGGACGTGCGGCGCGACCGCCCGTTTGCGGCCTACGATGAGTTGCCGGTGAGGGTGGCGCTCTACCGCTACGGCGATGTCCGTGCGCGTCTGCGGGTGCGCATGGACGAGATTCATGAATCCTTGCGCCTCATCCGGGAGATCGCTCGATTGATTCCACCGGGAACGCTCGCCGCTGAATCAAGCGGTCCTCCGACGGCGGGGGACTGGGCCGTCTCAGCCGTGGAAGGTTGGCGCGGAGAAATTCTCTGTTTCGTCATGGCGGGAGAGGGAGGACAGATTCACCGCTGCAAGGTGCGCGACCCGTCCTTCGTGAACTGGCCGGCCATTCAGTGGGCGGTGACGGGAAACATCATCCCCGATTTTCCGCTCATCAATAAGAGCTTCAATCTCTCGTACGCCGGGAACGATCTCTAGCCGGGAGGTGCACATGTTCCGCATCCTGAAGAAGAGTCTCAAGACCGGAGTCGTGACAGGCCGTCATCCTGACGGTCGGGAGCCGGTCGAGGAGCCGACTGCGGATGCCCGTGAAAAAGCACTGCCGTTCCGGCGCTCGCTGACGATTCGGGAAGTCGACACGGGGTCGTGCAACGCCTGCGAGATGGAAATGAACGCGCTGACAAACCCCGTCTATGACATTGAGCGGTTCGGCATCCATATTGCGGCATCCCCCCGTCATGCCGATGCCCTGGTGGTCACAGGGCCGGTGACGGTGAACATGGAACGGCCATTGAAGAACGCGTACAAACAGACACCGGATCCGAAGCTGGTGATCGCTCTGGGCGACTGCGCCGTCAACTGTGGTCTGTTCAAGGGAAGCTATGCCGTGACCGGGCCGGTCGAGCGCCACGTGCCGGTGGATGTGCGCATCCCAGGATGTCCTCCCAGACCTGAAGCGATTATTCGGGTGCTCCAAGATTTGCGGAGTAGGCGACAAGGACAGGATTCTCGGAACCGCCCCGGTGAAAGCGGATAGCCCGCTGGAGACATCCTGCAAAGCTTCCTTAGGAAACCCCGCGCCCGAGTCCGTCGTGCTTCTGGCTCACTCACATGTCGATGGTCGTGCGATGTGGCGGTAAGCGGCCGGGCTATGTTAGCGTAGATTCACGGACGGGATCCCATTGGATGTGATCCAGCGGTAGACACTCATAAGTTGACATAATAACACTTATCAGACATGATGAATTTCGCCGAATACTCATGATGTCCTTGGAATTCATCGGCCGCTTGCAGAAAGAGCTGTCACTGACCGGCAGTGCCGTTTACGAATCGGTCGTGGCGGTGGCGGAACGTGTCAATCGGAAGGTGCACATCCTGCGTCTCCACAGCCACGCCGCCCAGCTCTTGAGCCAGATTGAAAGCGCACATGGAGAACTGGGGCATCGAATTGCGGACGTCGTGTCCGACAAGGTCTCGGCCGGACGCAGCAGCCTTTCGATTGCGCCGGATGAACTCCAGCGGACGCTGGATCAGTCGGTCGGACGGGTCCGGGATTTGAAGCAAGCCCTGCATCAGGTCGACGGACAGATTCGTGAATTGAAGATGGAAACCATCCACGAGGATCTGCTGACGCTGCAGCGCGACCTGAGCGTGCATTCGGCCGCACTGGAACGGATGCTGGTGGTCCGGCGCGCTCCCGCCATCGGCAAACATCCCGTGGATCTGACGCTTCCGGCGTCGGTTCGATTGATCACGGTGTTTCGCGGGCCCTTTCTCATTCCGCCGTCCGACTCCTTGGTGTTCCAACCGGATGACGTCGTCGTCATCATGGGAGCCCGTTCCGATCTGGACCAGGTGGCGGCCTTGTTCGGCACGCCCCGAAAAGTCAAGCCCGTATACCGCGAGGACTGACACGACGGGTTCCCGTAGGTTTCTCGATTCCCGGTGGTGTACACTGCCGGCACCATGACGCCAATGGTCTCAAATGGAAGACGTACTACCCTGCCCGTCGTGCTGGCAGTCCTTGTGTTGTGTGCCGCCTTCGTCCGGAGCACGGACGTGCGAGCTGTGGAGGCCGGAAGGGCGACCGGACTTCAAATGCTGGAGGAAATCCAGACGGTCATCACCGAGTTGGCCGAGTCGACCAAGCCGTCGGTGGTCAACCTCTTTCCGGTGACCCCGAGCGGCAAAGGACGGGATTTCCTCCAGGATCGAACGCCGAATTCTCCCGGATCCGGGTCCGGTGTGCTGGTCGATGCCGACGGTCATATCGTCACGAACAATCACGTCATCGGAGATGCGAGCGAAGTCGAAGTACGGTTTTCCGATAAGTCGAAGCTGATTGCCCAGGTCGTCGGTAAGGATCCGGACACGGACTTGGCCGTCTTGAAGGTTACCCCCGACCATCCCCTCCCCTATGCCAAGTTCGGAGACTCTTCCGGCGTCCGCGTGGGCCAATGGGTCTTGGCCGTCGGCAATCCGTTTGGATTGGATCGGACGGTAACGCTCGGTGTCGTGAGCGGGATCGGCCGTGAGAACGTGAACTTGTCTCGGTACGAGAACTTTATTCAGACTGACGCTTCGATCAACCCGGGAAACTCCGGCGGGCCGTTGTTTAACTTGCGGGGCGAGGTAATCGGTATCAATACCGCCATCATCAACTTTGCGCAAGGGATCGGCTTTGCCATCCCGTCCAACATGGCCAAGCAAGTACTGCAGCAGCTGGTGGCCCAAGGCCGTGTGGTGCGGGGATGGCTGGGAGTGGGCATCCAGCCGCTCACGCCGGAATTGGCCAAGAAGTTCGGCGTGATGGAAAACGAAGGCGTGCTGGTCAATGAAGTATTCGAGAAGGATCCGGCGGCGACGGCCGGCATCAAACCCGGCGACATCATTACACGAATCGAGGGCACGGTGGTGGACACCCCCAACCGGCTCTCACGAGTCGTGGCGGGATTGCAACCGGGTGTTATGACCAAAGTCGAAGTGGTGCGGGACAAGAAACGCATGATGCTGGACGTCGCTCTGAGCGAACGGCGGGATCAAGCCGTGGTCGCTTCTCTGCCGCCTTCGCGCACGGACGTGAAGCTGGGGCTGGACCTTCAGGATTTGACGGCCGCATTAGCGGACAAGTTTCGGTTGCGGGAAACCCGAGGAGTGCTGATCACCAAAGTGGAGCCGGGAAGCCTGGCCCAGTCCGAAGGGCTGCGCGAAGGCGATCTGATCAAAGAAGTCAACCGCGCCGACGTCGGGTCGGTCGGTGAATTCACGGCGGCCATCTCCAAGGTCCGTCGTGGCGAGACCGTCCTCTTGCGTGTGCTGCGGGAAAGCCGGGCGTTTTACGTCGTCTTGAAAGCAGGCGATCCATAGTGCTTCTCATGAGGCTGCGACGGTCTGCCGGGCCGCTTTCCGTTCCTCGAGGATCTTCAGGGTGATCTCGCGAGGAACTTCCTCATAGCGCGCCAATTCCATGACATAGCTGCCTCCCCCACCGGTCAAGGCATTGAGGGCAGTGGTGTAGGTCATGAGTTCGGACAGGGGAACCAACGCCTTGAGCCGTTCGGCGTGCCCTCTCGCCTCCACGTGCTGGATTCGACCCCGCCGGGCATTGAGATCACCGATCACGGCGCCGATATGGTCTGCCGGCGCGTCGATTTCCACGCTCATCACCGGTTCCAAAAGAATGGGATGGGCCGATTCCATCGCTTTCTTGAAGGCCATGGAGGCGGCAATCTTGAAGGACATCTCCGAAGAATCGACGACGTGATACGACCCGTCGTAGACCGACACTCGGATGTCGACGACGGGAAATCCCGCGAGGGTGCCGTGATGCATGGCCTCCACAATGCCCTTTTCTACGGCGGGAACGAAATTTCTCGGGATGACGCCTCCCACGATCCGGTTTTCGAACGAAAATCCCGCTCCTCTGGCGGCGGGGACGATCTCGAGCCAGCAATCGCCGTATTGGCCGTGACCGCCGGTCTGCTTTTTGTACTTGCCCTGCGCCTGAGCCGTGCTGCGGATCGTCTCCCGGTACGGGATCTTCGGGGTATGAATGACAACCTCGGCTCCATACTTGCGATGCAATTTTTCCAAGGCCAGATCGAGATGAAGTTGCCCCATGCCGCTCAGGACCATTTCCTTCGTGTCCGCATTTCTTGAAAAGTCGAGCGTCGGGTCCTCTTCGATCAGCTTGTGAAGGCCGAGGCTGATCTTGTCGATATCGGCCCCGGATTTCGGTTCGACGGCGAACGACAGCACGGGACGAGGAAGGGCCGGCCAAGCAAAGCGAACGGGATCGCGTTCCTCACACAGCGTATCCCCGGTCTGGGCGTCTTTCAGTTTCCCGATGGCGATGATCTCCCCTGTCGCCGCTGAAGGCACCGCCGTGTGTTTTTTCCCGAATAAGGTATAGAGATGACCGCATTTTTCTTTGATCTGCCTCGAGCCGTTAAAAATCGTGGAGTCAGTCTGCAAGATGCCCGAGACGATTCGCACGTACGACAGGCGGCCCACAAACGGGTCGATGAGGGTCTTGAAGATGAATCCGGAAAAAGACTCTCTATTATTATGAGACTTGGATGTGACGGCTCCGACTCCGTCGAGTTGACCTGTATCGCTGAGGGGCACGGGTCGCGGCCGTTCGTCCGGGGACGGAAGCCATTCCTTGACGGCGGCCAACAAGGAAGCGACCCCGACGTTTCTCAACGCCGAGCCGCTGTAGAGTGGAACCAATTCGGCCTTGTGCACGCCGGTTCGGATGCCGGTCGCCAGTTCGCCGGCCGTCAGTTCTCCCGCCGAGATGTACCGCTCCAACAATTGGTCATCCAAGTCGGCGACGGCCTCTTGCAGACGCTTCAAGCCATCGGACACTTGAGCTGCTGTCATTTCAGGCACGGCGCCGGTCTCGCACTTGGGGGTATCTGCTTTGGAGAGGAGAACCGTTTGTCCGAGGAGGTCCACTACGCCTTCCATCACCGCATCGCGATGGATGGGCAGCGTCATGGGGACGGGACTGATGTCGAGGTCGCGCCGGCACGCGGCGAGCAAATCGTCGAGCGGCTTCGAATGGTTCTCAGGTTCATTGACAAACAGCAGGCACGGGAGACGTCGTTCACGGGCCCGGCTCCACAGCCGGATCAGTTCGCTGCGGATGCCGGTATCGGGATTCAGTACGACGATAACGGCGTCTGCGGCCTCAAGCGCCGTCAGAGGTTCGCCGAGGAGACTCAGCGAACCTGGTGTGTCGAGCAGCGTAATGGTCGTCTGGTTCCACGCAAACCGGAGAAGGCTGGTGCTCACGGAACTACGGTGGTGCAGTTCTTCTGGTTCGAAGTCCGATGCGGTCGATCCTTGTGCGATGGCGCCGAGTTTCGAGACCGCCCCGGCGCAGAACAGCAGCGCCTCTGTGAGAGATGTTTTTCCTGCTCCCCGGCTCCCGATCACAGCCACATTCCTGAGAGATGCGGTCCGCAGCTCGTTCATGGGGCCCTCCTCTGGATTTTGCCGGAAGCGTCTGGTCTTCCGGAGAGATGGGTTACAGTTCGATAGCCTCCTCTGGCGTCAGATCAGCCTTGCCGGACTGCCGTAGCCATCCTTGATCGGCAAAACTGACATAGTGTCCGTCACCGATGACGAGATGGTCAAGTACGCGGATGCCGAGAATCTCCCCGGCCGCTACCAGCCTCGCGGTCAGCAATCGGTCTTCCCGGCTGGGAGTGGGATCGCCGCTCGGGTGGTTATGCAGAAAGATCACCGCCGCCGCGGACTCCTTGACGGCCAGTGAAAACACTTCGCGGGGATGGACAATGCTGAGAGTCAGGCTGCCCTCCGAAACCGTGGTCTCCCGCACGATGCTGTGTTTGGCGTCCAAAAGCACAACCTTAAAAATCTCGTGTCGGAGATCCCGAAGGCTCGAATGAAAGTGGTTGAACAGATCCTGACTTGAAGAAATCCTCGCGCCTTTCGATAGGGGTGATGCCATCGCCCGTCGCCCCAGTTCCAGTGCAGCTTTGAGTTGGGCGGCCTTGGCTTCGCCGACGCCTGGGACGGAACATAATTCCTCGAGTCCGCACCGGGCCAACCCGTTGAGCCCACCCACTCGGTGCAGGACGTCCATACCGACGTCGACCGCCGTGGACCGCTGGCGGCCCACCCGCAGCAGGATAGCCAGCAGTTGCGCATCGGTCAGGGCGGCCGCACCGCGCGCCAAGAGTCGTTCGCGAGGACGTTCAGCCTCCGGCCAATGCGAAATACCCATGCCAGTCGCTCCTGTCGGTATATTCTGAATTTCTCCTTCTTCCGAACAAAAATATGACACGGTGAACGTTTTTGTACCGGGAAAAGAAGCCTTGGATCCCCCTTGGTGGCAAATACGTAGCATCTAAGATGTTGAAATTACGTATGGCGGTCATGTGGTGTAGCTCTTGCTTAGCCAGGCCGACAGCTGTGCATGTCATCACCTGGGAGGGATCGATGGAATGTCCGAAGTGCAAAGGCCTCATGATGCTGGAGCGGTTCTCAGATTTCTTCCTGATTTTCTACGCCTGGAAGTGCATCAACTGCGGCGCGATCATCGATCGCACCATTTCGAATAATCGGCGGAAGAGCCTCGCCGCACGCGATGCGCAACCGAGCACGCCGGTGGCGGCTCGATAACGCGTCGGTGTTCTCGCGGTTGCGAGAGCGATCGAGCCGGTTGTCTTTCCGCCCTGGCGTCTCTCGCCGTCCAGGCCGGCCTCACGTCCGCAAATTATAGTCAGCGCCGCATACCCCGTCAAAATAGCACCAATCCAAATCGGATTCTGGCCAGGATGGATCCCGAATGGCCGAATCTGCTCGTTCAAACGCTTCCAAAGCGCGTACGCTCCTTGACCCCTTCAAAAACGCTATGTTAGAGTTCATTCGCTCCTGAGTGTCCTCTCGCCTGATTGACTATGCGCATCATCGCCGGATCCCACCGAGGTCGACACTTGTGTGGGCCACAAGGGACGACGCTGCGTCCTACGTCAGATAAAGTGCGTGAGGCGCTCTTTTCCATTCTTGGCGTTCGAGTGCCGGGTGGTCGTTTTCTGGATTTGTACGCCGGGACCGGGGCGGTTGGGATCGAGGCGATCAGCCGCGGGGCGGCGGCGGTGACATTTGTGGAATGTGATCCGCGCGCGCTGCAGGTGCTGCGCAAGAATCTCGCAGCCTGCGGGTTTGAAGACCATGTGCAGGTGAGGGTCGGTCGCACGCAGGATTTCTTGGCGCGGCCAGAGTGGTGGGAAGGGCCTTACGACGTCGTCTTTGCCGACCCGCCGTACGCCGACACGCAGGTGATCGAAACATTGCAGACGGTGTGGACGACGGAGCTTCTCGGGGAGGACGGAGTGATGGTCATTGAGCAAAACGCCAAGGCCGTGTTGCCGACATCGGTGGCGGACGCCGTGTTGATCCGACGATATGTGTATGGTGATACCGCTCTGTTCCTCTATGGCTCGGCTCCTCGTCAAGGCGGTTCGGCATGAAGATCGGCATCTATCCCGGCACCTTCGATCCGATCACCCACGGGCATACGGACATCATCACGCGCAGCCTGCGCGTGTTCGATAAGGTGGTAGTGGCCGTCGCTCCGAACCCGGCCAAGCATCCGCTTTTCGATATGGCGGAGCGTGTCGAAATGGTGAAGCTGGTCATGAAGGACCTCGGGCAGGTCGAGGTCGTGACGTTTGACGGACTTCTGGTGGATTATGTTCAGAAGTCCGGGGCGCATGCGATCATTCGAGGATTGCGCGCAATCTCGGATTTCGAGCACGAATTTCAGATGGCACTGGTCAATCGCAAGTTGGCGAAGCGGGTCGAAACGGTGTTCTTAATGCCAAGCGAAGAATATTCGTATCTTTCGTCGACGATCATCAAGGATATCGCGATGCACGGCGGCTCGTTAACCGCGTTTCTTCACCCCGAGGTGGCACGGCGCCTCCAGACACGCATACGGAGTCTGAAACCATGAAATTGGCTTCCCGCGTCGGCCGAATCGCTCCTTCCCCTACGCTGGCCATGGCTGCGACGGCGAAAGCCATGGCGGCTCAGGGAATCGATGTCGTCGATTTTTCAACCGGCGAGCCAGATTTCGACACGCCGGACTCTGTGAAAGCGGCGGCGGAGGCGGCGATTCGTGCAGGGTTCACCAAGTATACGCCGTCGTCCGGAACCGAGGAATTGCGCGGCGCCGTCGTCGACAAACTGCAACGCGAATTGGGACTTCGGTACGAGAAATCTCAGGTGCTCATCTCATGCGGCGCCAAGCATTCCTTGTACAACGTGGCGCAAGCGCTATTGGAAGCGGGAGACGAGATCATCATCCCCACCCCCTACTGGGTCTCTTACTCGGATCAGGCGCTTTTGAATGACGCCACGGCGGTGCTTCTTTCCACCAAAGAGGAAGAGGGGTACGCGATCGACGCCGAGGAACTCGAACGACTGATCACACCCCGGACGAAGGCGATCCTCGTGAACAGCCCATGCAATCCGACCGGCGCGACCTACGGCCGAGCGACGCTGGAGGCCATTGCCGCTATTGCGCTTCGGCACGACCTGCTGGTGATCTCGGACGAAATCTATGAAAAAATCGTCTACGAGGGAACCGTCCACGTCAGCATCGCGACGCTCGGCGCCGACATCGCCGCCCGTACGGTCATCGTCAATGGAGTGTCCAAAGCCTATGCCATGACGGGATGGCGAATCGGGTATGCGGCGGGACCCCGCGAATTGATCGCGGCCATGGGGAATATTCAAAGCCAGAGCACGTCGAATCCCTGCTCGATTTCTCAGAAAGCGGCCGTCGCGGCGTTGCGCGAGGGCGACGGCTTTACCGAACGGATGGTGGTGGAGTTCGATCGGCGGCGACGGGTGATTGTGGAAGGGTTGAACGCGATACGCGGTGTCTCGTGCCGGATGCCGACTGGAGCATTCTATGCGTTTCCCAACGTTTCCGGCGTCCTGGGCAAGCGTGGGCCCGACGGTATGGTCAAAACGCCGACGGATCTGGCCAATTATTTACTGAAGACCGCGCATATTGCCGTCGTGCCTGGCGAGCCGTTCGGGAGTCAGGCCCATGTGCGTCTGTCCTATGCCACCAGTATGGATACGATCAAACGAGGTCTGGAACGACTTGACAATGCCTTGGCGAGACTTACCTAATCGCCTATACGATTTGAGCGAAGGAGGAGTGCTGTGCCGATCTACGAGTACCTGTGCGAGGGTTGTGCATATAAGTTCGAAGTGAAACAAAGTATCAAGGACGACCCGATTGCCGTCTGCAATCGGTGTGGCAAACCGGTGAAGCGGTTGATCTCTTCTCCGGCCATCATGTTCAAGGGGAGCGGCTGGTATGTGACCGACTATTCGGATAAGCTGAAGCCGCCTTCAGCGCCTTCAGAAGGTGAGTCCGTAGCGGACAAGAAGGAACCGGCTCCCGCAGCCCCCTCTGCCTCATCAGCGACGACGAGCGCTTCTCCATCGGCGAACGCCTCGACGGGCCCTTCGACTTCCGCGCCGGCTTCCACGTCCGCTTCGACCACCACTCCTTCCGCAACAACCTCGTCAAAATAACCGGCCGTGTCCCCTATCGCTTGACGGTCCCCTTGGCGGCCGGCCGTTTCTTGGCGGAGGTCTTGACCGCCGTTTTAGGCTTCGCCTTGGCGTGTGCTTTGGGCGGTACGATCTTGCCTCCCGCTGTCTTGGACGTCTTGTTGAGCCGTTCCTGCAGAGCGGTCACGCTGTTTTGAAGACTGGCGATCATGGTGTTCTTGTCACGGTTCGCGCGGCTGAGATCGTCAACTTGGGTCTGGAGGTCGTCCTTCACCTTGGTAAGAGACGACAGCTGCGTCTGCAGTTGGCTCTTCTCGGCGGTGACGGTTTGCAGTTCAGAACGAAGCTGCTCGATCTGGGTTTGGAGCGCCGGCGGCCAGTAGTCGCAGCCGGTCAAGGTCAGCGTACAACCGACGGCCAGTATCGCCAAGCCATGCTTCATCACCTGTGTCGCCATTGTCATGCCTCTCCTCCTCCGTGCGTTGCTGCGATCATTGCAGTGGCCGTAATCTAGTAATCTAAGGGATCAGCGCAATCCCGTGAGTCTCTAGCACGTTCCGTATTGTCTGTCGAGGGATTGCGCCCTCTCGAACAAGTCGGACCGGTTCCCGGACATCCACCACGGTGGAAGGCAGGCCACCCGCCGTCCTGCCCGCGTCCAAGATCATGTCGATCTCGTGCCCCAACTCCTGTTGCACCTGTTCGGCGGTGGTCGCCGGCGGATGACCGGAGTGGTTCGCGCTGGTACCCGTGACCGGGCCGGCCTGTTTCAGAAGTTCCGTGAGCGAGGCACAGGAACTCAGCCGTACGCCCACCAACCCGCTTCCCGCCGTAAGATTGAGAGGAAGGGAGGGATGGGCCGGCAGCAGAATGGTCAGTGCGCCAGGCCAGAAGGCCTCCGCCAGTAGGTGTCCAATACGCGGCATATCGGTGACCAATAGGGGAAGTTGGCCGACGTCACCGATGAGCACAAGGACCGGTTTCCCGTCTTCCCGGTTCTTGATGGTCAGCAGACGATCGACGGCACCGGCATCGAACGGATTTGCGCCCAGCCCGTAGTAAGTTTCTGTCGGCATGGCGATCAGTCCTCCGTCCCGAATCATCGATCGAACGGAGGGGGCGAGAGTCGGTACCGTCGCCGGTGACAATGGGTAAACGGTGGCCATGAGCCGGTGAGAGATGTTCAATACGACGTAGGACGCAAGGCTCGATGGGCAATGTCCCGGCGGTAGTGACAGCCTTCAAATGACAGCGTACGAGCGGCCTGATACGCCGTCTGTTGAGCCGAGGCAATGTCGGATCCCAAGCCCGTGATACCCAGGACGCGCCCGCCGGCAGTCACGATGGTTTGCTGATCGAAAGCTGTTCCCGCGTGGAAAACGATGGCATGCTTCGTGGACGTCTCCGTCAATCCCCGAATAGGCACTCCTGTTCGGTACGGACCGGGATACCCGCCGGACGTCATTACGACGCAGACGGCCGCCTCCTTGCTCCATTCGACGTCAATCTGATCCAGCCGGTGTTCTACGACCGCCTCGATGACCTCGAGCAGATCGGTCTTCAGCAGCGGCAGCACCGCTTGGGTTTCCGGGTCGCCCATCCGGGCATTGAACTCCAGCACATACGGCACGCCCTTGACGACCATGAGGCCGGCGTACAGCACCCCTTGGAATGGGGAACCGATCTTGGAGAGGTGGGCCACGATCGGCTCCAGGACCAGCTGCCGGACTTGGTCGCAAAGCTCCGCCGTGCCGAGCGGCGCGGGTGCATAGGCGCCCATGCCTCCCGTGTTCAGGCCGGTATCCCCGTCACCGACCCGCTTGTGATCCTGGGCCGGCGGCATCGGCACGATCGTGCGACCGTCGGTAAAGGCCATGATCGTCAACTCTTCTCCGGCGAGAAATTCCTCGACCAGCACTTCCTTCCCTGCCTCTCCGAAGACGGCCTTCTCCATGCAATCCACGATCGCCTCCCGCGCCTGCTGCCGGGCCGTGGCGATGATGACGCCTTTGCCTTGTGCGAGGCCGTCCGCTTTGATCACCATGGGAAGCGGCTGCTTGTCGGCGTATGCGAGCGCCGACGCCGCGTCGGTAAAGCTTTTCGCTCGTGCGGTGGGGATGCCAGCCCGTTGCATGAGGTCTTTGGAGAAGCTCTTGCTGGCTTCGATGCGCGCCGCACTTCTGGTCGGCCCGAATATTCTCAAACGGCGTTTGCGAAACTCGTCGGCGATGCCCAGGGCGAGCGGCGCTTCGGGTCCCACGACGGTCAAGTCGATGTGGTTGCGGACCACGAAGTCTTCCAAGCCTTGGATATCGTGGGCGGCAATCGGCACGCAGGTCGCGAGCGAGGCGATACCGGCGTTGCCGGGGGCGCAGAAGATGGCGGGCTTCCGCGGACTCTGTCCGAGTTTCCACACGATGGCATGTTCGCGTCCCCCGCTGCCGACGACGAGAATCTTCACGAAGGCTCACCGTGTGATTCGGGACAAGGCGAACTCGAGGGGACGCGGGACGCCGACAGCTCCGCGGGAAGGCGGGACCATACCCCGCGCGGTAAAGCAATAAAGTTGGAACGTCGTTCCGACATCCGTCAGTGGCGGAAGTGACGCATGGCGGTGAGGATCATCGTCATGCCGTGCTCATCCGCTGCCTTGACGATCTCCGCGTCGCGAATGGACCCTCCGGGCTGAATGACGGCGGTGATGCCGGCTTGCGCCGCGGCATCGATCCCGTCCCGGAATGGAAAGAAGGCGTCCGACGCCATGACGCACCCTTTGATCGGCATCTGCGCTTTCATCGCCGCCAGCTTGACGCTGTCCACCCGGCTCATTTGGCCGGCGCCGATCCCGACCGTCTGGCCGGGCTTGGCATAAATGATGGCGTTGGACTTGACGTGTTTACAGACTTTCCAGGCAAAGGCGCAGGCCGCATATTCTTCATCGGTGGGCTTGCGAACCGTGGGAACCGAGAGCGATCGCAGATCGGCGAGCACGCCCAAGTCGCGATCCTGGACGATCAGGCCGCCGACCAGTTTTTTCAGGTCGTACCCCTCTTGTTTGACCTTCACCAGAGGACCCACGTCGAGGAGCCGCAGATCCTTCTTGCGTTTGAGCTCGGCCAGCGCGTCGTCCGCGAATCCCGGGGCCACGACGACCTCCACGAACGTGGACGTGATCTCCTTGGCCGCCGCGAGATCCACGGGGCGGTTGAAGGCGATAACGCCCCCGAAGGCCGAAACCGGATCGGTCTCGCGGGCCTTGACGTACGCTTCCACCGGAGTGGCCCCCAAAGCGACGCCGCAGGGATTGTTGTGCTTGATGATCGCGACCGCCGTGTCGTCGTATTCCTTGGCCAATTCCAGCGCAGAATTCGCGTCGAGGAAATTGTTGTACGACATGGCCTTGCCGTGGAGAATCTTGCCGCGCGAGACGGACGGCTCCTGGGAGTGGAGTTCGCGATAAAAGGCGCCCTGCTGATGGGGATTCTCTCCGTAACGCAGGGTCTCGGCCAGTTCGTATTGCAGCGACAAGATCTTCGGAAACTTGGCGGCTGCGCCGTGGCTCTGTTTTTCGAGATAGCCGGCGATCGCGCCGTCGTAGCGCGCCGTGTGCTGGAAGACTTTCATGGCCAACTCGCGGCGAAGCGGTCCCGTGTCGGCGGTGCTCTTGGCCGCTTCCAGCACGCGCGGATAGTCGGCCGGATCGACGACGACGAAGACGTCCTCATGGTTCTTGGCGGCCGACCGCAGCATCGAGGGACCGCCGATGTCGATATTTTCGATGGCTTCGTCGAACGGGCAATGGGGTTTGGAGATGGTGGCCTCGAACGGATAGAGATTCACGACGACCACATCGATGGGACCGATGTTGTGCTGTTTCATCTGGTCGACGTGCGCCGGAACAGACCGGCGTCCCAGCAGGCCGCCGTGAATTTTCGGATGCAAGGTCTTGACTCGGCCGTCGAGAATTTCCGGCGAACCGGTATAGGCGGCCACGTCGGTGACCTTGACGCCGGCGTCGCGTAACGCCTTGGCCGTGCCTCCGGTCGACAGGATCTCGGCGCCCAAGGCTTCGAGCCCTTTGGCCAAGTCCACGATCCCGGTTTTGTCTGAAACGCTGATTAACGCCCGCTTGATGCTGGCCATGGTCTGACTCCTTGGGATTGCCCTTTGAAGTGGTGCATGCGTGGGAAGGTGAACGGAGGATAGCAAATGGAAGTCGGGAACTTCAAGACGGCTTGCCGTGGGATCGCGGCGCGTCTCCGGGCTTCGGCCGCCGATCGGTTGTCGCCAGGGTTCCGACTCGGTAAGATGCCGCCACGATGAACGAGATCCGCCCCCTCCTCTACCTCTCCCGCCTCTTGCCGGAACCGGTAATGGCGGCCATCCGTGAGCGCTATCGGTTGCTTACGGAACCGGAAGAAGCTCCGCCCTCTCCTGCCGCCCTTCGGCAAGGATTGCAGGAGGCGACCGCGGCCATCGTCACGTTATCCGAGCGCATCGACGCGCCGAGTCTCGCTGCGGCATCCCGACTGCGAGTTTTGGCCAACTATGCGGTCGGCTATAACAATATCGATCTCGCCGCGGCCCGAAATCACCGGATTATCGTGACCAATACGCCGGACGTCCTGACGGACGCCACCGCGGACCTGACCTGGGCGCTGATCTTGGCCACTGCCCGTCGTATTGTTGAAGGCGATGCGCTGGTGCGGGCGGGAGCCTGGACCGGTTGGACGGCGACGCAGCTCTTGGGCGCCGAGGTCGCCGGTCGGACGCTGGGCATCATCGGGATGGGGCGGATCGGGCAGGCCGTGGCCCACCGTGCCGTGGGATTCCGCATGCCCGTGCGCTATTACAGTCGGCGTGCTCCCCTCGCCTCGCCACCCGGTGCCCAATGGGAACATGCCTCGCTGCCCGACCTCCTGCGCGACTCGGATTTCGTGTCCATCCACGTGCCGCTGACCGAGCAGACGCGGCACCTGATCGGGGCGTCCGAACTGGCAGGGATGAGGCGGACGGCGATCCTGATCAATACGGCTCGGGGACCGATCGTGGACGAAGCGGTGTTGGCGGACGTGTTGGAACGCCGCGCGATCGCCGGGGCGGGCCTCGACGTCTATGAAGACGAACCCCGCGTACATCCCGGTCTTCGCTCGTTGCCGCATGTCGTGTTGCTGCCGCACCTCGGGTCGGCGACCTGGTTCGCACGGGTGCAGATGGGCATGATCTGCCTGCGTAACGTGGACGCAGTTCTGGCCGGCCAGCCGGCGCCGAATCCGGTGACTTAGTTCGACTGCACCCAGTTTCGGATTTCTTTTCGAATTCGAGTTTGTCCGGATCTGTTGGAGCGGACCTGGATTCCCGCTTCCGCGGGAATGACGGACTTCCGTGAGATTTTGGGTTCTTGCGATATATCTATCGTTTCGGATTTCGAGTTTCGTATTTCGAGTTTGGACTTGGCTGTTAGGTGTTGGTACTTGGATTTTGTGATTTGGGTTTCGGCGGTTGGTCCTTTGGGACCGATTAGTCAGCTGGCGTATCCGAACGCTTTGGCTGTGGACTCGGAAGCGGGGTGTTCCGCGCGGATCGAGGATAATCGCTCGGGAACGTCGTGGAAGGTGGGAATCGACTCGAACATCGTCACGGCCTGCTCCCACTGGCCCTGTTGTTCGTAGAGCAAACCCAATTCGTACCGAATCGCCTGACCCTTGGCCCCCTGGCAACGAGGATCCGTCAACAACCGTTCCAGCTGGGTGCTTGCGGCGTCAGCCTGCCCGCGTTCCTTCAGACAGACGGCGGTCATGAGACAGGAATCCAGGAACACGGCCGGTGACCGCATGGCGACTGAGAATTCTTCCTGGGCTTCATGGAGCAGGCCCATGTTCTTGTACGCTACGCCGAGTGTGTAATGCACCTCCGGGTCGAGTCCGTCGGCCGCCGCGTCGGGGGCCGCTGCAGGCGTCGCGTCTTGGGGTTCCTCCTGCAGGATGAACAACGCCAGTTTTCCGACCAGAGGATTCGCGGGCGCCAGCGCGCTGAGTTTGAAGTACAGGGCTCGGATCGGTTCGGTCACAGCTTCGGGCGAGGCGGGCGCCTGAAGTTCCAGCGCCCGTGCATACTGCAATGCGGCGGCTGCCGTGTCTCCTTTGTGTTCAAAGAGTCGGCCTAACAATTCACGCAGCTCGGCATCCTCCGGCGCCTTGCCGACCAGTCGATTCAGCCACAACTCCGCTTCCACGCTCTGTCCCGCCTCCAGGTACGAGCGAAGTTGAGCGTCGCGTGTCAGAAGCGGCGCCGCGGCGGGCCCATCGGGCGCCGGTTGGTCCGAGTCGGACGGCGCAGGC